>JBQCHA010000215.1:0-9119 GCA_051955175.1 Sphingomonas sp.
CCATCGGCGTCAGGCCGACCCCGCCCGACAGCATCACCACCGGGCGCGTTGGCACCTCGGCCAGGTGGAATTCGCCGGCGGGCGGGGCGGCCTTCAGGATGGTGCCGGGCCGCGCCTCATCGTGCAGCCAGCCAGAGGCGACGCCGTGCGGCTCGCGCTTGACAGAAATGCGATAAGTCTTGCCGTTGGCTGCGCTCGAAATGCTGTAGTTGCGCTTGATCGGCGGGTGGCCGGGGATCTCCAGCCAGAAGGTGAGATACTGGCCGGGCTTGTGTCGGATCACCGGGCCACCATCGGCCGGGCGAAGCAGAAACGACGTGATCACCTCGCTCTCCCGCTGCACCGCTTCGACCACAAAGTCGCGCCAGCCTTTCCAGCCGCCTTCGGCGTCGGCGAGAGCGTCATAGATGCGCTGCTCGCGTGCGATCAGCACGTCCGCCAGGAACCAATAGGCATCGCCCCAGGCGGCGAGCACGTCAGGAGTCGCCGCGTCGCCCAGGACATGGCCGATCGCGCCGAGCAGCGCGTCGGCGACATGGGGATAATGGTCGGGCAGGATCTGCAAGCCCACGTGCTTCTGGGCGATGCGCTCGACCGCCGGAGCCAGCGCGCCGAGATTGTCGATATTGGCCGCATAGGCCAGGATCGCCGTCGCCAGCGCGCGCGGCTGCGAGCCGGTGTCGCCGTGATGCGATTGGTTGAACAGGTCGCGGATTTCCGGGTTCTGGAACATCCGGTCGTACATCTCATGCACGATGTCGAGGCCATGAGCCTCCAGCGCGGGAAGAGTCGCCTTGACCGTCGCAATGGTCTGTTCGGAAAGCGTCTTGGACATTTAGGTGGCTGACCTTTCTTGGTGCGTGGGTGAGGGCGATCAGAGCGCCGGCGACTGGTCGTAGAAGTCGATGCGCATCGTCATGGCGCCGAGCGGCTCGACGAAATGGGGTTGTTCGGGCTCGACCACCCCCGGCGATCCGGGTGTCAGCACCGTCTCGCCAGGAGGATCGAGGTAGGTCAGCTTGAGCCGCCCCGCGAGCACGTGGATTACTCCCCAAACACCCGCCTTGGTGTTGTGCCGGTTCCGCAGTGCCGCAGGCAGCGTCGTCTCGTCGAAGATGGGCGTAGAACGATAGGGTTCGATCATCGGTAGGTCTTTGGTGCTGTCTCGGGTGCGAACCGACGCGGGCTAATTGACCCTTGGCCAGCGTTCGCGTCGGCGATGCATGTATTTCAGATGCATCTATCTAGCGACCGAAGATGGAGCCCTGGAATCGGGGATACTGCTTATTGCCTCGTCGATCAGCGGCCCCCGACATTTGGTCGTGGGGTGCGACTCGAGGCGGCTGAAGGCCATGGCGCCACAATGGCGGACGTCGCAGAAAAGCCGACGTGCCTTGGGCGAGCAGCATCGCTCGCGCGAAGTTGTTCGGACGGGACCGGTGAGCTCAGAATGGAGCGGTTGCTAGCGCTTTCGCTGAACTTCGGCGCGCAGGGCGTGGGCGCGCGACCGCAGCAGATCGCGTCGCGCCACAATCCCGATGAGCCGACCATCATTCGGCGAAACGACACAAATGCGTCCCGTGTCCTCGGTGATCATCAGATTGGCGACCGCATCGGCGGGTGTATCAGGCGTCACCACGGGAATCGAACGATCAGAAAGCTGGTCGCCGATGGTCGTGGCATCGCTTGCACCGCTCTGTTGCCATCGTAGTGCGTCGCGCCGCGAGACAAAGCCGATCGGGTAATGTTCTTCGTCGACGACCGGATAGCTGTGGTGGGTGGCGTCGTCGGTGAAGAAGCGTGCTGCGTCGGCAATCGGCAGCGTTGCGGGAAGCGTCTGCGGATCGGCCGCCATCAACTCGCCTGCCATGCCGAGCGCTAGCGGATCGACGCTGAATTCCTGGCTGATATGACGGCCGCGCCGCGAAACCTTCTCGGTCAATATCGAGCGCTTGAGCAGCAGCACGGCGACAGCGAACGCGGCTCCAGACGCAGCGACCGTCTCCGGCAGAGCGGGGAAATGGCCGGTCAATTCCACCGCGAACACCGCAGCGGTCAGCGGCGCGCGCATCGCAGCGCTCATCACGCCGGCCATGCCGACCATCGCCCAGGGCCCGCTGCCGCCCGGCAGCCACAGGCCGGCGATAGCGCCCAGCGCGCCCCCGATTATCAGCAGCGGCGCCAGAATACCGCCGGAGGTGCCGGAGCCCAGCGCAAACAGCCAGACGACTGCCTTCGTGATCAGCAACAGGACGAGCGCCGCCAAGACCAGATGCCCGTCGAGCAGATCCTGGATGCTGGCATAGCCGGCGCCCAGCACGCGGGGCTCGATCCAGCCTCCCAGGCCGACGATCACCGCACCGAGTGCCGGCCACCACATCCAGTGAATCGGCAGCCGGTGAAAACCGTCCTCGATCGCGTAGAGCGCGCTGGACAGAAGACTGGCGAGCAGGCCGGCGACGATGCCCAGGCCGCCGGCAAGCAGGATGCCCAGCGCCGTCGTCGGCACCGCCGCCTCGAAGGGGAACATCGGGCCGACGCCGACCAGCAGGGGGCGCCAGGCGAACGCGACGAGCGCGCTGACCATCACCGGCACGAAGCTGCGCGGCTTCCACTCGAACAACATCACCTCGACCGCCAGCAGGATTGCGGCCAGCGGCGTATCGAAGATCGCCGTCATGCCCGCCGCCGCGCCGGCCACCAGCAGCGTCTTGCGCTCGGCCGCGGACAAGCGGAAGCATTGCGCAAACAGTGAGCCGATTGCACCACCCGTCATGATGATGGGGCCCTCAGCGCCGAACGGGCCGCCCGACCCGATCGAGATCGCCGACGATACCGGTTTGAGGATCGCGACGCGCACGCTGAGCCGGCTTTCCCCATAGAGAATGGCCTCGATCGCCTCCGGAATGCCGTGACCGCGGATTTTGTCCGAGCCGAAGCGCGCCATCAGGCCGACGATGAGGCTTCCGACCACCGGCGCCAGCACCACCAGCGGCCCGTTCGCGGCGTCGACGATGATCGCCGGCGCAGCGGAGACGCGTTGGTACCAGAAGAGATTTATGACTATGGCGATGAGGTGGAGCAGAACCCAAGCCGCGATCGCGCCCCCTGTTCCGGTCACCAGCGCCATCGCCGCGAGCACCAGCATGCGCGAATCCGCGCTATGATCGGCCAGCCGCGGTCGGCGCGCCGCGATCCGGGGCGGCCGCTGTGTCGGGGTCTCGGGCATCATGTTCCTCTTGGGCGGGGCTCGACCGGCAGTTATGTCGAAGCACGACATATATCAAGGATGGGTTTGTGACTGACGAGATTGGCGATCAGGATTATGCGGCTCTGGCTGCCTTCCGGTTCGAATTGCGCCGGTTCCTGCGCTTTTCCGAGACGGCGGCGCGAAAGGCGGGGCTGACACCGCAACAGCACCAGGCTTTGCTGGCGATCCGCGCAGCCGGCGAGGGGGGTATGCTGATCGGCGATCTCGCCGAGCAGCTCCTCCTCAAGCCGCACAGCACCTCCGAGCTGGTCAACCGGCTTGCCGATCACAACCTGGTGACCCGCCACGCCACAGCCGATGATCGCCGCCAGGTGCGGATCATGCCGAGCGGACACGCACACCAGGTGCTGGCTTCGCTCGCCGACAGCCATCGTGCCGAATTGCGCCGGCTGCGACCGCTGCTTCTCCGTCTGCTCGAAGCGCTGTGACCGAAGGAACAGCGTCGAGGGTGGTGACCGCGCGATAACCCTGTTCGCCGGAGGCGCGGGTGCGCGCCTAGTATGTCGTGGAACGATGTAAAACGCCGTGAGTTGACGCGTCGAAGCTCGCTTTCAAGGACCGCCAATAGGAGGATGGATGCAGCGGAGAGAGTGTACGTCGTCCCACGGTGACGCATCGGCTACCTGGCACCGGCGCGTGGGCAGCCTGGAACGCCGCCTCGTTGCGAATTGAGGTGGCCGATGGTCTCTGAACGCTTTTCGGTCCCGGATCAGTTGCTCAGGAAATTCTCGGAGTTCGGCACGCTGACTGCGGTTGAGGCGGCGGCGTTGCCGGACATGCTCGGTGCGCTGCCACGATCTGTGGGGGAGAACGTCACGATCAGACGTGAAGGCGAAACGCCGCGCAGCTTCTTCTTTCTGCTCGACGGCTGGGCGATAACCTCGACGTTGCTCTCCAACGGCGCGCGCCACATTCTCCAGCTGCACCTGCCGGGCGAGGTATTCGGTACCGCGAGCCTGTGCGCGCCGCACGCGGCGGCAACGGTGACCACGCTGACCCCTGTTTCGTTAGTGGAAGTGCCACTGGAGCAGTTCGGTGCACTTCTGGAGGAATTCCCGCGCGTCGCAGCCAATTTCCTTCTCGGCCTTCAACGTGACGGCATCGCGCTGATGGACTGGCTGGCGTTGATCGCGAGAAGCTCGGCCGCCGAGCGCGTGGCAAGCGTTCTGCTCGACATCGAGGAGCGGCTCGACCGCGGGGGCGAGGTCGAGGACGGGTGTTTCGAGTTGCGCATCACCCAAGAACACCTCGGTGATTTGGTCGGCCTGACGGCGGTGCACGTCAACCGCGTGATGCGGACGTTGGAGGCTTCAGCGTCCATTCGTCGCGTCGGGAAACGCCGGATCATGATCGACAAGGCGTCCTTGTCCCAACTCGATAAACGGCCGAGGCGCAACGTCAGCGGACGCCTTCACTGGCTCAATTCCCGAACGACCGCCGCGTCGGCATCCCGCGATTTCGCCGCGTTAGCTGTCGTGTCGATGTGAGAGGATATCGACGCGGCCTGCCCATCATTGGCGGATGCGACGCGGATCGACCGGGTCGAGAGGCAGGCCGGCAGCGCCCTTGTGTTCGTCCATTGCCGCGCGCCTCCAACAGGATGCGGTGCAGGCACTCGACACCTTCATGGAGGTGACAGCGTGTCCTGGTCCGACTTCCAGAAGATACCACGGCTGGTTCGCCGCGGCGGGATCGTTCGCGCTCATCGACGCCGTCAAGCGGCTAGGAGTGACCGTTGACCGTGATGGTCAACTACTTCCCCGACAACAAAGCTTCAGGAACTGGGAGGCTCGACGTCCGGATTGCCAGGTGCGCCGCAAAGCGCATCGCGCGGTGAAGCACTTGCAGGTCGGTGAGGACCAGCTGGCAATTCCGTTCACGTCGAGCGATCGGCCCAATCGCGCACCAAACCCGCGAAAGCCCGAGCGCAAGACCTGGGTACAGGGGCCCGCGGTCCGGGGTACATCCGGTCGTAGGTAACCGAACCAGATCTGGGGGAGAGGGTGGTGGACGCACTAGGGCTCGAACCTAGGACCCGCTGATTAAGAGTCAGCTGCTCTACCAACTGAGCTATGCGTCCACATCGATCGGAAAACGGAGAAGCCCGATGGCCACCGCCGATTGGAGGGCGCGCGTTAGCATCGGTTTTTTGGGATGGGAACCCCCTTCGTGCACTTTTTTCTATGATTGTGCGTTTTTCCGGTTCTGGCGGTCGATCGACATGAGGATGCCTAGGCACAGCAGGACCGTCATCTGCGCCGAGCCGCCGAAGCTGACCAGCGGCAGCGGGATGCCTACTACCGGGGCGAAGCCCATCACCATCGCCAGGTTGATCGCGACATAGAAGAAGATCGTTGCCGACATGCCGGCGGCGGTCAGGCGGGCGAAGCGGCTGCGCGCGTTGAGCGCCACGCGGATGCCCCAACCGATCACCAGGAAGAACGCGAGGATCAGCGCAACGCCGCCGACCAGGCCCCATTCCTCGGCCATGGTGGCGAAGACGAAATCGGTATGGCCTTCGGGAAGGTAATCGAGGTGGCTCTGCGTGCCCTGGAGGAAGCCCTTGCCCCACACGCCGCCCGAACCGATCGCGATCTTTGACTGGTTGATGTGATAGCCCATGCCGAGCGGGTCGCGCGCCGGGTCGAGAAAGATCAGGATACGGTCGCGCTGATAGCCGTGCAGCACGTAATTGACCGCCAGCGGCGCGGCGATCGAGATGGCGAGCGCGCCGCCGACGAACAGCCGCAGCGGCACGCCAGCGAGGAACATCACCACCGCGCCGCTGAAGCAGACCATCAGCGCGGTGCCGAGGTCGGGCTGATGCGCGATCAGCGCCCCGGGCAGCGCGATCAACAGGCCGGGCACCCAGACGGCGACGAAGCGGCGCGTCTCGCTTGGCGGCAGGATGTCGTAGAAGACCGCCAGCGCGAGGACGATGCACGGCTTCATCAGTTCCGACGGCTGCAGCCGCACGATCCCGAGGTCGAGCCATCGCTGCCCGCCGCCGCGCACCGCGCCGATCAGTTCGACCAGCACCAGCAGTCCCATCAGCATGCCGTATGCGGGAAGCGCACCGCGCCGCCACCAACTCTCCGGCACGCGCGACAGCAATACCGCGCCGCCCAGGAAGACGAAGAAGCGGATGCCCTGCGATTCGGCCCAGGGGTGAATGCTGCCGCCGGCGGCCGAATAGAGCACCACAAGCCCGAAGCAGCCGATCGCCATGACGAGCAGGATGATCCGCCACGGGATCTGCGCGAGCGGCGCAGGGATGAAGTCGGGGCGGCTCATTGTCCATCCTCGGGAGAGCCGGTTTCCGCCGCGGTGCCGGGCGCGGCGCTGTTGGCCACCGCCTCGGCCTGGGCGTTGCTTGCCGCTGCCGCCGCCGCGACGGAGGACGAATCGGTCGCCGGGGCGCCCTCGGTACGCGTGCCGAGTGCCTCGGGCAGCGGCTGGGCATGCGCGGCGCGGTAGGCGACGTCCTCGGCTGCCATACGGGTGCGGATATCACCGCCCCAGGTCGGCTCGATATCGGCCAAGGTCTTCAACGCGCGGTCGCGATCGAACAGATAGGTCAGGATGTCGCGCCCGGTAACATGAGCGTCGAGATTGCGCACGAGGTGGCCGTTATGCTCAAGCACCACGCTGGCAGCATAACGCGGGTTGTCGGCGGGCGCGAAGCAGATGAACAGCGCGTGTTCGCGCAGCTTGAACGGTACGCCGGCGTTGCCGGTGCGGCCGGCGCGACGGTCGGCCATGGTGATGCGCCGAACCTGGGCGGTGCCCGTCTTGGCCGCGATGTCGACCCCGGGCACCTGCATGCGTGCCGCCGCTGCGGTGCCGCCGCCATTGACCGCGGCCCACATCCCCTCGCGCACCACCTGAAGAAACTCGCCTGACGCTTCCATATCGGGGGCAAAACCGTGGCGATGATCGAGCAGCACGCGCGGCGCGAGGTTGCGCCCGGAGGCGATCCGGCCGGCCATCACCGCCAGTTGCAGCGGATTGACCAGCACATAACCCTGACCGATCGAGGCGTTGAGCGTATCGGCCACCGTCCACGCCTTGTGGTACTTCCGCATCTTCCATTCGCTATCGGGCACGGTGCCGTAGCGCTGGCTGGAGAAGGGAATGTCGAACGACTGGCCGAGCCCAAGCTGACGGGCGGTCGGCGCGATGTGATCATAGCCGACGCGCCGGGCCATTTCGTAGAAATAGACATCGCAGCTCTGGGCGATCGCGCGGCGCATGCTGATCGGGCCGTGGCCGCCACGCTTCCAGCAGTGGAACAGGCCGGTGCCGACGCGCAGCGCCCCCGTGCAGTTGACGGTGTCGTCGGCGGAGATGCCGGCGCGCTGCAACGCCAGCGAGTTCATCGGCTTGACGGTCGAGCCGGGCGGATAGAGGCCCTGCAGCACCTTGTTCATCAGCGGCACATGGTCATTGCCCGACAGCATGTCCCATTCCATGTGGCTGATGCCGCGCGAGAAGACGTTGGGGTCGTAAGCCGGCATCGACGCCATCGCCAGCACGTCGCCGGTCAGGCAGTCGAGCACCACCGCCGAACCCGAATTGGTGCCGAGCCGCCGCGCGGCATATTCCTGCAGTCCCAGGTCAATCGCCAGGCGCACGTTCTGGCCAGGCGTCTCGGGCCGGGTGCGCAACTGGCGGACCAGCTTGCCGCGTGCGGTGACCTCGACCCGTTTTGCGCCGGGTTCGCCCTGCAGGCGCTTTTCCAGCGTTTTCTCAAGCCCGTCCTTGCCGATCTTGAAGCCGGGCGTGACCAGCAGCGGATCGTGCGTCTTCTGGTATTGGGCGGCGGAGGGGGCGCCGACATAGCCGGTGAGGTGCGCCACCGCGGCGCCGGCCGGATAGTTGCGCGAATAGCCCTGCGTCGGCGCGACGCCGGGCAGCTCGGGCTGGCGAACGTTCACCGCGGCGAACTGCTCCCAGTCGAGATCGTCGGCCACCTCGACCGGCTGGAACCCGGCGGCATGCTTCAGGTCGGTACGGATGCGCTCCATCGTCTCCGGCGGCAGCACCAGCATTTCCTGCAACAGGCCGAGCACACGCTCCTTGTCCTCCAGCCGGTCGGGAATGATGTCGACGCGGAAGTCGGTGCGGTTGTTGGCGATCGGCGCGCCGTGCCGGTCGATGATCCAGCCACGGCGCGGCGGAATCAGCGTCAGGTTGACGCGGTTGCTTTCGGACAAGAGCTCGTAATGCTGGTTCTCGGCGATCGACAGCCATGCCATGCGCCCGGCGAGCACCAGACCGACGGCGCCCTGGCCGATGCCCAGCATCACGGCACGCCGCCCGAAGCTGTACGTCTGCGACGCCTCCGTGACGATGCGGGTCGGTCGCTTCATGCGCGCCCTCGCTTCCGGTCGAGCCATGCCACGAGCCGGGCGACGAGCGGGAACAACATGATGGACACCAATATCTGCAACAGCAGCATGGTATCGACATGCGCGCCGATTGGCGAGGCCAGCAGGCGCCCGGCGATCAGGGCGAAGGCGATGCCGCCGGCGGCGATCAGCCAATCCTGGCGGAAATCGCGCCAGACGAGGCGCGCGTCGAACACCTCGATGGCGATGAAGGTGATCGACCAGAGCAGCATCGCGCTGCCGAGCGGCTGACCGCTCACCAAGTCGTCGAACAGGCCGAGCGGCAGCGGTGCCCATACCTTGAACACCTCGGGCCTGAGCAGTCGCCACCCGAGCAACACGATCAGGCCGAACGGCGGCAGCACCGGATAGCTGGGGATGATCGGGACGATCGTGATGAGCGATCCCGCCATCACCGACAGGATCGGCACCAGCAGCCGCTGCGCTCGAGGGGCGCT
>JBQCHA010000216.1:0-14311 GCA_051955175.1 Sphingomonas sp.
TTGACGACAGATAGGGTCAGTTCGTTGTCGTCGCATTGGAGGTCGAGCGACAGCCGCGACGTACCGACGGCAATGTTGCGTACCACCAGGTGCTATTCTGGGCTCGAAGCGCCATCAGAGCCGACATTCAAGAAGCCAAGCTGGTCCCGTTCAAGACGCCTCCGTTCATGCCGACCTCAGCACTGAATTGGCTAGCGGGTCCGGTGAGGTTCACTCACCCACGCCTTTCCACTCATTGCGCGGCAGATCCAGCCATCCCGCGTGCCCTCCTGCCCGCCCGGATGCCGACTGGCCGAAGAGTTAGAACTTCTTGGTGACCGTCCCGATGATCTCGCGTCCGGCCCCATAGACACAGCCCGCAGGGCCCGAGCAGCGTGCGACATACGTCTTGTCGAGGATGTTCGACCCGTTGATCGCGAAGCGCCAGCCGGGCAGATCGTAATGGACCATGGCATCGAACAGCGTCGCTGCCTGGCCGTAATAGACCACCGGATTGTACGGGCCGGGCAGGCTGCCCGCGCTGCTGCTGGTGTAGCGCGCGCCGACGCCGAAGCCGAGCCCGCCGAGCCCGCCCTTCTGCAAGGTATAGTCGACGAACAGCGACGCCTTGTTCTTGGGTGTTACCGACAGCGGATTGCCGATCTCGGCCGCGGTATTGCTCTTGAGCACTTCGGAATGGTTGTAGCTGTACGATCCGTTGATCGAGAGCTGGTCGTGGATGCGCGCGACGAATTCGACTTCGCCGCCATAGACCTCGACCTCGCCCGATTGCGTGCCATAGACGGGGCTGACCGACGGCGTGGTCGACACGACGTTGGTCTGCTTGATGTTGAACAGCGCGGCGCTGGCGAACAGCTTGATGCCGGGCGGCAGCGCCCGACCGTCATATTTGATGCCGCCTTCCCACTGCTTCCCCGCGCTCGGCTTGAAGCTCTGGCCGGTCGAGCCGTCCGCGCCGATCTGCGGCACGAACGAGGTGGCGTAGCTGATATAAGGCGTCAGCCCGCTCGCAGTGACGTAGTTGGCCCCGAGACGGTAGGTGAATTTGTGGGACTTCTGCTCGTTCGTCGTCGCCGGTGCGCTAACGGCGGTGTACGGGGTCAGATAATGGCTGGTCACCCAATCGTACCGGCCGTTGGCGAGCACATAAAAGCGGCCGAGCTTGAGCTGGTCCTGGGCATAGACGCCGGTCTGCTGCAGTCGCTGGTGGTTGTAGCGCGTCGGATAGGTCAGATCCGCCGCCACCGAGGAATAGACCGGATCATAGACGTCGAGCGCGTTGCTGCCGGCAAAGCCGTAATCGGCGACATTGTGGACGTTGCGATAGTCGACGCCGACCAGCAGCTTGTGGCGAACGGGGCCGGTATCGACCGTGGCGTCGAGGCGGTTGTCGGTGGCGAAGCTGGCGACCGATTCGCGATAGGTGAAGTTCGACTGGCCGATGGTGCGGTAATAATCGGGCTGCGTCGGATCGGTGGTGTTGAGGAAGCCACCGGCATCGTACACGCCGTAAGGCGTATCCTCGTTGTAATGGCTCCATTTCAGGTTCGACTGGAACGACACACGTTGCGAGAAATCGTGCTGGAAGTCGTAGCCCGCGCCATATTGGCGGCGCAGGTACACGTCCTTGGGGTCGCCCAGATTGGTCGAGCGCGAGATACGGCCGTTGGGGTTGGCAAGCAGCGTGCCTTGCACCGGCAGGAAGCCGCCTTCGCCGCCCTGGACGCGATCATATTGATAATAGGCCAGCGGCGTGAACGTGGTGCTGCTGCCGATCTTCAGCGTGGCGGTCGGCGCGATCAGCAGGCGCTTGGCATGAACGTCGTTCACCTCGGCCCCGCGATCGCGATACAGGCCGGTGATCCGCACGTCGAGATTGTCGCTGGCCGCGCCGGCGATCGTCCCGGCGAGTTCCTTGAAGTCGTTCGACCCGTATTTGGCCCGGATTTCGCCGCCGAAGGTGCTGTCGGCGCGGCGGCTGACCTCGTTGAAGATGCCGCCCGGGGGCGCGCTGCCGTACAGCACCGACGCCGGCCCCTTGAGGATGTTGAGCGACTGGAAAGCGTAGAGGTCGACGCCGACCGAGGAGATCGTGGTGGATACCGGCGCGGCGAGGCCGTCGATATATTGCGTCGGGGTGAAACCGCGCACGGTGAAGAAATCGAAGCGCAGGTCGGGCCCGTAATTCTCGCCGAACGCCCCGGCCGTGTAGCGCACCGCCTGTTGGGCGTCGGTGAAGTTGAGCAGGTCGATCTGGTCGCGCGTGATGACCGAGATCGACTGCGGCGTCTCGATCAGCGGGATGTTGGTCTTGGTCGCCGTGGTCGAGCCTTCCGGCACGAAGTTCTTGGCGGTGACGATGATCTCCTGCTGACCGTCGACCGTGGTGCGCGTCGTTTGCGGGGCAGCCGCGGTGTTGGCCTGAGCGGCGTCACCGGCCGGATCGGCGGTCTGCGCCAGCGCCGGCGCGGCGGCGAGCATCGCGCCGGCCAGCAGCGGCAGGCGAACCGCCGTGCGGCGGGTGAAGACGGTTGGAGCGGTCGACTGCGGCAAAGACATGGTATCCCCCCAGAGCTGGAGTGCGGCTTCAGCGTCGAACGAGTGTGCGGTCGACCCCACCATGCTGCATCTGCGAATGGGCCGGACGCTATCGCAAACGGGCCACGCTCGCCATCGGCAGTACCCGGTGGGCGACCCGCTTGGCCCGGGCACGCGAAGTTCTGGCCCGTCCCATGCGGGTCGCGGCGCGCAGGCTGCTAGGCTCGGCGCGAGAGCGTTGCAAGGGGAATGATGTGGCTGACCGACGCGCCCGCCTGCTGGCCCGCAAATCGCTTGACGACGTCCGCCGCGACCAGGCCGGGCATGGCCTGCGGCGGTCGCTGGGGCCGGTGCAACTCACCATGCTGGGGATCGGCTGCATCGTTGGGGCCGGCGTCTATGTGATGAGCGGCACCGCCGCCGCCAATTATGCCGGCCCGGCGGTGATCCTGTCGTTCGTCATCGCCGGCATCGCCTGTGGTTTCACCGCCTTGTGCTATGCTGAGCTGTCCTCAACGCTGCCCGTCTCCGGATCGTCCTACACCTATGCCTATACCGCGCTGGGCGAGGTGTTCGCCTGGGGGCTGGCCTGGCTGCTGATGCTCGAATACGGGCTCGCCGGCGCTGCGCTGGCGGCGGGCTTCGCCGGCTTCCTGGCCAGCCTGCTCGGCGATTTCGCCATCCACCTGCCCGTGGCGATTGTCACTCCGTTCATCCAGTCGCAGGTGACGCCACACGGCACCGTCTTTACCATCGGGGGCGGGATCAACCTGCTCGCGGTCGCCGGGCTGATGCTGTTCGCCGGCGTGCTGGTACGCGGCATCGCCCATTCGGCGACGGTCAACGTGATCCTGGTGATCATCAAGCTCGCCGTGCTGATCGGCTTCGTCATCGTCGGCTGGCGACATGTCGATCCGGCCAATTGGCATCCGTTCATTCCGCCGAGCCGGGGCGGCTTCACCTATGGTGTGCCCGGCATCTTCCGCGGCGCGTCGGTGCTGTTCTTCGCCTATCTCGGCTTCGAGACGGTGTCGACTGCCGCCCTCGAGACGCGTAATCCGGGCCGCGACCTGCCGATCGGGATCCTCTCGGCGCTGGTCATCTGCACGGTACTCTATATCCTCGTCGCGCGGGTGATGACGGGACTGGTGTCGTACACCGCCCTCAATGTCCCCGATCCGGTGGCGGTCGCAGTCGATGCTGTGGGCTGGCCGGCGCTGTCGATCCTGATCAAGCTCGGCGCGTTGATGGGGCTGTCGTCGGTGCTGCTGGTCAACACCTACGGCCAGTCGCGGATCTGCTTCGCGATGGCGACCGATGGGCTGCTGCCGCGCTTCTTCGCGGCGATGCATCCACGCTTCCGCACGCCGTGGAAGGGAACGCTGTTCGTCGCCTCTGTCTCCGCTTTGGCTGCCGCGTTGCTGCCGATCAGCATCCTCGGCGATCTCGTCAGCCTCGGCACCGCGATGGCATTCTCGATGGTCGCGGTGTCGGTGATCTGGCTGCGCACGACCCAGCCCGATCTCGATCGACCGTTCCGCGTACCGCTGGGCGGCATCAGGATTGCCGGCGTGTGGCTGGGTGTGGTGCCGGTGCTGTCCCTGCTGTTCTGCCTGTTGACGGTCGCGCCGGTGCTGATCGACATCGTCGACAAGGCGATCGCCGGTCAATCGATCCCGCTCGTCATCCTGGTCTGCTACATCGCCGTGGGGGCGATCTTCTACGCGAGCTACGGCTATCATCGCTCGCGGTTGGGCGGCGCGATTAGTGCATCAGCAGCTCGGGGCGGCGCGGGCGATACTGGCTGGGCGGCGCCCCGAACGAGCGATGAAACATCGCGGTGAACGCGCTGGGGCTCTCATAACCGACGTCGAACGCCACCGTGGTCACCGGCTGCCCCATGGCGAGCAGCGACACCGCCTCCATCAGTCGAACCTGCTGGCGCCATACCGCCAGCCCCATGCCGGTTTCCTGCCGGAACAGCCGCGTGAAGGTGCGCCGGCTCATCCCGGCGAGCGCCGCATAATCGTCGAGGTCTCGCTGATCGGCGGGGTTGTCGAGAATCTGCCGGCAGACGCGCAACAGGCGATAGTCGGACGGCATGCGCGCCGAATACGGCGCGTCGGGCATGGCGCGGACCTCGTCGATCAGCAGCCGCACGATCCGACCCTCGCGACCATCCTCGTCATAATGACGGCCGAAATGCACCGCTTCGAGGATGAGCGCCTTCAGGAAATCGGAAATCTCGATCACGCGGCAGACATTGCCGGCCAGGTCGCCGAGCGTCTCGCCAAAATAAAGCGTGCGGATCGATACCGGCCCGCGGCACGACACTTCGTGACGGGCGCCGGCGGGGATCCAAAGCGCGCGCTGCGGAGGAATGACGAAGCTTTCCGCCTCGACCACAACCGACATCACCCCCGATGAGGCATAGAGCAATTGAGCGTGATTGTGGGCATGCGGCGGGTCGGTGAAGCCTGCCGGATATTCGTCCTCAAGCCCGACCACGGCATGAATGTCGCAACTCGCCTCGTCGAAAGTTTTCATGGCCCGTGCCCGATGAAAGCGTGTCGATATGTTGTCACAGGCTATGGCACGCGCGCGCCTTGTCAAGAAACCGTAACGTGGATTGGCTGGCCTTTGCCCGTCGGCAATGATTTCTGACCCGCTGGCGGGAGCGAGCCACCGGGGGGCTCGGCCATGCCGGTATCGACATCCACGATCTGATGGTGACTTTCGGCGACGATGAGTGGGAATACCGGCAAAGCGACCGACGATGTCGATCCCGACATCAGGACCTTCCTGCGCGAAACGGCGGCCGACAGCGCGCGTTTGGCTGGCGGGGCGGGGAGCGGGCTTGCCGCGCGCCGCAGCGTGGCCGAGCAGGTGCGCGAGCGTTGGGTTGCCGGCGGTCCGGCCATGGCCTCGACCGACGAGCGCAGCGTCGGCGCTTCGGGCATCCGCATCCGCATTCATCGGCCCGACGGTCGCTCCGGCCTGCCGGTGCTCGTCTATGTCCATGGCGGCGGCTGGACGATCTTCAGCCTCGATACGCACGATCGGCTGATGCGCGAATATGCCGCGCGAGCCGGAATGGCAGTGGTCGGCGTCGATTACAGCCTCGCGCCCGAGGCGCGTTTCCCCCGCGCGATCGACGAAATCGTCGAGGTGATCGACTGGCTCCGCGTCGAAGGGCCCGGCATTGGGCTGGGCACCGACCGGCTCGCGATCGGCGGCGATTCAGCCGGCGCCAACCTGTCGCTCGCCGCCAATCTGCGGCTGCGCGAGACCGGTGCGCCGGTGTGCGATGCGCTGCTGCTCAATTATGGCGCGTTCGACATGACGGCGCGGCCGTCGCACGATCGCTACGATGGCGATTCGTACATGCTGACGGTGCCCGAAATGGCGGAATTCTGGGACAATTACCTGCGCAGCCCGGCCGACGAGCGCGATCCCCTGGCGCGACCGCTACTCGCCGACCTCGCGGGGCTGCCGCCGACCTTCCTGTGCATCGCCGAATGCGACATCCTGGCCGACGAGAATCGTGAGATGGCGCGGCGGCTGCGCGATGCCGGCGTCACGGTGACCTCGACCGTCTATCCCGGCGCGACACACAGCTTCCTCGAGGCCGTCAGCATCGCTCCGCTCGCCGATCGCGCGCTGGACGATCAGGCGGCTTGGCTGAGACGGGTGCTCGGTCCGGCCGGGCATGAACCGGCGTGACCGGGCCCTTCGAGACCTGGAACGATGACGATCTCGGCGAGCTGATCGCGGCCTATCCGCTCGCTTGGGTGGTGACGCGCTCCGATCGCTTTAGGGCGACGCCGCTGCCGATCCTGCTGGAGCGCGACGCCGCCGGCACGCCGGTAAGCCTGCTCGGCCATTTCGGCCGTTCCAATCCGCAGATCGCGGACGTGCAAGGCGATCCCCGCGCGCTGTTCCTGTTTCAGGGGCCGCATGGTTATATCTCGCCCGACATGGCCGGGCGCGGTGATTGGGGGCCGACCTGGAACTATGCGGTCGCGCGGATCGAGGCCGACATCGCGCTCGATCCCACGCTCAACGACGAGGCGATCGCGCGTCTGATCGCCGCGATGGAGCGCGACCGGCCGCAGCCCTGGACCGCCGACAGGCTCGGCGCGCGCTACGATCAGCTCATTCGCCATATCGTTGCCTTCCGCGCGACGATCACGCGTGTCGATGCCCGGTTCAAGCTCGGCCAGGACGAGCAGCACGACGTGTTCGCCAGCATCGTCGACCATCTCGACGGTGATCCGCTGGGCGACTGGATGCGGCGGCTCGATCGCCGAGAGGGTTGAGCGCCGACCGGGTTCTGGCCCAATCGAGACGGTGATCGGCCCGTTGCGGAAAACGGGTTGAGGGTTGCGCGCTTAGCCTGCGACACGCCGGCAATGAAGGGAGACCGATGAGCAAGGCGCGTACCCGCCAGTTCTGGACCAGCGTCCACCGCTATCTCGGCCTGGCGACATTGTTCTTCCTGTTCTCGGCGGCGGCGACCGGCTGCTTCCTTTGCTTCGACAAGACGATCGACGCCGCGCTCAACCCCGATCTGTTCGAGACGACGGCAGCGGCGCCGACGATCGGCCCGATTGCGGCGGTCGACCGGCTGGAAGCAGCCCGGCCCGATGTCGCGGTGCTGAGCTTTCCGCTCCACGTCCCGGCGGGGCGTACGATCGAAGCGAGCGTCGCGTCGCGCGATCCGCACGCGCCACTCGGCTACGACCAGATCTTCCTCGATCCGCACGACGGTCACGTTGTCGGCACTCGTCGGTCGGGGCCGGGATGGGGGCGCCGGCACATCGTCGAGGGCGTCTTCGAATTTCACTATACGCTGCTTGCCGGCATTTGGGGACGCTGGCTGATGGGCATCATCGCGCTCGGCTGGCTGATCGGCAATGCCGTCGGGTTCTACCTGACGCTGCCGCCGGTCGGCCCGTTCTGGCGGCGGTGGAAGCCGATGTGGAAAATCGACCTTTCCGCCCGGCTCCGTCGGTTGATGCTCGACATTCACCGCGCGAGCGGTTTGTGGCTGCTGGCGGGCGCCATGGTGCTGGCCTTCACCTCCGTCTGCATGAACTTCTTCGAGGAGGCGTTCACGCCGATCGTCGAGGCGGTGTCGCCGGCACATCCCTCGCCGTTCGACACGCCGTCCGTCAACGCGGCTAAGGGACCGACGATCGGCTTTGCCGGTGCCCTGCGACTGGCCGAAGCCCATGCCCGGGCCGCGCATCTCGATTGGCGACCGGCCAAGGAAAGCCACCTGCCGGAGCGCAACCTCTACAGCGTGATGTTCACCCGCTCCGGCGTCGAGCATTATCGCGGGCTAGGCCCCATTACTTATTATTTCGACGGATCGAGCGGCCGTTTCGTCTATGCCGACAACCCCTATCACGACAGCGCCGGCCGCAAGCTCAGCCGCGCGCTCTATCCGTTGCATAGCGGCGAGGTGATCGGCCCGGTCGGCATCGCGATCATCTTCCTGCTCGGCCTGTCGACCGCCGAGATGTGCGTGACCGGCCTCTATACCTGGTGGAAGAAGCGCCAATCGCGCCAGGCGAGCGAGCGCGCCAAGCGGCTGGCACGGGAGGCAGCATGAATCGACGTCAGTTCCTCGCCGGCGCCGCGCTCGGCGCGCTGGCAACCGGCACGCGCGGCTGGGCCCAGGTGGCGCAAACGCCGCCCGTACCGCCGGTGACGCCGCGCCACCCGAAGCGTGTCGAGCAACTCGGTCGCGTGCGGGTTGACGATTATGCCTGGCTGAAGCCCGACAACTGGAAACAGGTTTGGCGCGACGCGTCGACGCTCAGCCCGACCATCCGCCAGTATCTCGCGGAGGAGAACGACTATTGCGCCGCGGTATTGGCGCCGACCGTGCCGCTGCAGGAGACGATGCTCGCCGAAATGAAGGCCCGCACCGCCCCCGATCCGACGCCGCCGCCCGATTATGATGGCCGATGGGCCTATATCACCCGCTACGCCGATGGCGCGCAGCATCCCCGTTATCTGCGCGGCCCACGTGGCGGTGGCGCGCCGACCTTGCTGCTCGACGCCGAGGCGCGGGCCAGGGGGCATGCCTATTTCGCTGTCGAGAACGCCACGCACAGCCCCGACCAGCGCCTGTTCGCCTGGGCTGAGGACACCAGCGGGTCGGAAAAATACACGATTCAGGTCAAGGACATCGCCACCGGTGCGCTGATGCCCGATCCGCCGACCAGCGCGTACGGCGGTTTCGTCTTCTCGCCCGACTCGCAGTGGCTGTTCTGGGTGTGGCGCGACGCGAGCAGTCGTCCGGCTCGGCTCTATCGCCGTCTGGCGCGCGGCGGCGCCGATACGCTGGTCTATGAAGAGAAGGACCCGGCGTTCCTGATGGAGGTGCTGCTCAGCGCCTCGCGACAGTTCATCTTCATCCGCTGCTGGAACGACGTCACCAGCGACGTGCGCGTCATTGACGGCACCGCGCCGACCGTGCCCCCCGTGCTGGTCGCTCCCCGCCGGGCCGGCACGATCTACGACCTCGCCCATTGGCAGGGCGATTTCGTCATCCGCACCAATGCCGACGGCGCCGAGGACTTCAAGCTGATGCGCACGCCGATTGCGCATCCTCAGCCCGCGCACTGGCAGCCCTGGATCCCGCATCGCCGCGGCCATTTCATCACCGAGACCCACCCGTTCGCACGGCATTTCACCTGGATCGAGCGTATCGCGGGCAATCTCCACGTCATGGCCGCCGGCGACGACGGCACGCCGCGCGAACCGGTAGCGTTCGACGAGGCCGCCTATGAGATCGAGGTGCAGCCCTCCGAATATGCCGGCGACACGCTACGGCTGACCTACCAGTCGCCACGCACGCCCGAGCGTTGGCTGGCGTGCGACCTCGCGACTGGCCAGCGGCAGGTGTTGACGGCGCAACAGGTCCCGGGCGGATACAATGTCGACGATTATGTGGTGAAGCGGCTGCATGCGGTCGCGTCCGACGGCGTGAAAGTGCCGATCACCGTGTTCCACGCGCGCAGCATTCCGCTCGACGGAACGGCGCCGCTGATGCTGACCGGCTACGGTGCCTACGGCTACAGCTTCGTCACCGGTTTTTCGGTGCCGCGCCTGTCGCTGGTCGATCGCGGCTGGATCTGGGCGGTGGCGCATGTCCGTGGCGGTTCCGAAGAGGGCTGGTCGTGGTTTGAACAGGCACGGCGGTTCAAGAAGAAGACCAGCTTCACCGATTTCATTGCCTGCGCCGAGACGCTGATCCAGTCGCGCCATACGGCGGCCGGGCGCATCGTCCCCCATGGCTATTCGGCGGGCGGCCTGCTGGTCGGGGCGGCGGAGAACATGCGGCCGGACCTGTGGGCCGGCGTGATCGGCCAGGCGCCGTTCGTCGACATGCTCAACACGATGAGCGACCCGACGCACCCGCTGGTGCCGCTGACCCGCCCGGTGTGGGGCGATCCGCTGCACGATCCCAAGGCCTATGATTACATCGCCAGCTACTCGCCTTACGACAACGTCCGCCCGCAACCCTATCCGCCGACGCTGGCGACGACGGCGGTGAGCGACGACCGCGTCGGTTTCTGGGAGCCCGCCAAGTGGATCGCCAAGCTGCGCGCGCAATCGACCAGCGGCGCGCCGATGCTTCTGCACACCGAAATGGCCGGGGGCCACCACGGCGCGGCGGGACGCTATGACGAGTTGAAGCAATGGGCGCGGATGTGCGCCTTCGCCGCGACCGTGGTGGAGAGCGGCTTGGCCGCAGACAAACGAAATCCAAAATAGAACAATAGCGATTTGGCAGAGCCGCGCTCAGGAGCTCTTCAGACCTGCATCAGTCGACGCGCCGGCTCGACGCCTGGAGCGTCCGCTGTCCCGATCTGCGCTGCTGACAGGAGACGGTCCCGACTGTTCAACATCTCGGGCGTCTTCTCGTTAGATAGTCGGCGCTTGACCGCCTCTTTCGGCGCGCTTTTTCCGTCGAGACTATCATCTTTGAGATTTGCACCTCGCCCCTTCGGGACGACCGCGCTCTATGCCGCATGTGCGGCATCGAGCCGAACTGGAGGCGGTGAACTGCCATCACAATTACGTCTGCCGGGAGAACCACTTCGGCGAGAAGGTGCTCGTCACCCGCAAGGGGGCGGTGCGCGCGGCGAAGGGCGTGATGGGCATCATCCCGGGTTCGATGGGCGCCAAGTCGTTCATCGTGCGCGGGCTCGGCAACGCGGAGTCGTTCGACAGCTGCTCGCACGGCGCCGGTCGGGTGATGAGCCGGACTCAGGCGAAAAAGCTCGTCACGCTGGATGAGCACATCGCCGATACCGCCGGCATCGAATGCCGCAAGGACGAAGGCGTGATCGACGAGACGCCCAAGGCGTACAAGCCGATCGAGGCGGTGATGGCCGCGCAGGCCGATCTCGTCGAGATCGTCCACACGCTGAAGCAGGTGGTGTGCGTCAAGGGCTGACGCACACCGTCCAACCGGAAAGTGAAATGACGGATTTGAACGGTACCATCCCGCTTGCCGTGCGGACGGAGATCAATGCGCGGCTCCGGGGATCGGCAGTATGCAATAAACGACGAAGCTCGACCATCCCTATGCTCGCCGCCAGGTCGACCGGAATGCCGAAGCGCACAAGGTAGATCGCACCACGACGGCTCAGGTGGATGGGACGGCTACCGGACATGGAGCTGCCCGTGTCGCACCTCATGCCAAGCCGCGTCGGGCCGATCGTAAGCCCATGAGATGTAGGAATTATCTCGAAAGCTGGCGCACCCGACAGGATTCGAACCTGTGGCCTCTGCCTTCGGAGGGCAGCGCTCTATCCAGCTGAGCTACGGGTGCCGGCCGGGCATGCGCGTAGCAAAGCTCGCGGGCGGGCGCCAGCGGTTTAGTGCGGCGCTTCAGTGTTTGACCAGCGTCACCGGCTGAAACGTGCCCAGCTGGCAGGTGGCGCCGGGGCGCAGGCCGCCTTCATTGACCAGCACCGTGATCGTGTCGACCGAGCAGATCTGGCTGATCGTGCTGCGGTGTTCGTAGCGCTTTTCGAAGCCGAGCTGCGGACAGGGATCGGGCAGGGTATTGCGGTAGATCCGGCCGCCGTAGGTGTAGAAATCGATCACCTGGTCGCTGCGGACGCGGCTTTCGCGGATCTGCGATTGCGACAGGCATTCGAGCGGCTTGCCCGCCGGCGTCGCTTCGGGAACCTTGTCGTCGGTCGCGGCGGCCCCCAGCACCATGGCGGCGAGGGCGAGAGGGATGGTGATCAGGCGCATCAGCTGTCTCCTGCCGGATGACCTCGGGTGGCGCGCGCCGCCGGGGCCGGCGTCTTCGGCTTGAACGCGCACAGGTCGCGAACGATGCATCGCCAGCATTCGGGCCGGCGGGCCTTGCAGACGTAGCGGCCGTGCAGGATCAGCCAATGGTGGGCGTGGAGCCGGAACGGCTGCGGCACCACCTTTTCGAGCTTCTGCTCGACGGCGAGCGGCGTCTTGCCCCCCGCCAGCCCGGTGCGATTGCCGACGCGGAAGATGTGCGTGTCGACCGCGAAGGTCTCGGCGCCGAACGCCACGTTCATCACGACATTGGCGGTCTTGCGGCCGACGCCGGGCAGCTTCTCCAGCGCGTGGCGGTCCGCCGGGACTTTGCCGTCATGGTCGGCGATCAGCGCCTCGGACAAGGCGATGACGTTCTTCGCCTTGGTGTTGAACAGGCCGATGGTCTTGATGTGCTCCTTGAGCCCGGCCTCGCCCAGCGCCACCATCTTCTCGGGCGTGTCGACTTCCTGGAACAGGCGGCGCGTGGCCTTGTTGACGCCGGCGTCCGTTGCCTGCGCCGACAGCACGACGGCGACCAGCAGAGTATAGTCGTTGACCGATTCCAGCTCGGTTTCGGGATGCGGATTGTCCTCGGCCAGCCGTGCGAAGAAGGTGACGACGTCGGCCTTCTTCACAGGCCGAGCACCGCCGGCATCGTGTAACGCCCGGCGGGCTTGTCGATCAGCCATAGCGCCGCCTTCACCGCACCGCGCGCGAAGATGACGCGGCTTTCGGCGCGATGGCCAAGCTCGATCCGCTCGCCATCGCCGGCGAACACCACCTGATGATCGCCGGCAACGGTGCCGCCGCGCAGCGAGGCGAAGCCGATCGTGCCCTCGACGCGCCGCCCGGTCAGGCCGGCGCGCCCGACCACCTCGCAGTCGGCCAGCGCTTCGCCGCGACCGGTCGCCGCCGCCTCACCGAGCAGCAGCGCGGTGCCGGACGGTGCGTCGACCTTCTCGCGGTGATGCATCTCGATCACCTCGATGTCCCAATCGGGGCCGAGCCGCGCCGCCGCCTCGCGCACCAGGCTGGCCAGCAAGGTCACGCCGAGCGAGGTATTGCCGGTCTGCAGCACCGGGATCTCGGCGGCGGCCTGGTCGATCATGTCGTGGTGCGCGGCGGTGAGACCGGTGGTGCCGATCACGATCGGCGTGCCGGCGGCGCGCGCCGCCGCCAGGTTGCCCTCAAGCGCGGCGGGGGTGGTGAAGTCGACCAGCACGTCGGCGGCGCGGGCGATCGGCAGCGGGTCGTCGCCGGCATCCGAGCCGCCGGCACAATGCGCGGCGAAGTCGGGCAGCACCTCGGCGATCGCGCGGCCCATCCGGCCGGCGCGGCCGAAGATGCCGACGGCGGCCTCAGGCGCCATCGCGCAGGCGCTCGTGATGGCGGATCACCTCGTTGATGATGAACCGCAGGAACTTCTCGGAGAATTCGGGATCGAGATCGGCGTCCTGCGCGAGCTGGCGCAGTCGCGCGATCTGCCGTTCCTCGCGCGTCGGATCGGCCGGCGCCAGTCCGGTTTCCGCCTTGTGGCGGCCGACCGCCTGGGTGATCTTGAAGCGTTCGGCCAGCATGAAGACCAACGCCGCGTCGATATTGTCGATACTTTGACGATAGCGGCTCAGCGTTTCATCGGTCACGGTCGTCTCCTGGCGAGGCGGTTTACCGGCTCATTTGCGCGGCGCAGCACGGACACGCAAGCCCAGTCTTGCGTTTGGCATGCAATGCCGCCACACCGCGCCTCGATGACCGCCACCGTCCACCGCCTCGCGCCGCCACCCAGCGCTTCGCTTGAACCGATGCTGGCGCTCGTCGCCGCCGACATGAACGCGGTGAACAGCGTGATCCTCGATCGCATGCAGTCGGAAATTCCGCTGATCCCGGAACTCGCCGGGCACCTGATCGCGGGCGGCGGCAAGCGGATGCGGCCGATGCTGACCGTCGCCAGCGCCAAGCTGCTGGGCTATACCGGGACGCGCCATCACCGGCTCGCTGCGGCGGTGGAGTTCATCCACACTGCGACGCTGCTCCATGACGATGTCGTCGACGGGTCGGACCTCCGGCGCGGCAAGCGCACCGCCAACATCATCTGGGGCAATCCGGCGAGCGTGCTGGTCGGCGATTTCCTGTTCTCGAAGAGCTTCGAGCTGATGGTCGAGGACGGCAGCCTCAAGGTGCTCAAGATCCTGTCCAACGCCAGCGCGGTGATCGCCGAGGGCGAGGTCAACCAGCTCACCGCCACCCGCCGGATCGATTTGGGCGAGGAGCGCTATCTCGACATCATCGGCGCCAAGACTGCGGCGCTGTTCGCCGCCGCGTGCCGCTTCGCTGCGGTGGTCGCCGAACGGCCGCTGGGCGAGGAAGAGGCGCTGGACGCCTATGGCCGCAACCTGGGCGTCGCGTTCCAGCTGGTCGACGACGCGATCGATTATACGTCGGATGC
>JBQCHA010000217.1:0-13203 GCA_051955175.1 Sphingomonas sp.
ATGCCGATCGGCTGCAAGGTCACGCTGCGTCGTGAGCGGATGTACGAGTTCCTCGATCGTCTGATCACGATCGCGATGCCCCGCATCCGCGACTTCCGCGGCCTCAACCCGAAGTCGTTCGACGGTCGCGGCAATTACGCCTGCGGTCTGAAGGAGCAGATCGTGTTCCCGGAGATCAACTACGACCGCATCGACAAGGTGCGCGGCATGGACATCATCGTGGCGACGACGGCCAAGACCGACGAGGAAGCGCGTGAGCTGCTCCGTCTGTTCGGCTTCCCGTTCCCGCAGGCCGACGCTGACCAGCGTCAGGCCGCGTAACAGAGGAAGAACTTAAGTCATGGCGAAACTGAGTTCGATCAACAAGAACGAGCGTCGCAAGAAGCTGGTGAAGAAGTACGCCGGCCGCTACGCGAAGCTGAAGGCGATGGCCAAAGACCAGTCGCTCGACGAGACCGAGCGTCTGATCGCGCGGCTGAAGATGGCGGAGATCCCCAGGAACGGGAACCCGACCCGCGTGCGCAACCGCTGCGAGGTTACCGGCCGTCCGCGTGCCTATTACCGCAAGTTCCGTCTCGCCCGCGTCATGCTGCGCGATCTGGCCAACAAGGGCCTGATCCCGGGCGTCACGAAGTCGAGCTGGTAAGGATCAAGAGATGGCATTGACCGATCCCCTGGGTGATATGCTCACCCGCATCCGCAACGGCCAGCGTGCGCGCAAGGACTCCGTCCTGTCGCCGGGCTCGAAGCTGCGCGTCCGCGTGCTCGAGGTGCTCCAGCGCGAGGGCTACATCCGCGGCTATTCCGAGGAAGATATGGGCCCGGCGAAGGGCATCCGTATCGAGCTCAAGTATTTCGAGGGCCAGCCGGCGATCAAGCACGTCGCGCGCGTCTCGAAGCCGGGTCGTCGCGTCTACAGCGGCTCCAAGGAGCTGCCGCGCGTGCAGAACGGCCTGGGCATCACCATCGTCTCGACGCCGAAGGGCGTGCTTTCGGATGCCGAAGCGCGCGACCAGAATGTCGGCGGCGAAGTGCTGGCGGAGGTGTTCTGATGAGCCGCACCGGTAAAAAGGCGATCACCGTTCCGAACGGTGTCACCGCCAACATGAGCGAAGGCCAACTGTCGGTAAAGGGGCCCAAGGGCACCCTGTCGATGCCGATGGCCGACGAGGTGACGTACGAGATCGGTGACGGCACCATCTCGGTTCGCCCGGTCAACGATACCAAGCGGGCACGCTCGTTCTGGGGCATGCAGCGCACGCTGATCCAGAACCTGGTGACCGGCGTGACCGAGGGCTTCTCGAAGACGCTCGAGATCACCGGCGTCGGCTACCGTGCCACCGCGCAGGGCAAGACGTTGAAGCTGCAGCTCGGCTACAGCCACGACGTCAACTTCGCGGTGCCGGAAGGCATCGAGATCAAGACGCCCGACCAGACCACGGTCGAGATTTCGGGCATCGACAAGCAGAAGGTCGGCCAGGTCGCCGCCGAGATCCGCCGCTGGCGCAAGCCGGAACCCTATAAGGGCAAGGGCATCAAGTATCGCGGCGAGTATATCTTCCGTAAGGAAGGGAAGAAGAAGTAATGAGCAAGGGTCTCTCTCTCTTCGAGAAGCGGCGCCGCCGCAACCGCACCGCGCTGCGCGCACGCGCCGGCGGCCGTCCGCGGCTTTCGGTCCATCGCTCGGGCAAGCACATCTATGCCCAGGTGATCGACGATGCCGAGGGCAAGACGCTGGCGTCGGCCTCGACGCTCGAGAAGGACGCGCGGGCCAAGTCCGGCGCGAACGTCGAGGCGGCGAGCGAGGTCGGCAAGCGCCTGGCCGAGGCTGCCAAGGCGGCGGGCGTCACCAAGGTGGTGTTCGACCGTGGCGGTTTCCTGTTTCATGGCCGCGTGAAGGCGCTGGCCGAGGCCGCCCGTGAAGGCGGATTGGAGTTCTGACGATGGCTGACGAAAACACCACCGGTCAGGGCAACCAGCCCGAGCAGACGCTGGCGCCCGAGACCACCCAGCAGGATATCACCCCCGGCCCCGGCGGTCCCGGTGGCGGTCGTGGCCGCGGTCCGCGTGGCGGCCGTGGCGGCGGCGATCGTGGCGGTCGCGGTCGTGACGGCCGTGGTCGGCGCGACGATCGTCGCGGCGGCGAAGAGGGCGGCGAGGAACTGATCGAGAAGCTCGTCCACATCAACCGCGTGTCGAAGACGGTGAAGGGCGGCAAGCGCTTCGGTTTCGCGGCACTGGTCGTGGTGGGTGACGGCAAGGGCCGCGTCGGCTTCGGCCATGGCAAGGCCCGCGAGGTTCCGGAAGCGATCTCGAAGGCGACTGCTGCCGCCAAGAAGGCGATGATCCGCGTGCCGCTGCGCGAGGGTCGGACGCTGCACCATGACGGCAACGGCCACTTCGGCGCAGGTCGCGTGACGGTTCGGTCGGCGCCGCAGGGTACCGGCATCATCGCCGGCGGTCCGATGCGTGCGATCTTCGAATCGCTCGGCGTCGCCGACGTGGTGACCAAGTCGGTCGGTACGTCGAACCCGTACAACATGATCCGTGCGACCTTCGAGGCGCTTGGCGAGCAGACCTCGCCCAAGAGCGTTGCGCAGCGTCGTGGCAAGAAGATCGCCGACCTGCTCGGCCGGGGTGGCGCCGATAAGGGCGTTGCCGAGGCTGAAGCCGCGGCCGTCACGGAGTAAGCCAAGATGGCGAAGAAGGACGAAGCAACCACGGTGAAGGTGACCCAGACCGGGTCGCCGATCCGCCGCACCAAGGACCAGCTGGCGACGCTGAAGGGCCTCGGCCTCGGCAAGATGCATCGCACGGTCGAGCTGAAGGACACGCCCGAAGTGCGCGGCATGATCCGCAAGGTCCAGCACATGGTGTCGGTCGAGGGGTAAAACCCTCCGCTTCGATGCCCGAAGAGGCGCGGCGGGCGATCATCGTCTGCCGCGCCTTCTTATTTGGCGCGATCGGGTTCCGGTGGCGGCGCGGCTGCGATCCGCGATCCCGTCGCGACGACGGCGCCATTCTCCTCGACCGCTATCGTCGTGGGGCGAGGCGTACCCGAGAAGGTAAACCGGAGATCGCGTTCGCGGGCGAAGAAGCTGTTCGGCGCGCTCGCGCCTAGCGTGACTCGCAGATTGCCGGATCTAAGCACCAGCACACCGTCCTCCAGCGCGATGTCGATATCGCCGTTCTGATCGGTATGGTAGCGCCCGACATAGCGCGCCAGCTGGTCTGGCGTCAGCACGATCGACGCTTCGGGCGCCCGATAGGGCACGGGGCGGTGGTCGTAACTGATGATCCGGGCCATCAACCATTTCCCCGATTCCTGCTTCCAGACCACTAGGAATCGGGCATCGGTCGCAGCCTGTTCAGGGCCGTGACCATGTCGTGCATAGAATAGGTGGTCGCCGGTCGTCACCGCGCCGTAGCCGGGTATCCGCTGGAAGGTCTCACTGCCCTCGATCAGCGCGCGCCGCAGGTGGAGGCCGGGCGTGCCGCAGGGGCCCTTCATCATCGAGGCGACGAGTGCGTCGCGCGATCGCGTAAGCCCGGTGATGTCGTGATAGAATTCGACGTCGTCGGTCAGGAACTTGCCCATCGATGCCGCGTCGCAGGCATTGAATGCGTGCCAGAAGGCGTCATCGGCAGCGTGCACCGCTTGCTCGTCGTCTTGCGGGGCGGCGGCGATCGCCGGAGCGGCCGATTGTGCGACGATCACGATCGCGGGGACCAGTGACATCATGTCCGGCTCCGTTTTGGTGTGTATTATTGACGCAATACACTGGTTGATCATCGGGGTCGAGGGGCTTTTTGGCTGCGGAACCGCCTGGACAAATCATCGAGCAACAAAATGTCGCCGCCCGGCGTGACAAACCCGTCCGGCTCTGTTAACGGCCCCGCTTCATCCAACAGCGCGAACATAGCGAAAGCGAGTGCACAATCATGAAACTCAACGAACTCCGCGATAATGACGGCGCCCGCAAGGGCCGGATGCGTGTCGGCCGTGGTATCGGCTCGGGCAAGGGCAAGACCGGCGGCCGTGGCCAAAAGGGTCAGAAGAGCCGCGAGGGCGTGTCGATCGCCGGCTTCGAAGGCGGCCAGATGCCGCTCCACATGCGTCTGCCGAAGCGCGGCTTCAACAACATCTTCGCCAAGGATTATGCCGAGGTGAACACCGGCGCGATCCAGAAGGCGATCGATGCCGGAAAGCTCGACGCGAGCGCGACCGTCGATCACGCCGCGCTGAAGGCTGCGGGCCTGGCGCGTGGCGGCAAGCATGGCGTCCGTCTGCTCGGCAAGGGCGAACTGACCACGAAGCTCAGCTTCGTCGTCGCCGGCGCGTCCAAGGCCGCCAAGGAAGCGGTCGAGAAGGCCGGTGGCTCGGTCGAGATCCCGACCATCGTTCCGGCTGCCGAAAAGGCCGCTGCGAAGAAGGGTTCGGCCAAGAAGGCCAAGGCCTGAACGGCGGGTTAGACAACGCGCCTACAGTGACTATATGAGCGGCGGGGGCGGGCGACTGCTATCCCGCCGCTTCCAGTTTCCGGGACGAATACCATAATGGCTTCCATCGCCGACCAGATGTCCAGCAACATCAGCCTCGCGAATTTCTCGCGGGCGACCGAGCTCAAGAAGCGTTTGTGGTTTACGCTCGGCGCCCTGATTGTGTTCCGCCTGCTCAGCTACGTGCCGCTGCCGGGGGTCGATCCGACCGCGCTGGGCCTGCTGTCGCGCTCCACCCAGGGCGGCGTGCTGGACTTCTTCAACACCTTCTCCGGCGGCTCGCTGAAGCGCATGAGCGTCATCGCGCTGGGCGTGATGCCGTACATCACCGCGTCGATCGTGGTGCAGCTCGCCACCTCGCTCAGCCCGCAGCTCGCGGCGATCAAGAAGGAAGGCGAATCGGGCCGCATGCGGCTCAACCAATACACCCGCTACGGCACCGTCGCGCTGACCGCGATCCAGGGCTGGTTCATCGCCGTCGGTCTCGAGGCGCTGGGCGCCAACCAGGGCGTGCAGGCGATCGTCGTGCCCGGCATGCTGTTCCGCGTGACGGCCGTGGTCAGCCTGATCGGCGGCACCATGTTCCTGATGTGGCTGGGTGAACAGATCACCAGCCGGGGCATCGGCAACGGCATCTCGCTGATCATCATGGCCGGCATCGTCGCCTCGATGCCGACGCAGCTGATCAACCTGCTGCAGGGCGGCCGCTCGGGCTCGATGAGCACGCTCAACATCATCCTGATCGTCGTCGCGGTGGTCGTGCTGGTGCTGTTCATCTGCTTCATGGAGCTGGCGCAGCGTCGCATCCTGATCCAGTATCCCAAGCGACAGACGCAGCGCGGCATGCAGGCTGATCGCAGCCACCTGCCGCTGAAGCTCAACACCGCCGGCGTGATCCCCCCGATCTTCGCTTCGTCGCTGCTGCTGATGCCGCTGACGGTCAGCCAGTTCGCCGGCCAGCACATCGCCGGCCAGAGCTGGTGGGGCGACATGATCATCACGCTCAACCAATATCTGCAGCACGGCAGCCCGCTGTACATGCTGCTGTACGGCGCCGGCATCATCTTCTTCTCGTTCTTCTACACCGCCGTGGTGTTCAATCCCGAGGAGACCGCGGACAATCTGAAGCGGCACGGCGGGTTCATCCCCGGCATCCGCCCGGGCAAGAACACCGAGGTCTATTTCGATTACGTGCTGACGCGCATCACGGTGGTCGGCGCGCTGTACCTGGCGGTGATCTGCCTGGTGCCGGAATATCTGGTCTCGGCGCTGTCGATCCCGTTCTACCTCGGCGGCACCAGCCTGCTGATCGTCGTCAACGTGACGATGGATACGGTGACGCAGATCCAGAGCCACTTGCTCGCCCACCAATATGGCGACCTCATCAAGAAGGCCAAGCTGAAGGGCGGTCGCCTGCGCTGAACGTCAACGGTTGCGCCGGCGACGCGGTTCGTGCTGAGTAGCCGCGACTGACGCCGGGGTGCCGGATCGGGGGATCCGGCACCGGGCAGCCTGCCGCGGTCGCCGCCGAGCCGGCCGCTTAATCGAGGGGATTTTCACCGATGGACATCATCCTGCTGGGCCCGCCGGGAGCGGGGAAGGGCACCCAGGCGAGCCGGCTGGTCGCCGATCGCGGCATGGTGCAGCTTTCCACCGGCGATATGCTGCGGGCTGCGGTGAAGGCGGGGACCGAGGTCGGGCTGAAGGCCAAAGCGGTGATGGACGCGGGTGAGCTCGTGTCGGACGCGATCGTCTCGGCGATCATCGGCGAGCGGCTGGACCAGCTCGATGCGGCCACGGGCGTGATCTTCGACGGCTATCCGCGCACCGCCGCCCAGGCCGAGGCGCTCGACGTCCTGCTCGCCGATCGTGGGCGCAGGCTCGACTATGTGATCGAGCTGGAGGTCGACGAAGACGCGCTGGTGGAGCGCATCGTCGGCCGCTTCACCTGCGCGGTGTGCGGCGAAGGTTATCACGACACGTTCAAGCGCCCGAAGGTCGAGGGCACCTGCGACGTCTGCGGCAGCCACGAGTTCAAGCGTCGCCCCGACGACAATGCCGAGACGGTGCGGACGCGCATGGCCGAATATCGCGCCAAGACGGCGCCGATCCTGCCGCTCTATGAAGCGCGCGGCCTGGTGCGCCGCGTCGACGGCATGGCCGACATCGATCATGTCACCCGCGCGATCGAGGCGATCCTGGACGGCAACGGCTGATCGCGGCGGCGGTCGCTGAGGCCGCGCTGTTCGTCGCAAAATTCTCAATTTCATCAATAAGCAACGGCGTCGTCACAATCGGCGTCCACGCCTCCGTCCGGTCAGCAACGCCGGGCGGGGGACCGTTTCTGAAACCCGGCAGCCTGACACGCAGGCTCATCGATCCGTGCGTCCGCCGTCCGGCGCAGGCGCACGACAAACCGGGGAAACGACATGCGCAAGCGCCCGAATATGGTTGCCCTCTCCTGTCTCGCACTGCTGCTGAGTTCGTGTAACGACGATTCCAAGCCGACGCCGACGCCCACGCCCACGCCCACGCCGACACCCACCGCGTCGCCGACACCGTCACCCACGCCGACCCCGACGCCGACCTCGGCGGAAGATGCCGCCGTTACGGCAACGCCGATCAAGCACCTGGTGGTGATCTTCGACGAGAATCAGTCGTTCGATCACTATTTCGGCACCTATCCGACCGCGACCAATCCCGATGGCGAGCCGATGTTCGCCGCCGCCGCCGGCACCCCGACGGTCAATGGCTACAATGCCAACCCGACGCTGTTGACTGCCAACCCGAACACCACCAACGCCGCCAACCTGGCGACCGGCATCCCGGCCGCGCAGATGAACCCGTTCCGCATCGATCGCGCGCAGTTCGATACCGCGGGTCAGAACCACGGCTACACCGCCGAGCAGAAGGCGTCGAACGACGGCAAGATGGACGCCTTCGTCGCCAACACCGGCCGCGGCTCGCAGGGCGGCGCCGGGGCATTCGGCACGGCTGCGCAGGTGATGGGCTATTTCGACGGCAACACCGTCACTGCGCTGTGGAACTACGCCCAGCACTTCGCGATGAGCGACAACATGTTCACCGACAGCTTCGGGCCGTCGACGCCGGGCGCCCTCAACGTCGTGGCGGGAACGACTGCCGGCGCGTCGGCGGGCAACGGCGCGATCGCTGATGGGCAGGGCGGCTTCACCGTCATCGGCGACCCCGATCCGGACGGCGACGTCTGCTCGACCACCAAGACCAACAGCACGCTGCACATGCTCGGCAAGAATATCGGCGACCTGCTGAATGCCGCCAGCATCACCTGGGGCGGGTTCATGGGCGGGTTCGACCTGACCCAGACCAACGCCAACGGCACGACCGGCTGCCAGCGCAGCACGGTGTCGCCCAACACCAGCCGTACGGTGACCGACTACAGCCCGCACCACGCCTGGTTCCAATATTACGCATCTACCGCCAACCTGAAGCACACGCGGCCAAGCTCGACCGCGATGATCGGCCATACCGAGCCGACGCTGGACAGCTCCGACACGCCGGTCCACCATCAATACGACCTTTCGGATTTCTACGCGGCGGTGAAGGCCGGCAATTATCCGTCGGTCAGCTACGTCAAGCTGACCGCCTATCAGGATGGCCACCCCGGCAATTCCAACCCGCTCGACGAACAGGCCGGCGTGGTCAAGCTGCTCAACTTCCTGCAGCAGCAGCCGGATTGGAAGAACACCGCCGTCATCATCACCTATGACGACTCGGACGGTTGGTACGACCATCAGTCGCCGACCATCCTCAACAGCTCGTCCGACGCGACGGCCGACCAGCTGAATGGCGCCGGCAAATGCACCGGCCCGAGCGCCAAGCCGGCCCAGGGAATCGACGGCAAGACGGTCAACGGCCGTTGCGGCCCGGGGTCGCGCGTGCCGTTCCTGCTGATCTCGCCCTATGCCAAGGTGAACTATGTCTCGAGCACGGCGATCACCCAGGCGTCGGTCATCCGCTTCATCGAGGACAATTGGCTGAAGGGCGAGCGTATCGGCGGCGGTTCCGACGATGCGACGACGGGCAGCATCATGGACATGTTCGACTTCAAGGCGGACCCGCATCTGACGCCTTACTATCTCGATCCGCTGACCGGCATGACGGTGAGCACGCCGCCCGCCGCCTGACCTGACGTCGCCCGGCACAGGCGGCGACGCCGGTGCCGGGCAATGTCGCTATCGAACGATCCGCTGATGACGACGGCCCCTCTGCCGACTGAAGCGCCACTCGCGCGTGCCCGCCGCCCGCGAGGGCTTTGGCCTCGGCTGCTCGGCGTGGCCCTCCTGCTCCTCGCGTTGTTGGCTGCTGCCGCGACTTTCCTGTTCGTCCACCCGGCCAGCGCGCCGGCGGCGCTCGCGCCGGTGGTGGAGGACTGGACGGGCGCCAACCCGCGCCCGGTCAAGCTGCTGCTGCCGCCGGACCAGCCGCTCAGCGCGCTGGCGAAGATCGGGGAGCGCATCTTCTACGATCCGTCGTTGTCGGCGTCGGGCCGGCAGTCGTGCGCGTCGTGCCACAGCCCCGATCACGCCTTAGGCCCGCCCAATGCGCGGTCGGTGCAGCTCGGCGGGCCGGACCTGACCAGCGAGGGGCTGCGGCCGCCACCGTCGCTCGCCTATCTCTATCGCCAGGCCGTCTTCAGCATCGGCCCGGCGACCGCCGACAACGACGCGCCGCTGTCGCTCGGCCAACTCGCCGCCAAGGCCCAGGGGGCGACGCTCGCGGTGAAGTCGGCCAGCACGGCGCCCGCGGCCGCACTGGTGCCGCAGGGCGGGATGTTCTGGGACGGCCGCGCCGACACGCTGATGGCGCAGGCCACGGGACCGATGACCAACCCGGCAGAGATGGCCAACAAGGACATCAATGACGTCGCCCGCAAGCTGGCCAAGGCCGGCTATATCGAGCGGCTGAAGCCGCTGTTCGGGCTCACCGTGGTCGACAATCCGGCGATGCTCTATGACGAGGCGATGTCGGCGCTGTCGCGCTATCAGGTCGAGGCCCGCGCGTTCCACCGCTTCGACAGCAAATATGATTATTGGCTACAGGGCAGGGCACGGCTCAGCGCCGCCGAGCTGCGCGGCATGAAGCTGTTCAACGATCCCGCCAAGGGCAATTGCGCCGCCTGCCATCTGAGCCGGCCCAGTCCGGACGGCCTGCCGCCGCTGTTCACCGACACCGAATATGAAGCGCTGGGCGTGCCGCGCAACCGCTCGCTGGCGATCAATCGCGATCCGCGGTTCCACGACATGGGGCTGTGCGGCCCGCTGCGCACCGATCTTGCCCGGCAGACGCAATATTGCGGCATGTTCCTGACGCCGACGCTGCGCAACGTGGCGCAGCGGCGCGTGTTCTTCCACAACGGCGTCTATCACGACCTGCGCGACGTGCTGCGCTTCTATGCCTTCAGGGATACCCAGCCGGGCCGCATCTATCCGCGCGATGCCGCGGGCGGGGTGATGAAGTACGACGATCTGCCGCGGCGATACTGGTCGAACATCGACGTCGCCGACGCGCCGTTCGACCGCAAGCGCGGTCAGCAACCGCCGCTGACCGACGCCGAGATGGCCGACATCATCGCCTTCCTCGGCACGCTCAACGACGGCTATCATCCGGGATAGCCGGGTAGCGGCCATCGGGGCGTTGGCCGCCGGCATCTGCCGGGATAGGAGGCGGCATGGATGTCCTGACACTGTTCGGCCTCGCCGCGATCAGCCTGATGCTGGTCTGTTACCTGTTGGAGGATCGCGGTTCCGCCTGGACGCTCGGTTTTGCGGGGTGCTGCGCGCTGAGTTCCGCGTACGGTTTCCTGCAGGGCGCCTGGCCGTTCGGCGTCGTCGAGCTGATCTGGACCGGCGTGGCGCTGCACCGTTGGCGCAAGCGTCGTGCGGGCGCTTGACTTCGCACGCCCCGGCTTCTATCTCGCACTCACTCCGACACACCGGTTTTCCGGCAGCGTTTGTCTGCGCTCGCCGGCAATCTTGCGTTCGGATGGTAGCGCGATGAGATGGGGCATGTGCGGCCATGCCATGCCCTGTGGAGCTAGGAGATCATATTTCATGGCACGTATTGCGGGCGTCAACATCCCGACGAACAAGCGCGTGGTAATCGCGCTCACCTATATCCACGGCATTGGCCCGGCCAAGGCTCGTGAGATCACCGAGAAGCTGGGCATTGCGGCCGAGCGTCGCGTTCAGGACCTGTCGGACGCCGAAGTCCTGCAGATCCGCGAGACGATCGACGCCGAGCACACCGTCGAGGGCGATCTTCGTCGCGAAACCGCGATGAACATCAAGCGCCTGATGGACCTCGCGTCCTATCGCGGTCTGCGTCATCGCAGGGGCCTGCCGGTTCGTGGCCAGCGCACGCATACCAATGCGCGCACCCGCATGGGCAAGGCCAAGCCGATTGCCGGAAATAAGACGTACGCGGCTCGCCCTCACGGCACCGCTTTTCCTTCCAGCTTCAGATTAGGTCAGGAACACATCAATGGCACGCGAACCTCAGCGCATTCGTCGGCGCGAGCGCAAGAACATCACCGCGGGCGTCGCGCACGTGAACGCCAGCTTCAACAATACCATGGTCACCATCACCGATGCGCAGGGCAACGCGATCTCGTGGTCGTCGGCCGGCATGATGGGCTTCAAGGGCTCGCGCAAGTCGACCCCGTACGCCGCGCAGGTCGCCGCGGAAGACGCCGGCCGCAAGGCGGCAGAGCATGGCGTCCGCACCCTCGAGGTCGAGGTCAAGGGCCCCGGTTCGGGTCGTGAGTCGGCGCTTCGCGCGCTGCAGGCGGTCGGTTTCCAGATCACGTCGATCCGCGACGTGACCTCGATCCCCCACAACGGCGTTCGCCCCTCGAAGCGCCGCCGCGTCTAACTGTTCGTTTCGAGCCGCGCGCGGTTGATCGCGCTGCGCGGCTCGAAAACTCCACGGCCGGAGTGAGCCCCGCTCCCGCCCAAAACCAAGGGGAAGCCCGTGTCTGTCAATGCAAAGAACTGGCAGGAACTGAAGAAGCCGAACGGCCTCGAGAAGAAGTCGGGCGGTGACGGCAAGCGCAAGGCGACCTTCGTCGCCGAGCCGCTCGAGCGGGGCTTCGGCCTGACGCTCGGCAACGCGCTGCGCCGCGTGCTGCTGTCGTCGCTGCAGGGTGCGGCCGTGACCTCGATCAAGATCGAGAACGTGCTGCATGAATTCTCGTCGCTCGCCGGTGTGCGCGAAGACGTGACCGACATCGTCCTCAACGTGAAGCAGATCGCGCTGAAGATGGAAGGCGAGGGTCCCAAGCGTCTGCAGCTTTCCGCCACCGGCCCGGGCGAAGTCAAGGCTGGCGACATCGCGGTTTCCGGCGACATCGAGGTGATGAACCCCGATCTCGTCATCTGCCATCTCGACGAAGGTGCGACGCTCAACATGGAGCTGACCGCCGACACCGGTAAGGGCTATGTCCCCGCCGTTGCCAACCGCCCGGCCGATGCGCCGATCGGCCTCATCCCGGTCGATGCGCTATATTCGCCGGTTCGTCAGGTCAGCTACAAGGTCGATCCGACCCGCGTCGGCCAGGACCTCGACTACGACAAGCTGACGCTGACGATCGAGACCGACGGCACCGTGACGCCCGAGGATGGCCTGGCTTATGCCGCGCGCATCCTGCAGGACCAGCTCACGCTGTTCGTCCATTTCGACGACCAGGCGATGGCGCAGGCCTCCACCGTCGGCCAGGCCGCTCCGGCTGCCGCCGAGGCGCAGGGCGACACGCAGCAGATCAACCGTTACCTGCTCAAGAAGGTCGACGAGCTCGAACTGTCGGTGCGTTCGGCCAACTGCCTGAAGAACGACAACATCATCTATATCGGCGATCTGGTTCAGAAGACCGAGGCGGAGATGCTGCGCACGCCGAACTTCGGCCGCAAGTCCTTGAACGAGATCAAGGAAGTGCTGTCGTCGATGGGGCTGCGGCTGGGCATGGAAATCCCCGGCTGGCCGCCCGAGAATATCGAGGAAATGGCCAAGAAGCTGGAACAGGAAATCCTGGGCTAAGGCGCACCGGATTAGCGATGCTAATCCGGAGACGCCAAAAGCCCGGCCGGCGGGCGTAGCCCGTCCGACGGCGCGGAATTCACTTCCGCGTCGGGCCGAAAGAAGAGTTCGGAGCGAAGTGGAGAAACCCGCGCGACGGTCTCCACTTTCTCCACTTCAGGGTTGTGGGCGGTGGCCCGATCACACCGCCCGGTCGGGAATACCTGATACGGTTCCCGGACGAACTGGAAGGAAGATACTATGCGTCATCGTTACGGCGGTCGTAAGCTCAGCCGCACCTCCGCGCACCGCACCGCGCTGTTCCGCAACATGGCGGCCGCGCTGATCAAGCACGAGCAGATCACCACCACGCTGCCCAAGGCGAAGGAGCTTCGCCCCTATGTCGAGAAGCTGGTGACGCTGGCCAAGAAGGGCGGCCTTTCGAACCGTCGCCTGGCGCACGCCCGTCTGCTCGACGAAGCGCAGCTCACCAAGCTGTTCGACGTGCTGGCCGAGCGCTATGCCGGCCGCAACGGCGGCTATACCCGCGTCATCAAGGCCGGCATCCGTGCCTCCGACGCGGCGCCGATGGCGATCATCGAATTCGTCGATCGCGACACGTCGGCTAAGGGCCAGGATTCGGGCCCGGTG
>JBQCHA010000218.1:0-11752 GCA_051955175.1 Sphingomonas sp.
GAACTACACGTTCGTCGACAGCAATGCCGGGACCGTCGCCGTCGGCGCCATCGGCTCAACGGTGAACGAGAGCGTCCCCCTCATCAACCTGTCGCGTAGCAGCTACAACCTGGTGGCGCTTTACGACAAATACGGCATCAACGCGCGCGTAGCCTGGAACTGGCGGTCCAGGTACCTCGACTCGGTTTCCGAGACGGGGGCCGCCAATCTGCCGATCTATTTCAAAGGCTATGGGTCGCTGGATGCCTCGATCAGCTACAATTTCACCAAGGAATTTTCGCTGACGCTGGACGGGCAGAACCTGACGGATGCGGTGAACTACAGCTACCAAGGCCAGCCGCAATATCTCCGCAACTACCAGATCAACGACCGCCGGTTCTCGATCAGAGCGCGCGTGTTGTTCTGATTGCGGCTGGTCTCACCCTCCCCCTTTGGGCGACCGCGCACCCGTCCGCGCCGGTCGCCCTTTTTTTGTTCTCCCGGCGCCGGAGTTGGTCAACAATGACAATTCACGGCCGCTGACCGGCGTCTCCCACTAGAGCGAGGATTTGGTGTGGCTCTCGAAGATCAGCACGTCAGGCATGTGATCGTCGCCGGTGGCGGCACCGCCGGCTGGATGGCTGCCGCCGTTCTTTCGCGCAGCTTCCCGGCCGAACACCTGACGGTGACCGTCGTCGACTCCGCCGAGATCGGCACCATCGGCGTCGGCGAAGCGACTGTTCCCCCGATCCTCCAGATCAACGGCCAATTGGGCCTGGACGAAGACGAACTCGTTCGCCGGACGCAAGCGACCTACAAGCTGGGGATCGAGTTTTCCGACTGGGGCGCCCTTGGCGATCGTTATTTCCACCCCTTCGGCTTCTTCGGCGCGGACCTCGGCGGCGTCGCCTTCCATCATCATTGGCTGCGGACACGGCAAGGAGCACTTACCGAATATTCCCTGCCGGCCGCGGCGGCCTATGCGGGACGTTTTGGCCGCCCCTCGAACGATCCACGCAATGTCCTGTCGCGGATGTCGTACGCGCTTCATCTCGACGCGACGCGGTACGCCGAACTGTTGCGCGAGGTCGCATTGGCCCACGGGGTGCAGCATGTCGAAGGGCGCATTGTCGACGTGGCGCTGGACGACCTCACCGGGTTCGTGGATCACCTGCAGTTGGAGGATGGGCGCGCGCTCACCGCCGACTTGTTCATCGACTGCACCGGCTTTCAGGGTCTGCTGATCGAACGTGCGCTGAAGACCGGTCATATCGATTGGTCGCACTGGCTCCCGATGGATCGGGCGATCGCGGTCCAGAGCGCCTCACGGTCGCCGCCGCCGCCCTACACTCGTTCGATCGCCGGAAAGGCGGGCTGGCGCTGGTGCATCCCGCTCCAGCATCGGATCGGGAATGGCCACGTCTATTCCAGCGCTTGCCTCCAGGAGGACGAGGCGGCGGACGCGCTGCTGACGAGCATCGACTCGCCGCTCGTTTCCGCGCCGAGGACATTGCGCTTCAAGACCGGCAGGCGCCGACGTGCCTGGCACAAGAATGTCGTCGCGCTGGGCCTGGCGTCAGGCTTTGTCGAACCACTCGAATCGACCAGCATCCACCTCATTCAGCGCGGCATCGTGACGCTGATGTCGCTGTTCCCCAGCACCGGCTTCTCGCAGCCGGAAATCGATCTCTACAATCGGCTGATGGCATCCGAATGGGAGGCGGTGCGCGACTTCGTCATCCTCCATTATAAGCAGACGCGGCGCGACGACACACCGTTCTGGCGCCAGATGCAGGCGATGGACGTGCCCGACAGCTTGAACGAGCGCATCGCGCTGTTCGCCAATGCCGGCCGAGTGGTTGTCAATCCAGCCGATCTTTTCCAGGTTCCGAGCTGGGTCGCGGTGATGCTGGGCCAGGGAATCCGGCCGCGAACCTACGACCCGTTGGCGGATAACTTGCCCTTCGAAGAGGCAAGCAAGTCGCTGCAGCAGATGCGCGCCGTCATTCAGCGGGGCGTCCATGCCTTGGCGAGCCATGCCGCTTTCCTGGATCGGACCGCCTAAGCAGCGCGTGGGGTCGATCGCGCCAAGCGATCAGATTCAGCCGCCGCACTTGCCAGCGCCGACGGCCGCGTCCGGCGCCAAAGGCGTGCAGACGCACGCCGACGGTGCGGCATCGTATGCGCCTGGCGGATCATCCCGACTGTCGCGTCAACCTAACGGCCTTGCCCCGCCACACTAGGCTCGCATCAGCAGGCCCATCCAGATCGAGCGCGCGGCCCGGCGTGATCCAGCGAATCCGCACCGTCCGGCTGGTCGGCATGCCGGCGTAACCCTTGCCGTCGCGAGCGCCGATCGTCAGCGCGCCGGTCGCCTCGTCATAGCTGATGGGCATCCGGCTGTAGGCCCCGTTGCGATAGGCCTCGCTGGTGCCGTCGTCTTCGTACAGCACGTATTTGCCCGAGGCGCCGGTGTAGACGTTCAGTGTGAGGGGCGCGTCGGGTCTTTGTCCGGTATATTGCTCATCGGGGCCGGTGGGGATGATCGAGCCTGCCTTCACGAACAGCGGCATGCGGTCCACCGGCGCGTCGACGGTGACCTCCTGTCCGGCTGTATAACGCTTGCCGGAATAGAAATCATACCAGCTGCCACCGGAGCCGGGCAGATAGACGCGGCGGCTGCGCGCCCGGTATTCCGTCACGGGCGCGACGAGCAGACTGTGCCCGAACAGATATTCGTCGTTGATCGTGCGCGCACGAGGGTCGTCGGGATAGTCCATCACCAGCCCGCGCATGATCGACCCGTCGTCCAGCCATGTATCGGCGGCGGCGGTGTAGATATAGGGCATCAGCCGGTAGCGCAGCTTGTCGTACCAGATCATCGATGCCCGCATCGACGAGCCCGCCGGCGCGATCTCGTAAACCTCCCGGTACGGATATTCGCCATGGCTGCGGAATAGCGGGCTGAACGCGCCGAACTGGAACCACCGCAGGTTGAGTTCGCGCCACTCGGCAAGGTCCTGCGGCTTTGGGTTCTTGACTGAATAGCGCTGCTCCATGGTGAAGCCGCCGATGTCGTGCGTCCAGTTGGGCAGCCCCGACATCGACAGGTTCACGCCGGCGGAAATCTGCGCCCGTAGGTCGTACCAGCGACTTGCGGTGTCGCCTGACCAGACAGCGGCGGCATAACGCTGCATGCCGCCGAACCCCGAGCGTGTCAGGATGAACGGCCGCACGTCCGGTTTGAAGCGACGCCAGCCCTCGTAGACGCCCTCGGCGTGCATCAGCGGGAAGCTGTTGAAATACGCCGCCGCCGGGCCGATCGCGGTCGGCCCCATCGTCTTCAACCGATTGGCGATCGACAGGTTGGAGTGCACGTCGGGCTCGCTCGCATCGAGCCACCAGGCGTCGACGCCGAGCACGCCGAGCTTCTGCTGGATCTGCCGCCAGTAAATCTGCCGTGCCTGCGCGGTGTAGGGATCATAGTCGGTGTTGGCATAGCCCGGCCCCACCCAATCCTTGTTCCCCATCTCCAGATTACCGTGATAGGTAAAGCCCTTGGCATCCAGCTCCTTGTAGTTGGCGGTGGTCGGATAGAATTTGGGCCAGACCGAGATCATGAAATGCGCGTGCAGATCATGGACCGTGTCGATCATGCCCTTGGGATCGGGATAGCGGCTCTTGTCGAAGTCGTGGCTGCCCCAGGCGTCCTGCGGCCAGTAGAACCAGTCCTGCACGATGTTGTCGAGCGGGATGCCGAGCCGGCGATATTCCTTCACCGTGTCGACGATCTGCTGCTGGTTTTCGTAGCGCTGGCGTGATTGCCAGAAGCCATAGGCCCATTTCGGCATCATCGGCGCCTTGCCGGTCAGCTCTCGATAGCCGGCAACGACATCGTCCATCGAGCGGCCCGGCACGAACCAGTAATTTACCGCCTTGGCCACATCGCTGGTCATCCATACCGAGTGGCGATCGCGGTCGGGCAGCGGGTCGTCATGCTCGAAGGCGATATAGCCCTGGTTCGGCTGCCATTCGATCCGCACATGAACCGGCTTTCCGGCGACCATCGGATAGTCGAAATTGGCGTACCAGGGGTTCCAGTTCTGCCGCCAGCGGTCGAGCACCTTATGCCCGTCGAGATAGACCTTGTAGTAGCTCGAGGCGTACAGGCGGAATTTGTGGACGCCGGACGTCTTCGCGGTGATGTCGCCGGTCCAGACGACGTCTTGCGTCTGCGTGGCGTTGCCGGCGGTGTTCTGCCCGCCGGTGGCCGCAGTCGTCCGCGCCTTTGCGGCCTCGGGCCACTTATCCTTGTCGCCGATATATTGATAGTCGACCGTGCGCTCCTGCCGCGCCACCGCCAGTTTGCCATCGAGATAATATTGCGCAGCGAAGCCGGGTTTCCCGTTCGACGTGACGGTCAGATCATCGCCGACCAGGTGATAGGGGCGCGGATTGCCGAACCGGCTGATCCCGTCATTGTCCCACAACAGGCCGTAGCCCCGTGTCGAGACCAGAAAGGGGATGGCGATCGCCATGTTGTGCTGCGCGAGTTCGACGTCTTCGCCGTTGTAATCCATCTGAGCATTCTGATGCTGGCCGAGGCCATACAGGCCCTCCGCCGTGCCGGGATTGAACTGCTGTGAGGCGGTGAGGAAGGTCTCGCCTGCTTCCGGACGCGCGGCGAAGCGCGGCGGCCCGGCCTGGTCGAGCAACAGCTTTCCGTCGGCGCCGCGGAAGGCGACATGACCGGTCGCAAGATCGACGTCGGCGCTGTCGCGGCCGGTGCTCACCTGCACGCGGCCGCCCCGCGCGGTGACCCGGAACGCCGCCGCTGCCGGCGGTGCCGGCACCATCAGGCTGGTGTCGGACGGAAGGTCGACACCCGGGCTGGCGACGACATGGAAGATGCCGTCGCCGTGCACCGTCAATCGCAATCGCTTCACTGGCCCGCTGCCCGGCGTCACGAGGATGCCGTCGGCGATCCGTTGATAGCTGCCGTCGCTGGGCGGTGCGGCGGCAATGGTGGTGCTCGCCAGCAGCGCGACACACAGTGGCTTGAGACGGTTCATCATTTTGTCCCTCTGTTCTTGTGGCGACCGGCGCCACCCCCTCACCCGCAGCAAATCGGCTCGGCCGTCACTGGGCCGCGCGGAAGACGCGGAACGAATGCGGCGGGAGCTCCACGGTGAAATCGTGCGCGCCGCCTGGTGAGGCACCGGGAACGGGAAGCGCAGGCGAGCTCACCTGACCCGAAGGCACCTCCTGCAGGGATGCCGCGCCCGGCACCGTCACCGACACCGCCACCGGCTCGTCCCGGAACGACTGAACGACGATCGCGCCGTTGTCGTAGGCAAACAGCGCGACGTGATCCGGCGCATCGACCAGCCGAGGCAAGTCCGGCTGGATCTCGGCTCGAATGGCGTCCAGCGCCGCGCGCGGCAGCTTGTAGAGGTCGCTCGGATTGTCCGGCACGGTCAGCATCAGCAGCGTGCCCTTCGAATAATGATTCATCAGCAGGATCGGATAGCCGGTCGCGCCAGCCACGCCCCTGACCACGGCCCAGCTGTCGTTGGTATAGAACCGGATCGCGGGAAACAGGATCGGCTTGGCGTCGCCGGGATCGTTCAGCGGCGTGCCGTTGCCAGCACCATAGCCCTGCACGAACGAGTCGACCGCGACAGTGCGTCCGGTGGGCGTCCATTCCGCGAGCTGCTCGAAGCCCTTGCCGGAGAGCTTCTCGACCAGGCCGGAGGTGACGGTCACCGTCTTGCCCTGCTGCAGCATCGCCTTGATCTGGTCGATCAGATGCGGATCGCCAGCCGCTGCCTCGGTCAACAGGATGTCCTTGGCATCGCTGGGGAAGTGCGGCGTCAGCTCGATCGGGAGTCCGATATTGCCCAGGTAGTTGTGCAGGAAGTCCTCGCCGCTCGATTGATACGGCTTGTAGCTTCCGATGCCGATTGGATTGCCGAGCGCACCCAGCACCGGATCGATCGTCTCCAGCGCAGCGCCGGCGGCGCGGCCCCAGCCGGGCGCCTGCTCATCATGATCAGCACGCCACTGACGCGCGATCGCGTTCCAGTCGAAGCTGGTCTGATAGGCGGCCCACGGGCGGGTCCCCGCTTCCGCCGGCAGCGTGCTCGCCACCGCGCTCCAATTGAACAGCATGATCTGCGGGGCCTTGGCGAACAGCGTGTCCCACAGCTGCTCCGCATAACGATCGACCGAGCGGGTGGAGTAGGTGTCCACCCAGCCGCCGCCGTTACCGCCGCGCCGGATATTGTCGTAATAACGGATGATCTCGTAGCTTTCGTACTCCTGGAGGAGCTGGTCGGTCAGTGTCGGATCACGCGTCTCGGTGCCTGTGTAGATGCCGTCGAAGGCCTGAGCTTCCTGGTCGAGATCATAGCCAAGGCCTTGGAAATGCTCGTACCAGTTGGGATATTTGATGATCATGCGGACATGGGGATTGGCCGCATGGGCGGGCTTCAGGACCAGGTCGCGCGCGACCTCCCGCATGGTGTCGAGCCGATATTGTGTCCAGCTCCGCTTCCCCTTGGCGGCGATGTCGGCGTCGCTTTTGGAGGTGTAGAAGAAGAAGTCATCGAGCACGACTTCGTCGAAATGCCTGGCCGCGAGAACGGCCGCGCGTTCGCATTCCTGCCGATCCTGCGGCTTTTCATAATCGAAGGTGCCGAACTGGCCGTTGTCGCCCCCGGCGGCCAGCGTGATGCCGCCGGCAACCTCGATGCCCTTCTCCTGGAAATACGATTTGACCTTCTCCAGCTGGTCATCGGTGGCGAAGACATGGTCGCGATAGGCTTCGATATAGACCTTGTCGAAATGCAGCTGCGAAGCGGCACGCGCATAGTCGCGGTCAAAGGTTGCGCGATCGGCGAGACGCCGCGTCGCGTTCACGGTGATGTAGATCGCGGCCTTGAAGTGCTGGTAGGCGGGCCGCGCCGGTGGTTGGGGCGCCGCCGGGGCCTGCAGGGGCGTGGTCGCCGATCGGCCTGGCGCGGTGCCGCATAGCGCGATCGCGCACGCAGTCAGAAGCCAACGGTTTCGCATGTGATTTCCTCCCCTGTTATCGTTGATTTGATGGTGCAGGCGATCACCCGTTCGGCGGGTGCTGCACGGCAGATGCTACCTCGCGTGGCGACGGGGCCGCCGCATGCGAAGCGTGTCGCCAGCGACGGGTCACGCCGGATCACCGTAGATGATCCCGCGCCCGTCGGTGCCGATATAGACGCGGCCGAACTGCTTCGGATCGCCGATGATCGCCCGGAAGCGGAGGCCCCATTGATGGCGGTCGTCATTGATCCGCTTCCAGGTGCCGCCGCCGTCCACCGACCGCCAGACGGCGGTCAGCCCGTCGCGATCCCCGATTGCATAGATCGCTGGCCAAGCCGAACCCGGCGCGCCCTTGCCGAGGCCGTAATAGCGGATCCGGATGTCGCGCGTGGCAAGCACCCAATCATCGCCGAAGTCGGTGGAGCGATAGAGCGCGCCGTCGAGCAGCAGCCACAACGCACCGGCGCGATCCGCGGTGGCCTTGAGCGGGTTCTGCGCCTCACGCCAGGTGACGTGCGCCGAGGACAGGTCGGCCGGCAACCCACGTCCGGCGACTGCATGAAAAAGGCCGCCCCCGTCGTCGCTGCGCATCATCCTGCTTGTCGCGAAATCGATGGCGTAGAAGCGCGCGGGATCGACCTTGTCGGCCGTCGGCCGGCTGCCGATCGGCATGTTCAGCGCGCGTTGCCAGGTCTCGCCGCGATCGCGCGTCAGCATCGGGAACACGGTACCGGCAAGGAAAGTGCGCCCATCGGCCGAAACGACGATCGGCGCGTCGCCGGTCGTCACCGGCGCTGGACCGCGCAACGGTGTCACAGGCCGCACGACCTTGGGGGCAAGCGGCTGCCAGGTGCGGCCGCCGTCGTTCGACCAGGCGAGCGACGGGCCCGGCACGATGCGCGTGTGCGTGCTGCCGCTGCGCACCATGATGTTCGGCGCCCTGCCGGCATAATCCAGCGTGTTCGTGTTGGTGAGATACGGGTTCTTGTGCAGCACCGGCGGCGAGACGGCGAGGTCGTCATGACGAAAGCCGGCGATGTCGCCGAGACCGGACACGATTGGCGCGCCGGCGGTTGGACTGATCAGCGTGATCACCGCGGTCTGCTCGATACCCTTGGTCCAGGGGAACCAGCGCATCGCTCCGGCTTGGTCGAACTCGTGTGTGGCGTACATCGTGGCGCCGGTCGTGTAGGCGGCATGCGACGGGTCGAAGGGGTCGATCGCCAACCCGGCAATCCAATGGCCGAAATTTGGCTTGTCCCCGTCGAGGTTGAGGAACGGGGTAGCGGAAACGTCGCGCGTGCTGCGCCGCCACAGCTCGTCCCAATGTGCCCCGGCATCGGTCGAGCGCCAGACGGTATCCACGGGATGGGATCGGTCGACCGTCGAAACCGCGATTACCCGCGGATCCTGAGCGGAAACGGCAACGCCCATGTATCCGCCGGGCGGCGCATCGGACCGCTTGTCCGGCGTGACGTCAGACCAACGACGGCTCGCCGGATCGTAGCGCCAGACGGCGCCTTTGGTGATCCCGTTGGGGCCGATGCCGTTGGCATAGGTGATGGTCACCACATTATCACCGCCGACCACCCCCTTGGCCGGGAGCATGTCCGGCGACGGGCCGCCATCCAGTGGGGACCAATGCGCACCGCCGTCGTCCGATTGGAACAGGTGGCGCTCGCCGGGATCGGCGCTGGCGACGAAGATGCGGCCAGCATGGCGGGGATCGAACAGCACGAAGCTGAGGCCGCCGCGGGTTTGGCGCACATGCTCCGCCTCGCCCAGACCGGGCAGCGGGAAGCTCGTTACCTTGTGCCAATGGGCGGCTTGGTCGTCGCTGCGCCACAGGCCGTCGTGCCGTGAGCCGAAGAGCAGCGTTGCGGTGTGGTTCGGATCGATCGCCAACCGTTCCCCCAACCCGCGCCCGTCCTCATTACCGCCCATCCTGAACGGCACGGGCGTGACCCGCCAATGATTGCCGCGGTCAGCAGAGCGCAGGATCGCCGCGGGCGAGCGCCACGACATACCGACCGCGGCATAGACCACGTCGGGGTCGACCGGATCGGCAGCGATGCTTTCGACGCCCATATAGCTTCCGATCGCGTTCGCATCCTGCAGCGGCAGCCACCGCGATTGCGCGGCATCCCAGCGATAGGCCCCGCCCATGTCCGAACGGAGATAGGCAAGCCCCTTTTCGGCCGCGCTGAACACGATTCCGGGCACGAATCCGCCGCCACCGATCGTCGCGCTCTGCCAACGATAGGGCGTGGAGGCGACCGTCGGCGCCTGCTGCGCTGATCCCGGCGAGGGGACCAGCGCCAGGGCCAAGGGGATGGCAAGCGCTCGCCTGCTGATGCGCATAAATTCCTCCCCTTCCTTCGAAGTCGGACATGCTCGTGGCCGGACGACTGATGCACGCACGCAACGCTTGTAAGACAAATCTCTAGAATGAGAGCGATCCCATTTGCAATGCTAATCCGATTTGTTCTACCAATCGCACGCGCCGCGATGGACTCCGCCCGAGACGGAGCCAGCCGCTGCGCATCGCATGGTGCGATTGGGAGGATGACTCAGCGTTCAATCTTGCCGCTTATCGAGCAACGTTCGCGCTCCGATGGTAGCGCTAACGTGCGTGCCGGCCGTCTCTCTCGGAAGGAGGCGGGTTCCCCGGTCGCCGGCAAGCCGACGCTCAAGGGGGTTTCTATGACGGATTCTTTGTTCAAGAAAATCGGGCGTAACCGGGTGCTTTCCTCGCTTGGCATGGGGGCCTCGTTCATCGCGATCAACATCGGGCTGACGGCGACCGCGAACGGCCAGACGACGACCGCATCCTCTGCTGACACGCAACAGGCGGCCACCGGCACATCGCAGGCGGACACGAGCGCGATACCGGACATCGTGGTGACGGGGCAGCGCGCCTCCATTCAAAGCGCGATCAACATCAAGCGCCATGCCGACGAAATCGTGGATTCGATCACCGCGACCGACATCGGCAAGCTGCCCGATCGCAGCGTCACCGAAACCTTGCAGCGCGTGACGGGCGTTACGATCGACCATTTCATCGCGCGCAACGACCCCGATCATTTCTCGGTGGAAGGCTCGGGCGTCAACATCCGCGGCCTCACCTTCGTTCGGTCGGAAATCAACGGCCGCGACAGCTTCAGCGCCAACGGTGGCCGCAGCCTGAGCTTCGAGGATGTGCCTCCCGAACTGCTCGCCGGCGTCGACGTCTATAAGGACCCGACCGCCGATCATATCGAAGGCGGCATCGGCGGCCTGGTCAACCTGCGCACCCGCATGCCGTTCGACCAGCCGGGACAGGTGCTGAGCCTGTCCTATTCCGGCTCGCTGGGCGATCTTCGCAACCAGCTCGAACCCTCCTTCTCCGGCCTTTACAGCAACCGCTGGCAAACGCCGATCGGCGAGATCGGCGTCTTGGTCGACGCCGCCTTCTCACGCAGCGCGACGCGTACCGATGCCGAGCAGGTCGAGCCTTACTATCCGCGTACCGACCTCGTCCCCGGCGAAACCGTGTATATCCCGAAAGGCATCGACTGGCGTCAGCTCGACTTCACCCGCCAGCGGTTCGGCACCTATGGCGCGCTGCAGTGGAAGCCGGCCGACAATCTCGACGTCGCGGCGACCTTCTTCCAGTCGAACTACAAGTTCCACTGGGACGAGCACGCGATTTTCGCCCAGACCAACGCCTACAACATCGTTCCGGCGGCCGGCACCAGCTTCACCTTCGACGACAACGGCGTTTTCCAGAGCGGTACCGAGACCGATCCCAACCCGAGTGACGGTGGCGGCATGCCGTTCAATGACGACGTGCGCAGCGCCGATCAGAAGTCGGTGACGACCGACATCGCCGGCACGATCACGTGGCGGCCGACCGCGCGGCTGACACTGAAGGCCGATGTCCAGCACGTCCATGCCACGCTGACGGGTCTCGATTCCACGGTCGCGACCGGCGTGATCCTGCCGAGCCAGACCATCGACCTTACCAACGGTCTGCCCAAGCTGTCGGTCGACCAGAACTATCTCGCCGACACGTCGAACTATTACTGGGCGTTCACCATGGACGAGCGGCAGCACAATGTCGCCAACGAATGGGCGTATCGCGCGGATCTCGACTACGATCTCGACCACGGCGGCTTCTTCAAGGACTTCAAGTTCGGCGGCCGGTTGACCAGCACGCGGGCGGACAACAAGGGCTCCCCCTACAACTGGCAAGCCGTCAGCCAGACGTGGCAACTCGGCTGGCAGCTGCCGCGCCTCGCGACCCTCTCGGAATTCCCATCGGCGAGCCAGCTGTTCAACTTCGGCAACAACTTCTATCACGGCGGCGCCGACGTGCCGACGCAGGTGGTGTTCCCGGCCACCTCGCAGGCGACCGGCTATCCCGACACCTACTTCGCTCTGCACAACCTCACGACGCAGCTCTGCGAGGAGATCAATCCAGCGTCGGCCTGCCCGACTTTCGCGCCCGCCGCTTACGGCGACGCGCAGACCAATATCCAGCAAGAGAAGACGTACGCTCTCTACGGGCTGCTCAAGTTCGGGTTCGACAATCAGGGCGTGCCGCTGACCGGCAACATCGGCGTCCGGTGGGTGAAGACGGACATGACCGCGGATGGCTATCTGGTCGAGCCGCAGCCGATCTCCAGCGAGCCGCCGGGCGGCCCCGTGTTCACCG
>JBQCHA010000219.1:0-2579 GCA_051955175.1 Sphingomonas sp.
GGTCGCGACCTCGTGGGGCGCGCTGCTGCTGGTACGGCAGGAAACGGTGCGGCGCTGGCAATGGATCGCCAGCGCTGCGCTGATGGGCGCGGCGATCGCCGGCATGCATTACCTCGGCATGGCGGCGATGCGGATGACGCCGGACATCGAGTGGGACGGCACGCTGGTGGCGCTGTCGATCGTCATCGCGATCGGCCTGTCCGGTCTGGCGCTGTGGGGCACGCGCAGCATCGCGGCGCTCGACGAATGGGGCGGGGCGGCCAAGGCCAGCGTCGCCGTGATCCTCGGCGCGGCCGTGTTCCTGATGCACTACACCGGCATGTGGGCCGCGCATTTCCTGCCCGGCTCGATCTGCGGCGCGGCCGACGAGCTGAGCGGCGCGGCGCTGCCGTGGATCGTCGGCGCCAGCTCGGTGCTGCTGCTGATCGGTTCGACGGTCATCGCCTGGCTCGACCGGCGCCGGATCGAGCATCGCCGCATCGCCGAAACCGACGCGCTGACCGGGCTGAAGAACCGCCGCTTCCTGCAGAGCCGGCTGCCGGATTTCGTGCGTCGCGCCACCGAGGACGGCCGGTCGCTGCACCTGGCCTTCGTCGACCTCGACGAGTTCAAGCTGGTCAACGACACCATCGGCCACGACGCGGGCGACCGGGTGCTGAAGATCGCCGCGGCGCGCCTGCGCGATTGCGTGCGCGGCCGCGACGAACTGGTGCGGGTCGGCGGCGACGAGTTCGTGATCGTCTTCTGCGACGTCGACGCGCCGCAGGTCGACCGGCTGATGCCGCGCATCATCGAGACGCTGCGCGCGCCGATACACATCCGCGAGGAAACGGTGCGCGTGTCCGCCTCGATCGGCTTGGCCGGCCTGGACGACGGCTTCGACAGCGCGGCGCTGCTGATGATGGCCGACACAGCGATGTACGCGGCCAAGCGCGCCGGTAAGAACGCGTGGCTGCGCTTCACCCCGCACATGGAGGCGGAGCGGCTGCAGTTCGCCGACGTGCACCGGCGCCTGTTGCAGGGCTTCGAGCGCGACGAATTCCGGCTGCACTACCAGCCGAAGTTCGCGGCGGCAAACCACCGCATCGTCGCGGTCGAGGCACTGCTGCGCTGGATCGATCCGAAGAAGGGCATGCGGCGGCCGGACGATTTCATCCCGATCGCCGAACGCACCGGCCTGATCGTGCCGCTCGGCGACTGGGTGCTCGACGAAGCTTGCCGCCAGGCGCGCGCCTGGTGCGACGCCGGCTGGCGACTCCCGGTGGCGGTCAACGTGTCGGTGCTGCAGATGCGCGGCGAGGAAATCACCGCCAAGGTCGAGGACGCGCTGCGCCGGCACGGCCTGGAGCCGCGCATGCTGACGCTGGAAATCACCGAGTCGGCCGGCATCACCGACCGCAACGAGGCGATCCGGGTGTTCAACACGCTGCGCGACCGGGGCGTGTCGATCTCGATCGACGATTTCGGCACCGGCTTCTCCAGCCTCAGCTACCTGCTGGACTTCGCGCCGGCGGAAATCAAGATCGACCGCAGCTTCGTGCAGCGGCTGCGCGGTAATCCGAAGATCGAGGAACTGGTCCGCTCGCTGGTGGACATGGGCCATGCCCTCGGCGTGACGGTAGTCGCGGAAGGCGTGGAGAACGAGGAGACCGCGGACACGCTGGCGCGGCTGGGCTGCGACGTGCTGCAGGGCTACCATCTCGCCCGGCCGATGCCGGCGGACAGGCTCGCCGCGCTGCTCGGTCCGGCATCCGGCAACGCCGGCTGCTGAGCCGCGGCGGAACGCTTCAGTCGCCGGCGGCCACCGCGCGGTTGCGCCCGCCGTGCTTGGCGCGATAGAGCGCCTGATCGGCGGCATGGAACAGATCGTCCGCCTCGCGGCCGTGGTCGGGAAACGTCGCCACCCCGAACGATGCCGTGGCGGGCCCCAGCGTGCGGCCGCCGTGCCGCACGTCGAGCCCGACGATCGCCGTGCGGATCGCTTCCGCCCGCTGCATGGCGATGCGCAAGTCGCATTCCGGCAGGATCAGCACCATCTCTTCGCCGCCCATCCGGCAGGCGAGGTCGCTTTCGCGGATGTTCGCGCGCAGTGCCTGGGCGACGTTTTTGAGCAGGACATCGCCGGCGTCGTGGCCGAAGGTGTCGTTGACCCGCTTGAAATGGTCCAGGTCGAGCACGATGAGGGACAGCGGCACGGCCTTACGCTGGGCGCGCGACAGCTCCCGCTTGATGGTTTCGTCCATGTAGCGGCGATTGAAGAGGCCGGTGAGCGGATCGATCACCGACTGGTGGCGCAGGGTCTCGCGCAGCATGACGTTGGCGAGCGCCAGCGCGATCTGCTCGGCGACCCGGCCGGCAAGCTCGCGCGCCTCGGCCGCCGCTTCCCGCCGCGTCGCATCCGCCGCTTCCAGGCCTTCGAGATGCAGCAGGCCGATCACCTCGCCTTGCGTGACGAGCGGTATGCACAGGTGGTCCGCGCCGCTGCCCGGGCCGTCGGCGTAGTGCCGGCGGCCCGGTGTCGTTGTCTAGACGGCCGTGATCTTCAACGTGCCCTTGCGCTGCGGCTTGCCTGCGTAGCC
>JBQCHA010000220.1:0-4454 GCA_051955175.1 Sphingomonas sp.
CGGGCAGGGCAATTTCGGTTCGGTGGACGGCGATATGGCGGCGGCCATGCGCTACACCGAATCCCGCCTCACCAAGATCGCGCAATCGCTGCTTGACGACATCGACAAGGACACCGTCGACTTCCAGCCAAACTACGACAACAGCGAAAAGGAACCGTCGGTTCTGCCGGCGAAGTTTCCGAACCTGCTGGTCAACGGCGCCGGCGGCATCGCGGTCGGCATGGCGACCAACATCCCGCCGCACAATCTGGGCGAGGTGATCAACGCCTGCCTGGCCTATATCGACAATGGCGCGATCACCATCGAAGAGCTGATGGAGATCGTGCCGGCGCCTGACTTCCCGACCGGCGCACTGATCCTCGGCCGCGCGGGCGCGCGGTCCGCTTACCAGACGGGCCGGGGCTCGATCATCGTCCGCTCGCGGCACGTGATCGAGGAAGGTCGCGGTGATCGTCGTTCGATCGTCCTCACCGAAATCCCCTACCAGCAGGGCAAGAACGCGCTGGTCGAGAAGATCGCCGAGGCCGCCAAGGACAAGCGGATCGAAGGTATTTCCGACATCCGCGACGAATCGAATCGCGAAGGCGTGCGGATCGTCATCGATCTGAAGCGCGACGCGACCGCCGAAGTGGTGCTGAACCAGCTGTGGCGCCACACGCCGGCGCAGGGCTCCTTCCCCGCCAACATGCTGGCGATCCGCGGCGGGCGGCCCGAGCTGCTCAACCTGCGCGACATCATCCAGGCGTTCGTGCAGTTCCGCGAACAGGTCATCACGCGGCGATCGAAGTTCGAGCTGCTGAAGGCGCGTGAGCGGGCGCACATCTTGCTGGGCCTGGTCATCGCCGTCACCAATCTGGACGAGGTGGTGCGGATCATCCGCGGGTCCGCCAGCCCGGCCGAGGCGCGCGCCGCGCTGATCGCGCGCGACTGGCCGATCGCCGAGATTGCGGCCTACATCCGCCTGGTAGAGGCGGTCGAGGCCGAGGTTACGGGTGATACCTATCGCCTGTCGGAAACCCAGGTCCGCGCGATCCTCGACCTGCGCCTGCACCGCCTGACGGCGCTGGGCCGCGACGAGATCGGCGACGAGCTGAAGCAGCTCGCCGAGTCGATTACCGAATTGCTCGAGATCCTGTCCAACCGCGTGAAGCTCTACGAGGTGATGCGCGGCGAGCTCACCGCGATCCGCGACGAGTTCGCCACGGCGCGCAAGACCGAGCTGACCGCCGCCGCCGACGGGATCGAGGACGAGGACCTGATCGAGCGCGAGGACATGGTCGTCACCGTGACCATGGAAGGTTATATCAAGCGCACCCCGCTCGACACCTTCCGCGCGCAGCGCCGCGGCGGCAAGGGCCGGGCCGGCATGGCGACCAAGGACGAGGACGTCGTCACCGAGCTGTTCGTCACCTCGACGCACACGCCGGTGCTGTTCTTCTCCAACCACGGCAAGGTCTATCGCCTGAAGGTGTGGAAGCTGCCCGAGGGCGGCCCGGCCACGCGCGGGCGCCCAATGATCAACCTGCTGCCGCTCGCCCCCGGCGAGACGATCTCGACCGTGCTGCCGCTGCCCGAAGACGAAGCCGAATGGGGCAAGCTGCACGTCATGTTCGCCACTGCCAACGGCACCGTGCGGCGCAATTCGATGGACGCGTTCACCAACGTGCCCTCGAACGGCAAGATCGCGATGCGCTTCGACGACGACAGCGACGATCGCCTGATCGGAGTCGCGTTGCTGACCGAAGAGGACGACGTGCTGCTGGCCACCCGCCAGGGCCGCGCGATCCGTTTCGAGGCGACCGCCGTGCGCGAATTCCAGAGCCGCACCTCGACCGGCGTGCGTGGCATCACGCTGAAGGACGGCGACGAAGTGATCTCGCTGTCGATCCTGCGCGGCTTCGATGCCACCACCGACGAACGCGACGCCTATCTGCGCGCCGCACCCTGGAAGGAAGGCGAGCGCGAGGTGACGCTGTCGCCAGAGCGCATGGCCGAGTTCGAGCGCGACGAGGAGTTCCTGCTCACCGTCACTGCCAACGGCTATGGCAAGCGCACGTCTGCCTATGAATATCGCCGCACCAACCGCGGCGGCCAGGGCATCACCAACATCGTGATGTCCGACCGTAACGGACCCGTCGTCGCCAGCTTCCCGGCGCATAATGGCGAGCAGCTGATGCTGGTCACCGATCAGGCCAAGCTGATCCGCACCACCGTCGGCGACATCCGCATCGCCGGGCGCAACACGCAGGGCGTGACGATCTTCCGCGTCGGGACGGGCGAACATGTCGTCTCCGCCGCGAAGATCGACGAGGAGGAAGAGCCGGAGAACGAGGCCGAGGCGCTGGTCGCCGAGGATCGGGCGCGTCACGCCGGCGAGGGGCCGAAGGACCCGATCCAGATCGATGACGGCACCGGCCCGCAGACGATGGACGAGCAGGTCGACGAAAGCGGTGACGAGGAGGACGAGGAATGACCCCGCAACTCGTCTACAAGGTGCTGACCGACGCCGAAATGAAGGAGCTCGAGACGGGCTCCTTCAGGGGCGCGCCGATCGACCTCGCCGATGGCTATATCCACCTGTCGACCGCCGAGCAGCTGACCGAGACCGTGGACAAGCATTTCGCCGGCCAGTCCGATCTGTGGGTCGCCGCGGTCGATCTTGCCGCGCAGGACGATCCGGTGAAATGGGAGGAATCGCGCGGCGGCGCGCTGTTCCCCCATCTTTACGGCACGCTGCTGCTCGAAACCGTGATCGCCTACAGCCCGCTGGAGCGCGAGCCCGACGGCCGCGTCAGGTTGCCGGTCGCCGGCTGATCCGCGGATCTTGTCGAAGGCGCCGGCAGGGCGGATAATCCTGCCGTGAGGAAGCCGATCATCATGCTGGCGATCGCGGCGTCGGCGGTGGCGACACCGGCCGCGGCGCATGACACGGGCGCCTGGAACGACGCGGGCGGTATCGTGCGCGATGGCCTGGTGCTGGCGGCGCTGGGCGTTCCCGCCGTGCAGGGCGACTGGCAGGGCGACCTCCAGGCCGGCGGCAGCATGGCGGTGGCCGAGCTTGCCGCGTTCGGGCTGAAACATACGTTTCCGGAGCGGCGCCCGGACGGCTCGAACCGCCGCAGCTTCCCGTCAGGCCATGCCTCGATCTCCTTCGCCGCCGCGGCGACGCTGCAGAACCGCTACGGCTGGGAAGCAGGCGTGCCCGCACAACTGGCGGCCAGCTTCGTCGCGCTGTCGCGCGTCGAGGCGCGCAAACATCATTGGTACGATGTCGTCGCGGGCGCGGCGATCGGCGAGGCGAGCGGCTTCCTCATCACCTCCAAGCGCACTGCCCGCGTACAGGTGCTGCCCTGGGGTGGCGCCCATGGTGGCGGCGCGATGATCGCCGCCCGGTTCTAGGCGAACAGGTCGACCACCTCGGCGCCGGCGCCTTCCGCTTGCAACAGCAGCGTCCGGTGGCAACAGCTTGGGTCCCGCTCGTAGCAGAGCAGCGCCGAGACCTTCTCGGCGGCCAGCGCCCGCATCTGCGCTGCCTGCGCCTGCGCCTCGGGCAGCTCGAGCTGCCCCTCATAGACCTGCTCCAGCGTCTCGCGATCGCCCTTCTTGGCGGCATCGCGCCCCGCCTTGGGCGTGCCGAGCGCCTTCAGGTGGACATAGGCGATGCCCGCCTCGGCCAGCGCGTTCCGGAGCGGCGTCTTGGAAAAGCCCGGCCGGCGGGACAGCGGCAGCGCGCGTACGTCGATCACCTGCTCGACGCCCGCGCTGCGGAGCGCGGCGATGAACTCGTCGCTGGTCACGCCTTCATAGCCGATCGTATAGATTTTCATCGGCCCGATATGGTGCCCTCGGTGGCCGTCGCCAATCCTGCGCACCTCGCGCGGTTGACTTCTCCGCCCATACCGCTATCTGCGCGACCTTCTCGTTCCTGCCTCGCGGGGGCGAGTCTCGTCCGAGACAGCGGGTGCCGCCTTGCGGCTTAATCTCCCGCCGAGACGGGGAAAAGGATTTACGGTCGGCGCGTGCCTACCAGCTCGTCCGGTCTGCCGCGTCCATGCGGCGCCCTTCCCCATCGCTAGGACAAACCGGGTGCGGGTTCGCCCTCGCCCGGCGTGTAACCGGACTCCTCCCGAGGAGTCCAAACGTGGAGAATGGCATGGATCGTGCTCAAAAGACCGAGGCCGTTGCCGAGCTGAACCGCACCTTCAACGAGGTCGGCGTGGTGGTCGTCACCCGCAACCTCGGGCTCACCGTCGCGCAGTCGACTGAGCTTCGTATCAAGATGCGGGAAGCCGGCGCGACCTATAAGGTCTCGAAGAACAAGCTTGCCAAGATCGCGCTTCAGGACACCGATTACGCCGGCATCAGCGACATGCTGACCGGTCCGGTGGGCCTGGCCACCTCGACCGATCCGGTCGCCGCCGCCAAGGTGGTGTCGGATTTCGCGAAGACCAACG
>JBQCHA010000221.1:0-4304 GCA_051955175.1 Sphingomonas sp.
TCACCGATCGAATAAGTGCCGAAGTGGAAGATCGAAGCGGCAAGCACCGCAGTCGCATGGCCATCCCGAACCCCTGCCACCAGATCATCCAGCGTGCCGACGCCCCCCGAAGCGATGACGGGGACTCGAACCTGATCGGCAATGCTGCGCGTCAGGCCGATATCGTAACCGCTCTTTGTGCCGTCGCGGTCCATCGATGTGACGAGCAGTTCGCCGGCGCCGAGGCCGGCCAGCTTGAGCGCATGGGCGACGGCATCGATGCCGGTTTCCCGCCTGCCGCCGTGGGTGAACACCTCCCAGCGCTCGTCGCCGACGCGGCGCGCGTCGACCGAGGCGACCACGCATTGGCTGCCGAACCGATCGGCCAGTTCCGCCACGAGCTCCGGCCGCGCGACGGCGGCGGAATTGACCGCGACCTTGTCGGCACCGGCGAGCAGCAGCGCGCGGGCATCCTCGACGCTGCGCACGCCGCCGCCGACGGTCAGCGGCATGAAGCACACCTCGGCGGTGCGGCGGACGACGTCGACCAGCGTCCCGCGCGCCTCGTGGCTCGCGGTGATGTCGAGGAAGCAGAGCTCGTCGGCGCCGGCGGCATCATAGGCGCGCGCCTGTTCGACGGGATCGCCGGCGTCCTTCAAATCAACGAAGTTCACGCCCTTGACGACGCGCCCGTTGGCGACGTCGAGGCAGGGGATGACGCGCGCGCGGACGGTCACGCTGCCCTCGCCACGCTGAGCGCCGCGGCCAGGTCGAGGCGACCGTCGTAGAGCGCGCGACCGGTAATGACGCCTTCGATGCCGTCGCGGGCGTGGAGCGCGAGCATGTGGATGTCGGCGATGCCGGCGACGCCGCCCGAGGCGATCACCGGCAGGTCGGTGGCGCGGGCGAGGTCGACGGTCGCATCGATGTTGACGCCCTTCAGCAGCCCGTCGCGGCCAACGTCGGTGAACAGCAGGCTGGCGACCCCGGCGTCCTCGAAGCGGCGCGCCATGTCGACCACCGAGACGTCCGAGACGTCGGCCCAGCCGGCGGTGGCGACCATGCCGTCACGAGCATCGACCGCAACGACGATGCCGCCGGGGAAGTCGCGCGCGGCGGTGCGGACCAGGTCGGGGTCCTTCAGTGCCGCGGTGCCGATCACGACTCGGGCGACGCCCATGTCGAACCAGCGTTCGATCGCCTCCCGGCTGCGGATGCCGCCGCCGAGCTGGACATAGCCGGGGAAGGCCTCGACGATCCGCGCGACGACCTCGCCGTTGACCGAGCCACCGGCGAACGCGCCGTCCAGGTCCACGACATGGAGATGCTCGGCACCCGCTTCGGCGAAGGCGAGGGCCTGGGCGGCGGGATCGTCGCCATAGACAGTCGCCCGGTCCATGTCGCCTTCGGCGAGCCGGACGACCTTGCCCTGTTTGAGATCGATGGCGGGGAAGACGATCAGGCTCATGAGTGATGCTCGTCATCGCGAGCGAAGCGAAGCAATCCAGTGATGCTCGCGTCACCCTGGATTGCCGCGTCGCTACGCTCCTCGCAATGACGATGCGGGCGGATCACGGCTTCCATGCCAAAAACCTTTCGAGCAACGCGAGGCCATAGCGCTGGCTCTTTTCGGGGTGGAACTGCACGCCGAGCATATTGTCGCGGCCGATTGCGGCGGTGACCGAGCCGGCATGGTCGGTGACGGCGAGCACCGCGTCGCCGGTGAAGGCGTAGCTGTGCAGGAAATAGGCCTCGCCCGGTACGAGCAGGGGATGGTCGGCAACCGGCTTCACGTCGTTCCAGCCCATGTGAGGCACCTTGGCCGCGGCATCGGCGGGGGCGAGGCGCCGCACGGTGCCGGCGATCCAGCCCAGCCCGCGATGCTCGCCCATCTCCTCGCCACGCTCGGCCATCAGCTGCATGCCGACGCAGACGCCGAGGAAAGGGGCGGCTTCCTGTCGCACGCGCTGCTCCATCGCCTCGACCATGCCCGGGATGGCGCGTAATGCCCCGGCGCACGCACCGAACGCGCCGACGCCGGGGAGCACGATGCGATCGGCTCGGGCGACGGCATCGGGATCGGCAGTGATGGCGAGATCGGTGGCGCCGGCGGCCCTCAGGGCATTGGCCACCGAGTGGAGATTGCCGGCGCCATAATCGATCAGCGCGATCGTCATTGCAGCAGCTGCGCGATCTCGGGCGCGGCGAAGCTGGCGTTGAACGGCACGACCTCGAAACTGGCGACGCCGCTGGTGACGAACGGATCGCTCTTGGCAACGGCGGTGACCGCATCGGCGGTGCCGCGCACCACGATCACGCCGCCGCTGCGTGGATTGCGTCGGCCGGCGATCAGGAACACGCCCTCGTCGAAACCGACCTCCAGCCAGTCGACATGCGCCTTCAGCTGCGCGTCGACCTCATCCAGCGGGGCGATGTACGTCAGCAGGATCAGGCAGAGCGTGCCTTCGGTGCGATAGCCGTCGGCCATCACAGCGTTCCCTTGGTCGACGGGATCGCATCGGCCTTGCGCGGATCGATCTCGACGGCCGCGCGCAGGGCACGCGCCAGGCCCTTGAACGCCGATTCGATGATGTGGTGGTTGTTCTTGCCGTACAGCGTCTCGATGTGGAGCGTCAGGCCGGCGGCCTGCGCGAAACTGTGGAACCAGTGTTCAAACAGCTCGGTGTCCATTTCGCCCAGCTTCTTCTGGGTGAATTCGGTCTTCCACACCAGCCACGGCCGGCCGGAAATGTCGATCGCGACGCGCGTCAGCGTCTCGTCCATCGGCGACAGCGCGTCGCCGTAACGACGGATGCCGCGCTTGTCGCCCAATGCCTTGGCGATCGCCTCGCCGATCGCCAGCGCCGAATCCTCGGTCGTGTGATGCTGGTCGATGTGCAGGTCGCCGTCGACCGTGACGTCCAGGTCGATCAGCGAATGGCGCGACAATTGCTCCAGCATATGATCGAGGAAACCGATGCCGGTCGCAGTCCTGTAGGTGCCGGTGCCATCGAGATTGACGGTCACGTCGATCCGCGTTTCGCTGGTGTGGCGGGCGATGGTGGCGGTGCGCATGCCGGTCCCCATAACGACTCTTCGCCGCCATGCAATCTTGACCGGGTGGCAAACGGCGCTAGGCAATGGATGCATGACCGACGGCCTGCCCGACAGCCTGATTCCCTATGACGAGATCGTCCAGGAGGCGCTGCGCGCCGTGGTCGGCCGCGTGCTCGGCTCGGTGGCCGAGGGCGGCCTTCCGGGCGAACATCACTTCTACATCACGTTCAAGACGCAGGCGCCGGGGGTGGACATCCCGCAGCGGCTGATCGAACGCTTCCCCGACGAGATGACCATCGTCTTGCAGAACCGCTACTGGGACCTGGTGGTCGATGAGCGGCGCTTCTCGGTCGGCCTGAGCTTCAACCAGGTGCCCTCAAAACTGGTGATTCCCTATTCGGCGATCACCGGCTTCCATGATCCCGCGGTCAATTTCGAGCTCGGCTTCCAAGTCCAGGAAGTCGAGACGCCCGAACCGCACGACGATGCCGAGAACGACGGCCCCGTGGCGGAGCCGGTCGAGGACGGGTCGAACGTCGTCTCGGTCGATTTCAAGCGCAAAAAGTAACGGCGGCTATCACCGGCGGACTTGTTCCGGTGCCACTCTTCCGCATAGGCAGCGGCCGATGAGCTTGTCCGGTCGATGCCGGAACGAGCCCGGCATGACGGAGAGAGTGATGACCAACACCCGCACCGAAACCGACTCTATCGGCGCCATCGAGGTGCCCGCGGCTGCCTATTGGGCGGCGCAGACACAGCGGTCGATCGAGAACTTCCCGTTCGGCAGCCAGGAGCGCATGCCGATCGAGATCGTCCATGCGCAGGCGATCGTGAAGCAGGCGGCGGCGCGAGTGAACCGCAAGCACGGCCTCGACGCCAAGATTGCCGACGCGATCGAAGCGGCAGCGCAGGAGATCATCGAGGGCAAGCTCGACGACCAGTTCCCGCTGGTCATCTGGCAGACCGGCTCCGGCACGCAGACCAACATGAACGTCAACGAGGTGATCGCGGGCCGCGCCAACGAGATGCTGACCGGCACCCGCGGCGGCAAGTCGCCGGTCCATCCCAACGATCACGTCAACATGAGCCAGTCGTCGAACGATTCGTTCCCGACGGCGCTTCATGTCGCCGCCGCCCGCGCCACGCGCGATGCGCTGGCGCCCGCGCTCGACCGGCTGGAAGGCGCGCTGGAGAAGAAAGCGCGCGACTGGGATCATATCGTCAAGATCGGCCGCACCCACACGCAGGACGCGACGCCGCTGACGCTG
>JBQCHA010000222.1:0-14273 GCA_051955175.1 Sphingomonas sp.
AATATCGCGCTCGATCTCCAGGCGAATTTCGTCGATCACGTGCTCGCCGGCTCGGCGACACTCGATATCGTGACGCAGCCCAGCGCGCATCAGCTCGTGCTCGATACCGATCACTTGACGATCAAGTCGGTGACCAATGGCGACGGCCAGGCGCTCGATTACAAGCTCGGCAATGCCGATCCCATCCTCGGCGCACCGCTCACCATCCAGCTGGGCCAGCAGCCTGCCCACCGCGTGGTCATCGACTATCAGACCGCGCCCGATGCCAAGGCGCTGCAGTGGCTCAAGCCCGAACAGACGCTCGGCAAGAAACTGCCCTTCGTGTTCAGCCAGGGCGAACCGATCCTGACGCGCAGCTGGATTCCGCTGCAGGACAGCCCGGGCGTGCGGCAGACCTGGTCGGCCAGCATCACCGTGCCCGAGGGGATGAACGCGGTGATGAGCGCGGCGCGGCAATCGGCGCTGGGTGCGCTGGCGGCGGGCGATCGCCGCACCTTCACCTTCAAGATGGACAAGCCGGTCCCGTCCTACCTCATCGCGCTGGCGATCGGCGACCTGCGCTTCAAGGCGATCGGCGATCGCACCGGCGTCTGGGCCGAACCGGCGATGGTCGACAAGGCCGCCGACGAATTCGCCGACCTGCCGAAATTCCTCGACGCGGCGGAGAATCTCTACGGCCCGTACCGTTGGGGCCGCTACGACATCCTCGTCCTGCCGCCCAGCTTCCCCTACGGCGGCATGGAAAACCCGATGCTCACCTTCGCAACGCCGACGGCGATCGCCGGCGACCGCAGCCTGGTGAGCCTTGCCGCGCACGAATTGGCGCATAGCTGGTCGGGCAATCTCGTCACCAATGCGACGTGGAACGACTTCTGGCTCAACGAGGGTTTCACCACCTACGCCCAGAACCGCATCATGGAATCGGTCTACGGACCCGACCGCGCGGCGATGGAGGAGGACCTGATGTGGTCGGACCTCCAGGACACGATCAAGCAGCTCGGCGGTCCCAAGTCGCCGATGACCAAGCTGCACCTCGACATGCCGTCCTCGGTCAATCCGGATACCGGCATGACGCAGATCGCCTATGACAAGGGCGCCGAATTGCTGATGACGATCGAAAAGGCGGTCGGTCGCGACAAGTTCGACGCCTGGCTGAAAGCCTATTTCGATCGGCACGCCTTCGAGCCGCAGACCAGCGACGGTTTCCTGAAGGACATCCGCGCCACGCTGTTCAAGGACGATCCGCGCCTCGCGAGGCGCATCGGCCTCGACCAATGGGTCTATGAACCCGGCCTTCCCGCCAACGCCGTCCACGTGAAGTCGGCGGCGTTCGAGGAGATGGACGATGCCGCCAAGGCGTTCGCCAAGAAAGGCGACATCACGGCCGTCCCGACCGCGATGGAAACGCAGGAGGCGATCCGCTTCATCAACGACCTGCCGCGCACGCTCGACGCCGGCAAGCTCGCCGCGCTCGACCAGCAGTTCGGCTGGAGCAAGACCGGCAACAGCGAGATTCGCTTCGCTTGGCTGCGCCTCGCGCTCGCCAGTCATTATCCCCCCGCGACGCCATCGGTGCAGGACTTCCTCACCAGCCAGGGCCGGCTCAAGTTCATTGAGCCGCTCTATACGGAACTGATGCAGCAGGAAGGTTGGGGCCCCACGCTGGCACGCCAGATCTACACCCAGGCGCGCCCGCTCTACCACCCGATCGCACAGGCGGCGGTCGACGCGATCGTCAAGGCGGCGCCGGGCGGTGACAGCTCGTCACCGCCTGCCGCGGCGCCAGCCGCTGCGGCGAACGCCGCATCCTGACGCGGGGATTCGCCGCCGGCTGCGCGTCAAAAGCGGCGGAATTCTAGTAAACTTTCAGTTACTCTGGGTTTTGATCCGCAGGTCATCGCCGCGGCAACACGACTCGTCCCGAAAGGTTCCATGAAGCTTTCCGATGGGGTTCCATCGATCGGCTCGGTCTGCTTAGCAGGCTCCACGACGTGAGTTTGACCTTTGGGGGGTCCATGAATTTCCGGACTTTTGCAGCGCGTTTTGCGCTGGTGGTTTCGTGCGGCCTGATGACCGCGACACCGGCGATGGCGCATTTCTGGCAGTGCGTGACCTTCGCGCGTGAAGTCTCCGGCATCGACATCCACGGCAATGCCAACACCTGGTGGAGCCAGGCCGCCGGTCGCTACAACCGCGGTCACGCGCCGAAGGAAGGCGCCGTGCTGGCCTTCGCCTCCTACGGCAAGATGCGCCTCGGCCACGTTGCCATGGTCTCGAAGGTTGTCAGCGACCGCGAAGTGCTGCTGACCCATGCCAATTGGTCGCACCCCGGCCAGGTCGAGCGCAACGTGCGCGCCGTCGACGTCTCGCCGAACAACGACTGGAGCGAGGTGAAGGTGTGGTACGCCCCCACCGACGACCTGGGCGACACCGTCTACCCGACGAAGGGCTTCATCTATCCGGGCGCCGATGATGGCGACAGCAGCGCGACCCACGTCGCGGCCCTGACCCCCGATCAGAAGACCAATCTCGCCAACGTCATCGCGCTCGGCGCCGTCCAGAAGTTCTGATCTCCCGCGGCGCCGCGACAGGCGCCGCCGCCCCTCAGGCCTTGCCGGGGTGGAAAACCATCGCCACGCCGTCCATGCAATAGCGCTCGCCGGTCGGCCGCGGCCCATCGTCGAACACATGGCCCAGATGCCCGCCGCAGCGCGCGCAATGCACCTCGGTCCGCACCATCAGCAGCGACGTGTCGGTCCGTTCGCCGATCGCATGCGGCAGATGATCCCAGAAGCTCGGCCAGCCGGTCCCGCTGTCGAACTTGGTCCGCGATGAAAACAGCGGGTTGTCGCACCCCTTGCAGGCGAACTCTCCCGCGCGATGCTCGTTGAGCAACGGGCTGGAGAACGGCCGCTCGGTCGCCCCCTTGCGCAGCACGGCGAATGCCTCGGGTCCCAGCTTCTTGCGCCAGTCCGCCTCGCTCATCTGCACCGGATACCGCTCCGCCGCCCGCGCCGCATCGTCACTCCCGCACGAACCCAGCAGGGCGGTCCCGACAGCACCCAGCGCAGCGAAGCTCAGGAAAGTACGGCGATCGGTGGTCATGTGGGGCTCCTCGACTGTGCCACCCTGTCACAGCCGAATATAGGGTGTCCGGCACGCGGCGTCAGCCTCCGACCCTGCTGCCCGCACGGCCCGCCCAGCCCTGACGTAGCACCCCGGCGAAGCCCGGGGTCCAGTTGGGCGCGTTTCGTTGCTGGCCCCCCGCTTTCACCGGGTGGCATTGACGAATCGCAGACTGGATCAATCCAGCAGCGAGACGTCCAACGCCTCAATAATGGCTGATCTCCACCGGCAGCTTGCGATAGCCGTGGACGAAGCACGCCGACACCCGCGTCGGCGCCCCGATGACGTTCACCCGCATCCGTCGCTTGGCCATTTCCTCCATCAACACCGCGATCTGCAGCTCGGCGAGCCGGGCACCGACGCAGCGGTGGATGCCGTGCCCGAACGCAAGATGGCGCCGGGCGTTGGCGCGGTCGACGACGATCTTGTCGGCATCCTCGCCGAACACGCTCTCGTCGCGATTGGCCGACAGGTACCACAGCGCCAGCTTGTCGCCCTCGCGGATCGTCTGCCCCTCCAGCTCGTAATCCTGCGTCGCGGTCCGCCGCATGTGCGCCAGCGGCGTCTGCCAGCGGATGATCTCCTGCGTCGCGTTGGGGATCAGGCCGGGATCGGCCTCCAGCTTGGCGCGCTCGTCGGGGAACAGGTCGAGACCATAGGCCATCGCGGTCATCGAATTGCGCGTGGTGTCGTTGCCGCCGACGATCAGCAGGATCAGGTTTCCGATGAATTCGAACTGATCCATGTGCGCCATCGCGTCCGAATGGATCATCATCGAGATGAGGTCCGGCGTCGGCGGGCGGTCGACGCGGCTGTTCCACAATTGCTGGAAATAGGCGCCGCATTCGAACATGTGGTCGAGCCGCTGCTTGCGGCTCTCCTCCGATTTAACCAGCTCGATGTCACCTGCCCAGTCGGACCAGAAGGTCAGCTTGCGCCGATCCTCCCAAGGGAAGTCGAACAGGATCGCCAGCATCTGCGTAGTCAGTTCGATCGACACCTTGTCGACCCAGTCGAATTCCTCGCCCCAGGGCAAGGTATCGAGCAAATCGGCGGTGCGACGCCGCACGTCGACCGCCATCCGCTCGATCTCGCTGGGCGTGAAGGCCGGCGCCACGGTGCGCCGCTGCGCGGTGTGCACCGGCCGGTCACGGGCGATGAACATCGGCATCTTCACGTCGGTTTCGGGGATGAAGTCGGCCAGCGTGATACCGCCAACCTCCGACGAGAAGATTTCCGGGAGCGATTCGACATGGACGATCGGCTTGTAGGTCGAGATCGACCAATAAGGGCCGTAATCCGACTGCGCAGTATAATGGACCGGCGCCTCGGCGCGCAGCCGCCGGAACGGCTCGTGCCAGGTGTCGTCGCGATAGAGTTCGGGCCGGCTGACGTCCAGCGGATCAGCCGGTCGGGTCTGTGGATCAGGGGCAAGCGTCGCCATCGGGCCCTCCTCCTGATCGCTACAGTCTCACGCTACTTACATCAATGTCAATGCGGCAGCGCGCTGCTCACCTCTCCGGCTGTCGCAAGCGCGTCTCGCGTTCTCGACTTGCGCCGCGGACCGCCAGATTTGAGCACCCCGCGGCGGAACCACCGCGCGCCGAGCGAGATCGTCACCGACACCCAGATCGCTTGCCAAGCGAGCGCTGCGACATGCACCCACAGCCCCGGCGTGTTGGCCGCGCGCGCCGCCATCGCGAAGGGCGAGCTCAGCGGAAAGATTTCGGCGACGACCGCGATCCAGCTCCCCGGATTGGCCGCGGCGGCCGATGACAGGCCGAACATGCCGATCTGGGTGAAGGTGATCGGCAGCGACAGCATCTGGATTTCGCGGATCGTCGTCGCCTGAGCGCCGATCGTCAGGAACACCGCGCCGAGCAGCAGATAGGCCATGGTGAAATAGAGGCAGAACAAGGCGACGAACGCTGGCCAGCCGACCGCCGGCGCCAGCTCGTGGATCGCCTGCACCACATCCGCCGGCAGCACGTGGCCGACCTGCGCCGCGATCGTCCCCCAGAACAGGATGAACAGCACCGCCGATCCGAACATGCCGACCAGCTTGCCGAAGAACACCGATTCCAGCGGCACCGCGGCAGCCAGGATCTCGATCACCTTGTTGGATCGCTCCTCGGCCATCGTGCCGACCGCCTGGCCGGCGAGCAGCAGCGTCAGGAAGAACACGCCGAACACCGCCATGAACCCGGCGGCATGCTGCCCGCTCACCGTGGCGCGCTGGCGCGCGACCTCAGCCATCATCGGCGTGCTCATCGGCGTCATCCCGATGCGTTCGGCGCGCACTGTCGCCTCGGCCAGCGCCGCCAGATAGCGCGCGCTGCGCTTCGATCCGTTGCCGTAGAAAATGTGCGGCGCAGCGAGCGACCCGCCCATCGCGGCGTCGACGTCATAATCACGCCGATCGATCGCCGCCCGCGCCGCGGTCACCGGATCGGCACCCGCCGCCTCGATCTGCAGGTCGGCCGGCATAGCGTCTTGCGAAAACAGCGCGCGCAGCTGCTTGTCGACCTTGGCGATCAGCACGCCCTCGGCCGGCTCGGCGACCACCACCAGCCGCTCGTGCGTGGCCGCGCCCGACGCCACCGACGAGGCGCCCAGACCGCCGATCAGGCTGAACGACGCCATGATCAGCGGCGCCAGCAGGAAGAACAGGAACATCGGCGTGAACACGGTCGCGATGAAGTCGCGCCGCGCGATGGTGAAGGTCTGGCGGATCGCCTTGCGCGAGATGCTCATGCCACCGGCTCCTGTTCGATCGCTTCGGGGCCGACGATGCGGACGAACGCCTCGTGCAGGCTGGGTCGTTCGATCGACAGGCCAGCAATGCCGTAGCCCGCGTCGATCAGCCGCACCAGCAGTGCCTCGATCCCTTCCTCGGGCAGGGTGAAGCGCCAGCCGTCCTCCGCCGCCACCGCGTCGGCGGGCAGCAGCGCGCGTACCCCCTCCCCGGCATGATGCGGCACGTAATGCGCACGGAAAGGCAGGATGCCGCGCGCGTCCGCCACCGTGCCCTCGAACCGTCGCTTGCCGCCGGCGATGATCGCCAGCCGATCGCACAGCCGCTCGGCATGCGCCATGATGTGGGTGGAAAAGATGATCGTCGCGCCGCGATCGCGCTCGGCCAGGATCAGCTTCTCCAGCTTCTCCTGGTTGACCGGGTCGAGGCCCGAGAACGGCTCGTCCAATACCAGCAATTCGGGCTGGTGCACGATCGAGCCGAGCAGCTGCACCAGCTGCGCCATCCCCTTGGACAGTTTGCGGATCTTCTCGTCGGCGACATGGCCCAGCCCGGCATCGGCCAGCATCTCGACCGCGCGCTCGCGGCCCGTCTTCCAATCGAGCCCGCGCAGCGCGCCCATGAAGGCGATCGCCTCCTTGGCCTTCATCGCCGGATAGAGCCCCCGCTCCTCGGGCAGGTAGCCGACCTGGTCGCTGGCGTCGCGCGGATGGCGGCGACCGAGCAGCACGCGCTCGCCCTCGTCGGGCTCGATAATGCCCAGCATCATGCGCAGCGTCGTCGTCTTGCCGGCGCCGTTGGGGCCCAGCACGCCGTAGATCATACCGCGCGGCACGACGAGATCGACGCCGTCGACGGCACGGCGGCCGCCGAACCTCTTGACCAGCCCCCTGGCACGCGCTGCTGGATCGCCGGTCACGATTTTTCCCCCGTCATGGCTCGCCGTCCGTGGTAGCGGGGGAGGATGGACCTGCACAAGCCACTCTCCGACCGGCTGAAGGCGAAAGCGGCCGAACTCGGCTTTGCGGCGTGTGGCATCGCGCCGGCCGATGCCGCGCCGCAGGCCGCCGAGCGGCTGCGCGCGTGGCTGGCCGACGGCTCGCACGGCGACATGATCTGGATGGAATCACGCGCCGAGCAACGCGGCTCGCCCGCCGGTCTGTGGCCGGAGGCGCGCTCGGTGATCGCCTTGGGGATGAGCTATGCGCCGGCCGCCGATCCGCTCGCACTCGCCGCGTACCCGGATCGCGGCCGCATCTCGGTCTACGCGCAGGGCGCCGATTACCACGACGTCGTCAAGCGCGCGCTGAAGGCGCTCGCCCGCTGGCTGGTGGCGGAGGCCGGCGGCGACCTCAAGGTGTTCGTGGATACCGCACCGGTGATGGAAAAGCCCTTGGCCGAGGCCGCCGGGCTCGGCTGGCAGGGCAAGCACACCAATCTCGTCAGTCGCGATCATGGCAGCTGGCTGTTCCTCGGCGCGATCTACACCACGCTCGATCTCGCGCCCGATGCCGCCGGCCGGCAAAGCTGCGGCTCGTGCGACGCCTGCCAGCGGGCCTGCCCGACCGACGCCTTTCCCGCGCCCTATCGCCTCGATGCGCGGCGCTGCATCTCATATCTCACCATCGAACATCACGGCCCGATCCCGCGCGAATTCCGCGCCGCGATCGGCAACCGCATCTACGGCTGCGACGATTGCCTGGCGGTCTGCCCGTGGAACAAGTTCGCCGCCACCGCGCACGCCAACCGCGCGTTCCGGCCCCGTGCCGAGCTGACCGCACCCGCCCTTGCCGACCTGCTCGCGCTCGACGACGCCAGCTTCCGCCAGGTGTTCGCCGGTTCGCCGATCAAGCGCATCGGCCGCGATCGCATGGTCCGCAACGCCGCCATCGCCGCCGGCAACAGCGCCGCGCGAGCGCTGGTCCCGCCGGTCATCACCCTGCTCGGCGATTCCGCCCCTATCGTCCGCGGCGCCGCCGCCTGGGCGCTGTCGCGGCTCGATCCGGACGCGTTCACCGCCCAACGCGCCGCTCGCGCGGCAACCGAGCCGGACGGGGACGTCCGCGCGGAATGGGCCGAGGCGCCCCCACCCTTGGCCAGCGCACGGCACCCCTGCTAAGTCTGCGCACCACAACGAGGGGAGCATGCACCATGGCGGTCGGTCGGCGCGATCTATTGACGGCTGGCGCGGCCGGGACCGCGGCGCTGCTGTCGGGCACGGTGATGTCCGACACCGCCAACGCGGCAAACCAGCAGCTCGCGCCAACGCCGCCGATGGGCTGGAACAGCTGGAACAGCTTCGCCACCACGATCACCGAAGCGCAGGCACAGGAAACCGCGCGCATCATGGCCGACAAGCTGCTGCCGTTCGGCTACGACATTCTGACGATCGACATCCAATGGTATGAGCCCAACGCCACCGGCTACGCCTACAGCGCCAAGCCGATCCCGACGATGGATGACTATGGCCGGCTGATTCCCGCCCCCAACCGCTTCCCGTCCAGCGCGGGCGGCAAGGGCTTCGCCCCGCTTGCGACGTATGTCCGCGATCGCGGACTGAAGTTCGGCATCCACCTGATGCGCGGCATCCCGCGGCTGGCGGTGGCCCGCAACCTGCCGGTGCTCGGCACGCGCTACCATGCGGCGGACATTGCCGATACCGGCAGCACCTGCCCATGGAACCCCGACATGTACGGCGTCGACATGACGCACCCCGGCGCGCAGGCCTATTACGACAGCGTCTTCCGACTCTATGCCTCTTGGGGCGTCGATTTCGTCAAGATGGACGACATGAGCCGGCCTTATGACGCGCACGCGCCCGAGATCGAGGCCGCGCATGCCGCGATCGCCGCGAGCCGCCGGCCGATCATCCTCAGCCTCTCACCCGGCGAAACGCCGGTCCCGCGTGCCGAGCATGTCGCGCGCTATGCGCAGATGTGGCGGATCAGCGACGATTTCTGGGACGAATGGCCGCTGCTCGAGGCGCAGTTCACCCGGCTGGAGAATTGGAACCGCTGGCGGCGCCCCGGTGGTTGGCCCGACGCCGACATGCTGCCGCTCGGCCGCCTCGCGCTCGGTCAGCGTGATACGCGCTTCACCCCGGACGAGCAGCGCACCTTGATGACCTTATGGTCGATCGCGCGATCGCCGCTGATCATGGGCGGCGATTTGCGCCATCTCGACGCCGCGACGCTCGCCTTGCTCACCAACCGCGAGGTGCTGGCGGTGAACCAGGCCAGCAGCGACAACCGCCCGCACTTCATCGCCGACGGTACGCGCATCTGGTCCGCGCGCCCGGCGGACGGCCGCGGCCGTTATGTCGCGCTGTTCAACACGACCAAGGCGACAATGGACGTCGCCATCGATCTTGCCCAACTCGGCCTCGACGGCACCCAGCCGGTTCGCGATCTATGGGCGGGCGACAGCGCGCCGCCCGCGTCGGGCCGCCTGGTGCGCCGCATCCCCGCACATGGCGCAGGATTGTACCGGCTGGGCTGACGCGTGGCTAAGCCCCGACGGCATCCAGCGCCGCATGCGCCGAACCGACATAGCTACCGCCGAACAGCCGCACGTGCACCAGCAGCGGCCACAGCCGGTAAATTGGCTGCCGCGCCCGCCAGCCCGGCGTCAGCTCCAGCGCGTCGAAAAACCGCTCGGGCGGCGCATCGAACAGCGTCAGCATCGCCGCATCGACCTCGCGGTCGCCGAAATAACAGGCCGGGTCGACCAGCCCGCGGATGCGCGCGCCGTCGACCACCACGTTGCCGCCCCACAGATCACCGTGCAGCAGCGCCGCCGGCGGCCGCGCCGGCAGCAGGTCGCCGACCCTCGCCGCCAGCGTCTCGAGGCGCCGCGCGAGCGCCGCGGGGACGTGGTCGACATGACACAGCAGCCGCTGCTCGGCCCAGAAACGCGGCCAATCGGCGCTCCAGCCGTTACCGATCGCCACCGCGCCGAACGCATAGTCTTCATCCCAGCCGTAGCGCCCGGCGTCACCGTCATGCAGCCGCGCCAGCACTGCGGCCAGATCGTCCCAGGCCGTGCCGCCGATCCCGCCGCCGCCTGGCACCAGCGTCATCAGCAGCATTTCGCCCTCGACGGCGAGCACCGCCGGCGCCGGCGCCCCGCTCGCGCCCAACGCGGCAAGCATTCGCGCCTCGACGGCGACCAATGGGCCGATCTTGGCGACGATGACCTGCCCGTCCGCCAGTTCAACCCGATAGACAGCGGACAAATCCCCGCCCGACATCGCCCGCGACGACACCACGCGCGTGTCGAGCAGCCGCTCGACCGCGGCCGCCACGTCGTTCACGCCGACAGCCGCGCGACCAGTGCCCTTGCCGCCGCCGTCACGTCGCGCCAGGTCGTTTCGAACCCTTCGGCGCCGCCGTAATAGGGATCGGTCACGGCATCGCCTTCGCGCCCCGGCACCCCGTCCATCAGCATCGCCAGCTCGGCGGTGCCGTCGGTCGGCCGCAGCCGTGCGAGCACGGCGAAATTGTCGGCATCGAGCGCCAGCACGTGGGTGAACCGCCGGAAGTCCTCCGCCGACACCTGCCGCGCCCGATAGCCGGCAATGTCATGGCCATGCCGCCGCGCCACCGCCTGCGCGCGCAGGTCGGGCGGCTCGCCGACATGCCAATGCCCGGTGCCGGCGGAATCGACCTCCAGGTCCAGGGCGGCGCGCGCGGCCTCGGCGCGGATCGCCGCCTCGGCCAGCGGCGAGCGGCAGATGTTGCCGAGGCACACGCACAAGATGGCGGGCCGGGTGGGCGTTGCGTCAGCCATGCCCGGCCCTTTAGCGCAGCCGCTATTGCTTCACCACCGGCAGGTCGATGTAGCTTTCGTTCGGCCCCGACACCGTCACCTTCTGCGTCGCCGTTACGTAATCGCTCGGCTTGGCGTGGAAGATGTTGGGCACATAGGTCTGCGGGTTACGGTCGTAGAGCGGGAACCAGCTCGACTGCACCTGCACCATGATCCGGTGGCCCGGCAGGAACACGTGATCGGCATTGGGCAGGTCGAACTTGTAGTTCTGCGGCTTGTTCGCCGGAATCGGCTCGGGCTTGGCCAGGCTGTTGCGATAGCGGCCGCGGAAGATGTCCATCGCGATCGGCAGCTGGTATCCGCCCATGTCGGGATCGCTCGCCACCTTGTCGGGATAGACGTCGATCAGCTTGACCACCCAGTCCGAATCGGTGCCGCTGGTCGACGCGTTCAGGTGCACCACCGGCTGTCCGGCGATCGTCACCGGCTGCGTCAGCACGGCGGAGGTGAAGGTCAGCACATCGGGCCGGCTCGACACCTGGCGCTGGTCGTCGGTCAGCCAGGTGTACCATTTGGACCCGGGCACGTAGGTCGATTTGTTCGGCCGCTGCTGGTAGAGAACCGGGTGCGACGGATCGGAGATGTAGCTGATCGTCTTGTCGCCGCCCGACGCCGGATCGAACGCGACGGCATTGTCGGGCTTCAGGTACAGCGGCGTGTTCGGCGCGGTGACCGGCCATTGCTGCAGCCGCTGCCATTCGTTGGTGCCGCTCTGGAACGCGGTGACGGGCGCGACGTCCATCGGCGTGCCCTTCAGATAATGCGCCAGGAACGGCGCCAGCACGTGCCAGCGCCACCATTTCGCGGTGTCCGAATCCCACTGGATCTCGCCCAGCTTGCTGCCGTCGCGGATCTCCTGGCCATGAAACCAGGGCCCCAGCGTCATGTAGATCATGTCGTGGTTGGCATCCTTGGGCGCCAGCGCCTTGTAGACCGCCGGCGCGCCATAGATATCCTCCTGGTCCCACTCGCCGGCGACCAGCATCATCGGGACCTTGATCGGCCGCGCCGCCAGGATCTTGTCCATCGCCTGTGCCTGCCAGAAGGCGTCATAGGCGGGGTGCTCGGTGATCTTCTTCCAGAAACCGATCTGATCGAGCTTGCGCTCCTTGCCCAGCTCGCCCGCCGATCCGGCGCGCAGATATTCGTCATAGATGTCGTAGGTCGAATCGTACCACTTCTTGCTGTTCTTGCGCGTCGCTTCCTGTTCCCAGATGTACGACATGTTCATCTGGCGGAACGCGCCGTTGTGGAACCAGTCGTCGCCGCGCCAGCCGTCGACCATCGGGTTCATCGGCACCGCGACCTTCAGCGCCGGATTGGGATCGACCGTGCCCATCAGCGACAGGAAGCCGTCGTAGGAAATGCCCAGGATGCCGACCTTGCCGTTCGACTGCGGCAGGTTCTTCACCAGCCAGTCGATCGTGTCATAGGTGTCGGTGGCGTCGTCGGTATCGGTCGGGTTGAGCTTGGTATCGTGGAGCGGCGGGTTCATCATGTAGATGCCCTCCGACCCGTATTTGCCCCGCACGTCCTGGATCACTCGGATGTAGCCGCCCGCCACCACCACGTCGGCCGGCGTGTCGCTGTGCGCCAGCGCCTCGGCCATGGTCGCGTCGTTGGCGCTGCCGGTCTGTTCGTCGGCATTGTAGGGCGTGCGCGTCAGCAGGATCGGCGCGTCGTGCGCGCCATTGGGGATCAGGATGACGGTGTGCAGCTTGACGCCGTCGCGCATCGGGATCTCGACGGTGCGGCGGGTATAGTCCGCGAGATGGTCGGGGACGTCGAGCTTGGCCGGCCGCTCGTCATATTGCTGGTTGGCGGTGGCGACGCTGCCGTCGCGGTCCTGGTCCTGCGCCTGCAGGCTGGCGGGCAAGGCGGCGGCCAGCGCAGCGATCGCCGCTGCGCCCAACACCCATTTCTTGGTCATTGAAATCCCCTCGGAAACGACTCTTCGATGGTCGCGCACCATGGACCGCAACCCGGCGCGGGGCAATAAAAAGGCCCGCATTCCGGCAGGAAAGCGAGCCTTTTTGCGGAACCGGACGTCAGCGGATCAGCCGGCGCGCACCCCCGACATCGGGAAGCTGCCGAACGCGCCGGCGCCCACCGTGCCGGTCAGCGTATCGCCGTCGATCGTCGCTTCGCATTCCAGCGTCATCGGCATCGGCACCGTCATGTTCATCTTCCAGCTGATCGTGTTGCCGGAAACCTTGCCGTCGACCACGTCGGCCGAGCCCAGCGTGCCCGAATTGGTGCCGGTGAAGGTGTCGCCGTTGCTCACCACCGTCAGCGTCGACTTCTGGTCACCCAGCGGCGACTTGGTGACGCATTCCCACGTGCCATCGACTTCGGCCATTGCTGCCTCCTTGCGCAAGTTGGTTGACGTTCGCGTCAACGATCGTCCGCCTCCCTCTACCGGGAAGCATCCGGCGCGGCAACAAAGGCGACGTCGCCGATCCCGGCCGCTTGTAACCGCGGGCACCACGTCGCACTTATCAATGACATCCGGGAGATTCCCACTTGTGTTGCATTATTGCAACACTATCTATCGAGCGACCAAAGGTAGCAGGGACTCACATGAACCTCGAAAAGTTTACCGACCGCGCCAAGGGCTTCCTCCAGTCGGCGCAGACCGTCGCGATCCGGCTCAACCATCAGCAGATCACGGCCGACCACCTTCGGACGGCATTGCGGGAGGACGAACAGGGCATGGCCGCCGGGCTGATCCAGGCGGCCGGCGGCGACCCGCGCAAGGCGGTCAGCGAGAACGACCTGGCGCTGTCGAAAATCCCCGCCGTCTCGGGCTCGGGCGCGCAGCAGCCGCCGGGGCTCAACAACGACGCCGTACGCGTGCTCGACCAGGCCGAGCAGGTCGCCCAGAAAGCCGGCGACAGCTACGTCACCGTCGAGCGGCTGCTGCTCGCCCTCGCCCTGTCGCTCAATACCGCCGCTGGCAAGGCGCTGCAGACCGCCGGCGTTACCCCCGAGGGCCTCAACGCCGCGATCACCAATTTGCGCGGCGGCCGCACCGCCGACACCGCGTCGGCCGAGGACCGCTACGACGCGCTGAAGAAATTCGCCCGCGACCTCACCGAGGCGGCGCGCGCCGGCAAGCTTGATCCCGTCATCGGCCGCGACGAGGAAATCCGCCGCACCGTGCAGATCCTGGCGCGCCGCACCAAGAACAACCCCGTGCTGATCGGCGACCCCGGCGTCGGCAAAACCGCGATCGCCGAAGGCTTGGCGCTGCGCATCGCCAATGGCGACGTGCCCGATACCTTGAAGGACCGCCAGCTGATGGCGCTCGACATGGGCAGCCTGATCGCCGGCGCCAAATATCGCGGCGAGTTTGAAGAACGGCTCAAGGGCGTGCTCGACGAGGTGAAGTCCGCCGAGGGCGAGTTCATCCTGTTCATCGACGAGATGCACACGCTCGTCGGCGCGGGCAAGGGCGACGGCGCGATGGATGCGTCCAACCTGCTCAAGCCGGCGCTTGCCCGCGGCGAACTTCACTGCATCGGCGCGACCACGCTCGACGAATATCGCAAATATGTCGAGAAGG
>JBQCHA010000223.1:0-19813 GCA_051955175.1 Sphingomonas sp.
AGATTCCCGGCCCCATGGCCGAGCTGGTGCGGCTGGCGCTGGCTGGCGATTTCGCCGCCGCGCGCCGCATTCACTATCGCTACCTGCCCCTGATGGACGTCAACTTTATCGAGTCCAACCCGATTCCGGTCAAGGCCGTGCTGACGCGGATGGGCTTGTGCGAAGAGGTCTACCGCTTGCCCCTGGTGCCCTTGAGCAGCGGCGCCCGTGCCCGCGTGGAGGCCGTCCTGCAGCAAGTCGAATTGGCGACGCCGGTTGTGCGTTCCTGATCCTCGATCCCGCCGACCCGCCGGCGCGGCGCCAGGCGCTGGTTGTCGACAGCGGTGCGGCGGCGGTCGTCGCCGCGGGCGAGCAGGCGAGCGACTTCTCCGGCGTGCCGATCATGACGCCGGTCGGGGTGGCCGCCGGCGCCGTGCCCCCGCTCGACGCTCTGCCGAGCGTTTCCGGCGACGACCTCGCCTATATCGTCTACACCTCGGGCACGACCGGCAGGCCCAACGGTGTCGAGATCACCCACGCCAACCTGCTCAACGTCGTGCGGTGGACCAACGAGGCGTTCGGCGTCACCGCCGCCGATGTCGCCAGCCACGCGATCGGCCTCAGCTTCGACGTCGCGGTCTCCGAAATCTGGCCGTACCTCGCCGCCGGCGCGACCATCACCTTGGTCGACGAGACGATACGCACCTCGCCCGAGCTCATGCAGCAATGGCTGCTCGACGAAGGCGTGACGATCGCCACCATCCCGATGACCATGACCGAGCTGATGCTCAAGATGGCCTGGCCGCAGGACACGCGGGTGCGGCTGATCCTGACCGGTGGCGACGTGCTGCGCGCCTATCCGCGCCGCGACCTGCCGTTCGAGCTGGTCAACAATTATGGCCCATCGGAATGCACGATCATCGCCACCTCCGGCGTGGTGCCGAAGCGCGACGCATCGGAGGACGACGGCCAGCTGCCGACGATCGGACGACCGATCGCCGGCGCGATCATCCACATCCTCGACGACGCGCAGCAGCCGGTGCCGCGCGGGCAGGAGGGCGAGATCTGGATCGGCGGCAAGGGCGTGGGGCGCGGCTATCGCGGCAGGCCGGAGCTGACCGCAGTGCGCTATCGGCACGATCCGTTCGTCGACCAGCCCGCGGCGCGGATGTATCGCACCGGCGACCGCGGCCGTTGGCTGCCCTCGGGCGAGCTCGCCTTCTGCGGGCGGGTCGACGGCCAGATCAAGATCCGCGGCGTCCGCATCGAGCTGGACGAGGTGGCGCTGGCGCTGCAACGCCATCCCAAGGTGGGTTCTGCCGTCGTCGTTGCCCGCGATGACCCGGGGCGCGAACGCTACCTCGCGGCCTATGTGGTCCCTGCGTTGTCGGCGGCGGTCAGCCCGACCGAGTTGCGCACCTTCCTCGCCGATATCCTGCCGCGCGGCTATCTCCCGGCCGCCTTCGTTCTGCTCGATCGCATGCCGCTGACGCGCAATGCCAAGGTGGATTATGCCGCCCTGCCGATGCCGCTGATGATGGACGGCGGCGAGGACAAGGACGGCCGCACCGCGTCGACGCCGACCGAGCGACGCCTGGCCGGCATCGTCGAGGGCGTGCTGTCGATCGGCAGGATCAACGTCGAGGACGATTTCTTTCTCCTCGGTGGCCATTCGATCCTGGCGACGCAGGTGGTCATCCAGTCGCGCGAGGCGTTCGGCGTTCCTCTGACGCTGCGCGACCTGTTCGAGGCGCCGACGATCGAAAGCTTCGCCGCAGTGATCGACGAGCGGATCGCCCGGCAGGGCCAACCCGCGTCGGCGGCGGGGGTGAAATGACCGTCCTGGCCGCCTCCAGCGAGCGGCCGCTCAGCCTGGCCCGGCTGCTCGATCCCGCGGTTCGCGACGATCCTTTTCCGTTCTATCGGGAGATCGCCGACGCCGGCGGCGTGGTGTGGGACCCCTATCTGCACACCTGGCTCGTCACCGGTTATTCGGACGTGGTTCGCGTGTTCCAGGTCGGCCTGTCGGCGCGCACGCCCAGCGCCGACACCTTCGGCCAGATGGGGCTGCCGATGCTCGCCCCGGCGGGCGAGGTCTTGTCGCGGATGATGATGTTCATGGACCCGCCGGACCATATGAAGGTGCGCACCGCCTGCGTCGCCACCTTCACGCCGCGCCGCGTCCAGCAGCTGCGTGCGCGAATGGCCGATCTGTGCGCCGACCTGCTCTCCACCATGATCGACGAGGGGGAATGGAACGTGCTGGAGCGGTTTGCCGAGCCGCTGCCGGCGATGATCACCACCGACCTCATCGGCCTGCCGATCGAGGATTGGCCGCAGCTCAAGCGATGGTCCGACCGCTTCGCCGATTTGATCGGCAATTTCCACCAGAGCCGCGACGAGGCGCATGAGATCGCACAGGCGCTGGAGGAGATCAGCGACTATCTCGCCCGCGCGTTCGCCGAACAGCGCCGTCACCCGCGCGACGGGATGATCAGCATGCTGCTCGGCACCGATGGTGCGCCAGCACGCCTCGACGATCAGCAGATCATGGCCAACGTGCTGATCAGTCTGGTCGGCGGATTGGGCAGCACCACGCACCTCATCAACACCGGACTGGCTATCCTGATCGCCAGTCCCGGCGCCATCGCCGCGATGAAACGCACCCCCCAGGCGATGGCGTCGGGCATCGAAGAACTGCTGCGGTATGAAAGCCCCAGCCAGTTCTCGGGTCGCATCGCCCCCTATGATCTGGAATTGCGAGGACAACGGATCGGCAGGGGCGATGCGATCATGGCGATGACGGCGGCGGCCAACCGCGATCCGGCGGTGTTCGCCGATCCCGATCGGTTCGATCCGCTGCGCAGCCCCAATCGTCATCTCGCCTTCGCCTGGGGCGCGCATTTCTGCTTTGGCGCGACATTGGCGCGGCTCGCCTGCGCGATAGCGTACGAGGCGCTGTTCGCGCGCGTCTCGTCGCTTCGCTTCGCCGACCGGCCACGCGAATGGCGCGACAATCTCAGCCTGCGGGGCCTGCGCGCACTGTGGGTCGTCCCGACGCTTTCGACGGAGTCGCTGCATGCATCTAACGGTTGACGATGCCGTCCGGCAGGAACTGTCGCGACGGTACGATGCTGCTCGTGGCGACGGTGCCCGGTCCGACCGCCCGGCACCGCCGATGAGCGTGGAGCAGAGGCACGTGTGGCTTCATGCCGAAGCCGCCGCCGGCGTACCGATCTACAACGAGCCGATCACCGTTCGCTATCGCGGCCGCTTCGACCGGCAGGCCTTCATCGGCGCGTTCGATGCGCTGGTGCGGCGCCACGAAGCATTGCGAACGTCGTTCGCGGCGCTGGACGGCGATCCGATCCAGATCGTCCACGACGATCTCCACGCCGATTTCCCGCTGACGGACCTGGGCGATCTGGATCCCGACGCGCGAGAGGCGGAAGCGCTCGCCATCGCCGCCCGCGATGCCCGCCGCCCGTTCGCGCTCGACCGTCCGCCGCTGTTCCGCGGTCGCCTCATCCGATTCGCCGACGACGATCACCGGCTCTACCTGACGCTGCACCACATCATCTTCGACGGTGCGTCGCTGCACCAGGTGATCATGCCGGAGCTGGTCGCGCTGTACGAGGCCTGTGCCGAGGGGCGCGCTCCCGAGCTTCCGGTACCGCCGGAGCAATATGGCGATTATGCGCTGGGGCAGCGCCAGTCCGCCCGCGACGACGCGTTCGACGATCAGATCGCCTATTGGCGAACGCAACTGGAGCCGCCGCTCGCCGCGCTCGATCTTCCGGTCGATCGCGCGCCATCGCCGGTGCCGAGCTGGCAAGGCGCGCTCACCCCGTTCCACTTCGACGCCGCGCTGGTCGACCGGCTGAGGGCGCTTGGCCGCGCGCGCGGGGCGACGCTCAACATCGTGATGCTCGCGTCGTTTATCGTGCTGTTGCACCGCTACAGCGGTCAGGAGGATATCGTCATCGGCGGCGTCGCCGACTCCCGCCGTCGGGCCGAGCGGCGGACCATGATCGGCTATTGCCTCAACCTGGTGCCGCTGCGCAGCCGGCCGACGCCGGACGCGCCCTTTGCCAGCGTCCTGGATCAGGTCCGCGACACGGTCGTCGGCGCGATCGAGCATAAAGATGTGCCGTTCGAGCGCCTGGTGCGGAGCCTGCGGCTGCCCGTTGCCGGCGGTCGGCACCCATTGTTCCAGACCTTGTTCTCGATCCAGTCGCCCGGGCCTCGCCTGCCCGAGGCATGGAGCCTCGCCCAACACGAGGTCTCGTCGGGCGCCGCGAAGATGGACCTTCACGTCGAGATCGACGAGCAACCCGACGGCACCATGACGGGCGGGCTGACCTACAACACCGACCTGTTCGATCGAGCGACGATCGCCGCTATGATCGGCCATTGGACTGCTCTGCTGGAAAGCATCGTCGCTGCCCCGGATACTCCTCTCCGGCTGCTCGCGCTGCTCAGCACCGGGGAGGGCGAGAGCAGCAGCCGCTTCCCGGTGAAGGTGCTGACGATCATGCTGTGGTCCAGCGTGCTGCTGCAGAAGGTGGCGATACCCGGCAATATCGAGGTGCCGCTCTTCATCATGATCGGCGGTCTGGGCGTGCTGGTCGCCACCGGTTGGGCGAAGGTCAGCCTGCCGCGCCTCATGTTCTTTACGCTGCTGGTGCTCAGCATGGTGCTGAGCCAGCTGGTCGCGGGCGGCGGACGGTCCTTCTCGTTCCAGTCGCTGCTGCTGGCCTTCCCGCTCTACGCGATCTTCGTCTTTGTCGTCCCCCTGGCGCGCGACGACATCCTGGTCGTGCTGCGCCGGTTCCAGGGAATTGCCTTGTTCATCGCCGCGATGGTCGCGCTGCAATGGGCGCTGCAGGGCGCCGGCATTCCGATCCCGAACGTCGAGGACTGGATGCCGAAGGACACGATCTACCACACCTTCAATTATGTCCAGCCGCTCGCCTGGCGCGCCGAATATATGAAGCCCAACGGCTTCTTCATGCTGGAGGCGTCGCATACCTCGCAGATCCTTGCGATGGCGGCCGTCATCGAGATCTGCGTGTTCCGGCGCATGGCGGTGATCATCACGCTGATCTGCGCGCAGCTCGCCTCGTTCGGCGGCACCGGGTTCGTGCTGTTGCTCGCCTGCTCGGTGGTGTTCCCCTTCGTCCTCTCGCGGCGCACCATGGTGCTGCTGATCGGCGGCGCGCTGCTGGTGGTGGCCGGCGCCTCACAGACCGCGGTGTGGAAGAATTTCAGCAGCCGCACGACCGAGCTTAACAAGCCCAATTCCAGCGGCAACGGCCGGTTCATCGCGCCCTATGGCTTCATGGTCGACATGCTGACCAAGAGCCGGACCGCGATCGTATCCGGCATCGGCCCGGGCAACGGCAAGGAATCGAAGGACAGCGATCAGCTCGTCATGAACCCGGTGGTCAAGGCGATCGCCGAATACGGCCTGTTCGTCGGCGTCATCTGGATGCTGTTCATCCATGGCTGCGTGCTGCGCACCGCAGCGCCGGCGATCGCCGCGCTCGCCGTCATCATCCAGTATGATTTCCTGAATGGCTCGCTGCTCGTGCCCATCCATCTCGTCTATTGCTACATCCTGGCCGGCGCCTACCCGCGTCGCGCCGAAGATCGCGCGGCGGCCGCAGCGGAGGGCAGGCTGGCAGAGGAGAGCGCGGGGCCGGCAGCGTGGCGGAGAGGGTGGGATTCGAACCCACGGTGAGCGTGAACCCACGGCGGTTTTCAAGACCGCTGCCTTAAACCACTCGGCCACCTCTCCGCGTCACCGTCGCTTAAGCGCAGCGCGGCGATTTGTGCAAGCAGCACGGGCATTAGGGGTTCATGTCGGCGCCCGGCTATGGCAGTAAAGCCGCCATGTGGGGCGTATCGACCATCAGAACCTCCGGCAGGCTCATCGCGGCGCTCGGCGCCTGCTTGTTCGCTGCCGGCCCCGTCTCGGCGCAGACCGAGGCGGGCTTTCAGGCCTATCTCTCGACGCTGCGGGCCGAGGCGCTTGCCGCCGGCGTGTCGCAGCGCACGATCGACAGCGTGTTCGCCGACCTGACGCTGAACGACCGCGTCGTCGAGCTCGACCGCGCGCAGCCGGGCAGCAATCCGAACGCGCCGATCCCGATGTTCGCGCCCTACCGCATCAAGCATGTCGATGCCGCGCGCATCCGGCGCGGCCGCGACGCCTATCTCGCCAATCGCGCCAAGGCGGCGCTGATCGAGCAGCGCACCGGCGTGCCCGAGGGCATTCTGGTGGCGATCTGGGGCAATGAGACCAATTACGGCGGCTACACCGGCAATTTCGACCTGCCGCGCGCGCTGGCATCGCTCGCCTATGACGGACGCCGGCGCACGCTGTTCGAGCGGGAATTCATCGATTCGCTCAAGATGATCGACGAGGGCGTGGCGCGCGATCAGCTGAAGGGCAGCTGGGCGGGCGCCACCGGCGGGCCGCAGTTCCTGCCGTCGGTGTATCTCCGCCTCGCTGCGGACGGCGACGGCGACGGCCGCGCCGACATCTGGAACAGCGACGCCGATACGCTCGCGTCGATCGCCAACTACTTCGTCAACGCCGGGTGGCGCCGCGGGGAGCCGTGGGGCTTCGCCGTCTCGGTACCGTCCAGCGTCAACGCCGATGCCATGCCGGGCCGCACCATCGCGCCGCGCTGCACCAAGGTGTTCCAGCGCCACAGCGAATGGAAGACGATGGCGGAATGGCGCGCGCTCGGCGTCGTGCCGCTGACGCGGACCTGGCCCGCCGACAACGACATGCTGGCGACGCTGCTGCAGCCGGATGGGCCGGGCAATACCGCCTATCTGCTGACCGGCAATTACCGGGTGATCCTCGATTACAATTGCTCGAACTTCTACGCGCTATCGGTGGGGCTGTTGGCGGATGCGGTTTCTCAATAGCGGCGCCCGGGGGGCGTTGATCGTCGCGTTGGTGGGTGCAGCCGCGCCGGCGCTGGGCCAGCACTATGCGGCGGCCGGGGTGCCCGCGGTCGCGCCGGTCGGCGACCAGGCGCCGCCGCCCGATCTTCCCGCCGGGCAGGGGCCTAGCGGCACCTCCCGCAGCGGCGCCGACGCCGCGCGGTTCGACGACGTCGGTTATGCCCAGGTCGCGACGGGCGGAGACGCCCATGCGGTGCTCGCCTGGGGCAGCGGCTTGCCCGTCGGCGGTTATGCCGAGGTCACGGCCATCGACACGGGCAAGACGATCCTGGTGAGGACCGAACGGCGCCCCGCAGCATCCGCCGGCGTGCTCGCTGAGCTGTCGCCTGGGGCGGCGGGGCTGCTCGGGTTGGGCACGGGAGCTACGACGCCGGTCCGCATTCGCGAGATGACGCCGGTCGCCGCCGATCAGGTCGCGCTCGACCAGGGACGGCCCGCGGCGCCGCGGCTCGACGCGCCGGTGGTGCTTCTGGCCGGTCTGCGCGAGCGCCTGACGCAGCTGCCACGACCAGGCGCTGCCACGGCGCTGACGGTCACCGGTGACGCGCCCGGCTCGATCGCCGCACCTCGCCTGAAGCCGCCTTCGGTTCCCCAGGCTGCGGCAAAGGCGCCCATCAAGACTGCGCCATCAAAGCCGGCGCCCAAGGCGCCTGCCGCAGCACCAGCGCCGGCTCACGGCGGCTATGTGGTTCGCGTCGCGGCCTTCTCCAACGCGGCCAACGCGCGCCGCCTCGCCCGCCAGATCCATGGCCATGTCGAGGCCGCAGGCCGCTTCTGGCGCGTCGAGCTCGGCCCGTTCGGCAGCGATGCCGCGGCCAAACAGGCACGTGACGCCGTGGCCAAGCACGGCTATGGCGATGCACGCGTGGTCCATGCGGACTGACACGTTCACCCTCCAGCGTAACGGATAGACAGAGTCCCGATGAAAGCCCTGATTGCCGCCGTACCGGCCGCCGCCCTTCTGCTGTCGACCCCGACCATGGCCGAGGCGCCGCCGTTCGACACGCCGGCCACCGTCGCCTTCATGCAGGACATGAACACCGGCGCGATCCTCTACGCCAAGAACCCGGACATGCAGATCCCGCCGGCGTCGCTGGCCAAGATGATGACCGTCTACACCGTGTTCGACATGGTGAAGCGCGGCGACGTCAAGCTCGACCAGAAGATCACCTTCCAGCCGGACGCCTGGAAACAGTGGCACAGCCAGGGGTCGACCATGTTCCTGTCGCCCGGCGAGCAGGTCAGCGTCGCCAACCTGCTGCTCGGCATCATCACGCTGTCGGGCAACGACGCGTGCATCGCCATCGCCGACGGCCTGTCGGGCACCGAGGCGGCGTTCGTCCAGCGGATGAACGAGAATGCCCAGAAGCTGGGCCTGACCGGCAGCCACTTCGGCACGGCCAACGGCTGGCCGGACAACGGCGTGACGCATGTCACCGCGCGCGACATGGTCAAGCTGGCGGAAGCGACCATCCGCGACTTCCCCAACCTCTACAAGCAGTTCTACGCCAAGCCCGATTTCAGCTGGGGCCAGACGATGGGCGGCAACGCCATCACCCAGGCGAACCGCGATCCGCTGCTCGGCCGCGTGCCGGGCGCCGACGGCCTCAAGACCGGCCATACCGAGGAAGCGGGCTACAGCGTTACCGGCTCGGCCGAGCAGAACGGTCGCCGCATCGTGATGATGATGGGCGGCATGACCAGCTTCAACCAGCGCATCCAGCAGTCGGTCGCGTTCATGAACTGGGGCTTCCACGCCTGGCAGGACAAGACGCTGGCAGCCAAGGGCAAGGTCGTCGAGCAGGCCGAGGTCCAGGGTGGCGACGCGACCACCGTGGGGCTGGTCGCGCCGCAGGACATTGCGGTCACCATCCCCTCCGGCTCGTCGCCCAATATGCAGATCAAGGTCGTCTACCAGGGGCCGATCCAGGCACCGATCAAGGCCGGTCAGCATATCGCAGACATCGTCGTCACCACGCCCGATACCGGCGCGCAGACCATGCCGCTGGTCGCTGCCAAGGACGTCGGCAAGGCCGGCTTCTTCCGCCGCGCGTGGAACGGCCTGCTGACGCTGCTTTGAGGACCGGGTCATGACGCCGGGCCGCTTCATCTCGCTCGAAGGCGGGGAGGGGGCGGGCAAGTCGACCCAGGCGAAGCGTCTCGCCGCCGCGCTGGAGAGCCGCGGCATCGAGACGCTCGTCACTCGTGAGCCTGGCGGCAGCGAGGGCGCCGAGGCGATCCGCGCGCTGCTGATGCAGGGCGAGGTGACGCGCTGGAGCCCGCACGGCGAGGCATTGCTGTTCGCCGCCTCGCGCGCCGATCATGTCGAAAAGCGGATCAACCCCGCGATATCGGCTGGTGCCTGGGTGATCTGCGACCGCTTCATCGATTCGAGTCGAGCCTATCAGGGGCTGGCCGGCGGCATCGATGATGCCGCGATCCTGGCGCTGCACGCCTTCGGCTCGCGCGGATTGCTGCCCGATCGCACGTTCGTGCTCGAAGTGCCGCATGACGAGGGTGCCGCCCGCGCCGCCGGTCGCGACGGCGCCGCCGCCGATCGTTTCGCAGCGCGCGGGGAGGGGTTCCATCTCGACGTGGCAGAGGCCTTTCGCCGCTTCGCCCATGATGAACCCGACCGCATTCGGCTGATCGACGCCACCGGCACGCCCGAAGCAGTGACCGATCGCCTGCTGGCGGGTCTCGTCGACCTGCTGCCATGACGTCACTCATCGGTAACCGGCGGGCGCAGCATACCTTCCTCTCCGCCATTCACGGCGGGGCTCTCCATCACGCCTGGCTCTTCGCCGGCCCGCAAGGCGTGGGGAAGGGAACCTTCGCCCGCCTCGCCGCAATGCGCATGCTGGCGGAGGCGGCAGACGAACTCCCCTCGACGCCGAGCAGTGACGAAGAGGAACTGGCACTTCCCGCCGGCGTCCGCACCCGCGCCCTCATCGAAGCCGGTTCGCACCCCGATTACCGCGTCCTCCAGCGCCAGCCCAAGGATCCCGACAAGCCCGACCAGGATCTTGCGCGCTCGATCCCGATCGCGCAGGTCCGAAGCCTGCAGCCCCTGTTCGCGACCACGCCCTCGCTGTCGCCGCGCCGCGTTGTCATCATCGACGCGATCGACGACCTCGAACGCGCCGCCGCCAACGCGCTGCTCAAGAACCTCGAGGAGCCGCCCGCCGGCACTATCTTCCTCCTCGTCAGCCACGCGCCCGGCCGCCTGCTCCCGACGATCCGCTCGCGCTGCCGTATCCTGCGCTTCGAGCCGCTGCATGCCGACGTGCTGGCCGACGAGCTCGCCCGCCGGATGCCCGAGGCGCCGCCTGAGGAGATCGCCGCCATCGTCGCGGGCGCCAAGGGCTCGCTCGGCCGCGCGCTCGATTTCGCCGGCCTCGACATCGCCGGCATGGACAAGGCGCTCCAGACGATCGCCGCCACCGGCGACCCGACTAACGCCGAGCGCTCCAGACTGGCGAAGTTGCTCGCCTTCAAGGCCCAGCAGCAACGCTACGAAGCCTTTCTCGACCGCGCCCCCGCCTTCATCGCCGAGGCCGCGACGACGCGGGCAGGGGAGGCCTTGCGAACCGCCCTCGACGCCCACGAAGCCGCCCGTGCGCTGGCGGCCAGTGCCCGCGGCCTCTCGCTCGACCAGCGCGCGAGCGTGTATGAAATGGCGGGGCTGGTTGCGAGACTTGCTTCCTGACGAACTCGTCATTGCGAGGAGCGCAGTGACGAAGCAATCCAGGTCCGCCGGCGGTCACTCCGGATTGCTTCGCTCCGCTCGCAATGACGGAACCTCTGCCCATCGCACCCCTTTGCCCCCGCGCATCGATCGGCTAACAGCCGCGCATGGCCGAGCCCTTCTACATCACCACCGCGATCAATTATCCCAATGCCCGCCCGCATATCGGCCATGCCTATGAGGCGATCGCCGCCGACGCGATCGCGCGCTTCCACCGCCAGGCGGGGCGCGACGTGCGCTTCCAGACCGGCACCGACGAACACGGCCTGAAAATGGTCCAGACCGCGCGTGCCCGCGGCGTCGAAGTGCGCGCGCTCGCCGATGAAATGTCAGGCTATTTCCAAGCGATGGCGGCGAAACTGAACATCTCCTACGATCGCTTCATCCGCACCGTCGAGCCTGATCACCACGCCGCCAGCCAGGCCTTGTGGAAGGCGATGGAGGCCGCAGGCGACCTCTATCTCGATCGCTACGAGGGCTGGTACTCGGTCCGCGACGAGGCATTCTACGACGAGAAGGAACTGGTCGACGGGGAGGGCGGGGCCAAGCTCTCGCCCAACGGCACGCCCGTCGAATGGACCGCCGAGGAAACCTGGTTCTTCCGGCTCTCCAAATACCAGCAGAAGCTGCTCGACCATTACGCCGCGCATCCCGAGTTCATCCAGCCCGAAAGCCGTCGCAACGAAATCCTCCGCTTCGTCGAGGGCGGCCTGTCGGACCTGTCGGTGTCGCGGACCAGTTTCGATTGGGGCGTACCCGTGCCGGGCAGCCCCGGCCACGTCATGTACGTCTGGGTCGACGCGCTGACCAATTACATCAGCGGCCTCGGCTATCCCGAAGTTGGCGGGGACTTCGCGCGCTACTGGCCGGCAAATCTCCATTTGATCGGGAAGGATATCGTCCGTTTCCACACGGTTTACTGGCCCGCATTCCTGATGTCCGCCAACATCGAGCTGCCGTTGCAAACTTTCGGCCACGGATTCGTCCTCAACCGCGGCGAGAAAATGTCGAAATCGACCGGCAACATCGTCGATCCCGTCGACCTCGCCGATCGCTTCGGCGTCGATGCACTGCGCTATTTTCTGCTGCGGGATATCAGCTTCGGAAACGACGGCAGCTTCTCGGCAGAAGCGATTGTAACGCGGGCTAATTCTGATCTTGCCAACAGCTTCGGCAACCTCGCGCAGCGCACGCTGACGCAGATTTTCAAGAACCTCGGCGGCGGCCTGCCCGAAATCCACGGCCACAATGATGCCGACAACGCTCTGTTCGACGTCGTCCGCAAGGCCGTTTCCGAGACGATCCCGCAAGCGTATGCCGATCTCGCGCTGAGCCAGGCCACCGAAGCATGGGTCCAGGCGGTGTTCGCGTGCAATGCCTATATCGATGAACAAGCGCCTTGGAAGCTGAAGAAAACAGACCCTGAGCGAATGGAGACGGTACTCGCCACGCTCTACATCGCGATCGCGATGTTGACGGTTGCGATCCGCCCGGTGATCCCGGAAAGCGCCGAGAAGTTGCTCGATGCGATGGGCATCTCGTCTGACCTGCGGACCTATGACGGCATCGTCAGCCATTGGTATTCGCCGCTCGCCGAGAGCGACTTCAAACTGGCGCAGCCGACGCCCTTGTTCCCCCGTCTCGAACTGCCGGAGGAGGAGCCGGCCTGATGCTCGCCGACAGCCATTGTCATCTGAACTACAAGGGCTTGGCCGAGGAACAGCAAGCGGTGCTGCAACGTGCGCGAGCGCGGGGCGTGACCGCGATGCTCAACATCTCGACGCGGGAGAATGAATGGGATGCGGTGATCGCCACTGCAGAGCGTGAGCCCGACGTCTGGGCGACCGTCGGCATCCATCCGCACGAGGCAGACCAGCACGGCCACGTGGACACCGCCAAGCTGGTGGAGCGGGCGCAGCACCCGCGCGTCGTCGGCATCGGCGAAAGCGGCCTGGATTATTATTACGACCACAGCGACCGCGCCCGCCAGCAGGCGAGCTTTCGCGCCCATATTGCGGCGGCGCGCGAGACGGGCTTGCCGATCGTCGTGCACACGCGCGATGCCGAGGAGGACACCGCCGCCATCCTGCGCGATGAGATGGGGAAGGGGGCCTATCCCGGCGTCATCCACTGCTTCACCGCCAGCCAGGCCTTTGCCGATATCGCGCTGGAGCTCGGTTTCTACATCTCCATTTCGGGCATCGTGACGTTCAAGAACGCCCGTGACCTGCAGGCGACCGCCGCGCGGCTGCCGATCGAACGGCTGCTGATCGAAACCGACGCGCCGTTCCTGGCGCCGGTGCCGCACCGAGGGAAGACCGGGGAGCCGAGCTTCGTCGCCGACACTGCCGCGTTCCTGGCGGAGTTACGCAACGACGATGTCACGGAACTGCAGGATGTTACGGCCCGCAATTTCCACACGCTCTTCGCAAAGACGGTCGCGTGAAGGTCCGCATCCTGGGTTCCGGTACCTCGTCCGGCGTGCCCCGGATCGGAAACGACTGGGGTGCCTGCGATCCGACCGAGCCCCGCAACCGACGCACGCGCGTCTCGTTGCTGGTCGAAACCGAAACGACGCGGATACTGGTCGACACCACGCCGGACATGCGCGAGCAGTTGCTGGCCGCCGATGTCGCCGATGTCGACGCGGTCATCTGGACGCACGATCATGCCGATCATTGCCACGGGATCGACGACCTGAGGCAGATCTTCCATGTTCGCGGCGGCCCTGTCCGCGGGCTGGCGCGTCACGCGACGCTGGAGTCGCTGCGCCAGCGATTCCGTTACGTGTTCGACGGCCGGCATGGCTATCCGCCGACCGTGGCGGGGGAACTGCTACCCGACGAATTGGCCATCGGCGACATCGAGGTCAGCGTCGTGGACCAACCCCATGGCTCGATCGTCAGCGCCGGGCTGCGCTTCTCGCAGGATGGCAAATCGGTTGGCTATGCCACTGATTTCAAAGACTTGACAGATGACATGCGTGTGCATTATCAAGGCGTGGATGTATGGATCGCCGACGCCCTGCGCGAACGGCCGCACCCGACGCATCCGGAGCTTGCCGCCGTGCTGCGCTGGGCAGAGGAGTTGGCTGTCGGGCGTACCGCGTTGGTCCACATGGACAACTCCATGGACTATGCCCGATTGGCTTCAGAACTGCCCGAGGGCGTCGAGCCAGGTTATGACGGGATGGAGTTCCAACTGTGAACGACACCGGCGCCAACGCGCTGTTTCTGTTGCTCATGCTGGTGTTGCCCCTGTCGGCGTTGTTCGCCCGACGCATACCGCTGCGCAACATGCTCAAGATGGTGGCGGTGTGGATCGCCATCTTCGCCGTGGTGCTGCTGCTCGTCGCGGGACGCGATTGGATTGGCGCCGGCTGGTCGGCGGTGACCCGGACGATCGGCGATAATCGCCAGAACGTCAGCGGCGACTCCGTCCGTATCGCCAAGGCCGACGATGGTCATTTCTGGGCGACAGCGGAGATCAACGGTGTCAGGCGGCGCATGCTGATCGACAGCGGCGCCACCGAGACGGCGATTTCGGCAGCAACGGCCGCCGCGGCGCATCTCGATCTCGACGAAAGCCCGTTCGGTTCGGTGCTCTCGACCGCCAACGGCGACATCGCCGTGACGCGGTCGAGCGTTCGGGACCTGCGGGTTGGAACGATCACCGCACGTGACCTGCCAGTGGTGGTGTCGCCGGCGTTCGGCGACACTGACATTCTCGGCATGAACTTTCTGTCGCAGCTGCGGAGCTGGCGTGTCGAGGGGGACGTGCTGATCCTCGATCCTCAGCCAGCCCATACATCCTGACTTTACATAATGTATATTATCGAACTGAGGTGCACATGATGCCGGAAACGCCCCTCTCGCCGATCCAGCGCCTGTTGGCGATCATGGCGCGCCTTCGCGATCCGGAGCGCGGCTGCGAATGGGATACGGTGCAGACGTTCGAGACGATCGCGCCGTACACGATCGAGGAAGCTTATGAGGTCGCCGATGCGATCGCTCGTGGCGACATGGCGGAGCTCAAGGACGAACTCGGCGATCTGCTTCTCCAGGTCGTGTTTCACGCCCGCATGGCCGAGGAAGACGGCAGCTTCGCGTTCGACGATGTGGCGACGGCGATCAGCGACAAGATGGAGCGCCGCCATCCGCATATCTTCGGCGATCGTGCCGAGGGCGGTCATCACCTTTGGGAACAGATCAAGGCCGAGGAGCGGCGCGCCAAGGGACAGCGGGAAGACCCCGTCAGCGCGCTCGATGGCGTGGCGCTGGGCCTGCCTGCGCTGCTCCGGGCCGAAAAGCTGCAGAAGCGCGCGGCACGCGTCGCCTTCGACTGGCCGGACGCCGACGGCGCCCGCGCCAAGGTTGATGAGGAAGTGGCAGAGGTCATCGCGGCCGAGACCCCGGCTGAGGTCGAGGAAGAAATCGGTGACCTGCTGTTCGCTGTGGTCAATTGGGCGCGCAAGCTGGGCGTCGATCCAGAGGGGGCGCTACGCGCCGCTAACGCCAAGTTCGAGCGCCGCTTCCGCGCGATGGAGGCAGAAGCCGGGGAGGCCTTCGCCGCGTTGCCGCTCGATGATAAGGAAGCGCTCTGGAACGCCGTGAAGCGTCGCTGATGCGGCGCTTGCGCCGCGGTCAATCCTTGCCGTCGCGTGTCTCGAACCGCTCGTAGTCGCGCGGCGCCATGCGAACCTCGTAGATCGCGCGATCGCCCTCGACGTCCTGGTCGAGCACCTCGCCATGTTGGTGAAGCCACGCGGCGCCGGCGCCATCGGCCGGGTCGAGCTCGATGCGGTAGCGGCGGTGACCGGCGGTCAGTTGCTCCGCGACACGGGAGACGAGCGTGTCCACCCCCTCCCCGGTCAGCGCCGAGACGACCACGACGTTCTCCCGCCGCCTCGCCTCATCTTCCACGTCTTCGCGCTCGACCGCGTCGAGCAGGTCCAGCTTGTTCCACGCTTCGATCCGCGGCGTCGTTTCCTCGACGCCGATATCGGCGAGCACCGCTTCGACGTCGGCGCGCTGCGCTTCGCTGTCGGGATGCGAGATATCGCGCACGTGGATCAGCAGATCAGCGGAGATCACTTCCTCCAACGTCGCTTTGAAGGCGGCGACCAGCTGCGTCGGCAGTTCGGAGACGAACCCCACCGTGTCCGACAGGATCGCCTTGTCGATGCCAGGCAACTGCACCTGCCGCAGCGTCGGGTCGAGCGTCGCGAACAGCAGGTTCTCGGCCATGACGTCGGCGCCGGTCAACCTGTTGAACAGCGTCGACTTTCCGGCGTTGGTATAGCCCACCAGCGCGATCACCGGCCACGGCGCCCGTTGCCGACGCTCGCGATGCAGGCCCCGGGTGCGCTTCACCTGGTCGAGCTCGCGCCGCAGCCGCGCCATGCGGTCGCGGATCAGGCGGCGGTCGGCCTCGATCTGCGTTTCGCCCGGGCCGCCCAGGAAGCCGAAGCCGCCGCGCTGCCGCTCGAGATGGGTCCAGCTGCGGACCAGACGGCCCGCCTGGTAGTCAAGATGCGCCAGCTCGACCTGCAGTCGCCCTTCGGCCGTCGCCGCGCGTTCGCCGAAAATCTCCAGGATCAGGCCGGTGCGATCAATCACCTTGGCGCCGAGCGCGGTTTCCAGGTTGCGCTGCTGCACGGGCGTCAGCGCCGCGTCGAAGATCACTAGATCGGCCTGCTCGGCCTGAACCTTGGTGGCCAGCGCCTCGACCTGACCCGAGCCGATCAGTGTCGCCGGCTTCGCATTGCGGACGCGAAGCGCAACCTTGTCGGCCACGACGATGCCGATCGCGGCTGCGAGGCCCGCGGTCTCCTCCAGCCGCGCGTCGGCATCGCGGCTCGAATCCCCTTGGTCAGGGAAGACGACGATGGCGCGGGAGCCGCGTGCGAACTCGCCGCGCTCGCGTTCAAATCCCGTGCTCAAGAAGCGTCGGAACCGGCGGCTTCATCCGCCAGGTTGAGCGGGTGCGCCGGCTGCACCGTTGAAACGGCGTGCTTGTAGACCAGTTGCGACAGGCCTTCGCGCTGAAGCAGCATGCAGAACAGGTCGAACGCCGCGATCTGGCCCTGCAGCATCACGCCGTTGACCAGGAACATGGTGACGTTGTCATCCGACTTGCGCACCGCGTTCAGGAAGATTTCCTGAAGCAACGGCTGCTTCTTCGACGGCTCGCCCATCTGCTCGGTGATCGTCGCGACGTCGATCGGGCCCGACGGCATGATCGTCGAGATGGCGTGCTTGTAGATCAGCTGCGACTGCCCGTCGCGACGCAGCAGCACGGAGAAATTGTCGAACCAGGTGACGATGCCCTGCAGTTTCACGCCTTTGACCAGGAACATGGTCACCGGGGCCTTGGACTTGCGCAGCGCGTTGAGGAACAGGTCCTGGAGCGAGGTTTGCTTGTCGGCCATCAAAGGGTCCTTCTTATTGGCGGGTCATGTGCCCGCGATTGCGCCGTTCCCGGCGTCGGATGGTCACGCGGCATGCGTGACGGCGCCCAATCTAGGGCCGGATGGCGCCGACGTCCATATCCGACATCCTAGTCGTCGTTGCGGATATCCGTGATCCCCAGGATCTTGAGCTTGCGGTGCAGGGCCGATCGCTCCATCCCGATGAAGCTCGCGGTGCGCGAGATGTTGCCGGAAAAGCGGCGGATCTGGACGCGCAGATATTCGCGCTCAAACGTCTCGCGGGCCTCACGCAAGGGCGCGCCCATGATCGCCGTGGTCGCCGCCCCGCCCTCGCCCTGATCGCCCAACACCTCGGCGGGCAGCAGGTCGAGATCGATGCGGCCGATACGATCGCCGGGCGCCAGGATGACGGTGCGCTCGACCACATTGCGCAACTGCCGGACGTTCCCCGGCCAGTCGTAGGATTGCAGCGCGACCATGGCGTCGGCCGCCACCTCGGGCGTCGGTACGCGCCGCTCGCCTGCATAATGAGCGACGAAGTGGTCGACCAGCGCGGGGATGTCCTCACGGCGCTGCGACAGCGGCGGGATTTCGACCGGCACCACATTCAGTCGATAGTAGAGATCCTCCCGGAAGCGGCCTTCCTCGATTTCGATGGCGAGGTCGCGCGCGGTTGCCGAGACGACGCGGACGTCTACCTTGACGGTGCGCTGGCCGCCGACGCGGGTGAAGCTCTGGTCGGTCAGCACGCGCAGGATACGCGCCTGCGTCGCCACCGGCATGTCGGCGATCTCATCGAGGAACAAGGTGCCGCCATGCGCCTGTTCGAGCAGGCCGGGGCGCACGAGGTCACCCCCCTCCTCCACCCCGAACAATTCCTCCTCGACGCGCTCCGGCGTCATGCGGGCTGCGCTGACGATGACGAACGGAGCCGTCGTGCGCTGGCTCCAGCCATGCAGCAGGCGCGCGGCCACTTCCTTGCCGACGCCGGCCGGGCCCATGATCATCACCCGGCTACCCGTCGAGGCGACCCGCTTCAGCGTCGCCCGCACGGTGTTGATCGCCGCTGAATTGCCGGTGAGATCGGTGTCGCGGCCGACGCTTGCGCGCAGCGTCTCGACCTCGCGCTTCAGCCGTTCGGTTTCGGTCGCGCGCGCGACCATCAGCAGCAGCCGCTCGGCCTCGAATGGCTTCTCGATGAAATCGGCTGCACCGCGGCGGATCGCTGCGACGGCGGTGTCGAGGTTGCCGTGGCCGGAGATCACCAGCACCGGAATCGACGGATCGCGCCGCTTGATCTCGTCGAGCAGGTCGAGTCCGTCGAGCCGCGAGCCCTGCAGCCAGACATCGAGCAGCACCAGCGAGGGCCGCCGCGTGGCGATCGCCTCCAGCGCCGAATCGCTGTCGGCAGCGGCCCGCGTCTCATAGCCTTCGTCCTCCAGGACGCCGGCGACCAGTTCGCGAATGTCGAGTTCGTCATCGACGACGAGGATGTCCAGGGCCATGATTTACGAAGTCCGACTACGTGTGAGGGCGGGTAGAGGTGCGTCGTCCTGATCATCCGGCGCCGCCTCGCCGCTGATGTCCAGCCCGGCGAGCATATGCGCGTCGAACCGCATGGTGACGATCGTGCCGCCGCCGGGGCGGTCGGCGAAGCTGATCTCGCCGAAATGCTCCTCGGCGATCTTCTTGACGATAGCGAGGCCGAGGCCGGTGCCGCGGGCGCGGGTCGTCATATAGGGCTCAACCAGCCGGTTGCGTTCGCTGGGCAGGCCGATGCCGTCGTCCGCGATCTCGATAATGGTGGTGCCGGCCTGCTGGCGCAGCGTCATGATCACCTCGCCGGTGGCCCCTTCGCCTTTTCCCTCAATCGCTTCGACAGCGTTCTTGACGAGGTTCGTGAGCGCCTGACCGATCTGGCGACGGTCGCACACGAGCGTCGGCGGCGGTTCATCGTGGATCAGCCGGAAGCTGACCGAGGGATGGGCAACCTCATGCAGGAACAGTGCCTGGCGACCGATATCCACCAAGGATTCCTCGCGGAACACGGGCTTGGGCATCCGCGCGAAGGAGGAGAATTCATCGACCATGCGCCGCAGATCGCCGACCTGTCGCACGATCGTTTCGGTCAGGCGATGGAAGGTGCCGTCGTTGCCCTCGAACTGCTTGCCATAGCGCCGCTGGAGGCGCTCGGCGGCGAGCTGGATCGGGGTCAGCGGGTTCTTGATCTCGTGCGCGATGCGCCGCGCGACATCGGACCAGGCGGCGCGGCGCTGGTCGAGCAACTGCTGGGTGATGTCGTCGAAGGTCAGGACTCGGCCGTCCTCGTCGGCGGTGATCCGCACCGCGAGCGTCCGCGCCTCGCCGCCGGTGGTCAGTTGAAGGATCGATTCGCGGGCGTCGCCGGCCAGGAGATCAGCGAGTTCGGGCGCGAGGTCGGCCAATTGCGCGCCGACTGCTTTTGCTTCGTCGAGCCGAAGTTGCGCAACCGCCGAGGCATTGATCAGCCGGATCGTCCCATCGCCACTGACCGAGATGACGCCGGCCGATACGCCCGACATCACCGCCTCGATGAGGGCGCGGCGGCTCTCGAGCGCGCCGGTCTGCTCCTGCAGGCGACTGGTCATGCGGTTGAAGGCATTGGCCAGCGTTCCGACCTCGTCGTCGCTGCGCGG
>JBQCHA010000224.1:0-6040 GCA_051955175.1 Sphingomonas sp.
CTTCGCCGGGGTGGGACGTTGATGATAGGACGCCATAAATGACCGAGAAACTCGTCTATCCCGACACGACACGCGAAGACGTTGTCGACACGCTCCACGGGCAGTCGATCGCCGATCCCTATCGTTGGCTGGAAAACGACGTCCGCACCGATCCGCGCGTCGCCGACTGGGTGGCGGCGGAGAACGCCGTGACCGACGCCTATCTCGCCACGCTTCCCGGCCGCGATCGCTTCCGCCGGCGCATCACCGAACTGTTCGATTTCGAGCGCTTCGGCGTGCCGGTGAAGAAGGGCGGCCGCTATTTCTACGTCCACAACAGCGGCCTGCAAAATCAGGCCGTGCTCTATGTCCGCGAGACGCTGCAGGGTGACGGGCGGGTCCTGATCGATCCCAACCAATGGTCGAATGACGGCGCCACCGCGCTCGGCGAATGGCTGCCGTCGGAGGATGGGGCGAAGCTGCTCTACACCGTCCAGGAAGGCGGCGCGGATTGGCGCACCGTGCGCGTGCTCGACGTCGCCAGCGGCGAGGCCGAGACCGACGAACTGCATTGGGTGAAATTCTCCGACTTCGCCTGGGCGAAGAACGGCTCCGGCTTCTTCTATTCGCGCTTTCCCGAGCCGGCGGACGGGGCGGCGTTCCAGCAGCTCAACCTGGGCCACGCGGTCTATTTCCATCGGCTCGGCGACGAGCAGGCGGCCGACCGGCTGGTGTTCGCCACGCGTGACCGGCCGCGGCTGAACCACGTTGCCCAGATCACCGACGACGGCAATTGGCTGCTCGTCTCCTCGTCGGAAGGCACCGACGAGCGTTACGAACTGACGCTGATCGATCTTACCTCGCCGAAGATGACCAAGCGGATCATCGCGCGCGGCATGGAGCATCACTGGTCGCTCGCCGGCAACGAGGGCGGGACCTTCTACTTCGTGACCGACCAGAACGCGCCGCGACGGCGCATCGTCTCGATGAACGTCGCCTCCTCCACGCGCGCGCAGCGCGAGGTGGTGCCGCAGGACGAGGCGGTGCTGGAGGGCGCGGCGATCCTGGGCGGCGTGTTGGTCGCCCAGTATATGCGCGACGTGCAGAACGAGGTGCGACGCTACACGCTCGACGGGCGCCGGCTGGAGGATGTGGCGCTGCCCGGCATCGGCTCGGTGAGCGGCCTGGGCGGCAGCCAGGACGATCCCGAGACCTTCTACGCCTTCACCAGCTTCGCCACGCCGACGACCATCCACCGCTGCGACGTGGCAACCGGGGAGAGGCTGGTGTGGGCCGCGCCGGAGGTGGCTTTCGATCCCGACGCCTATGCCGTCGAGCAGCTGTTCTTCACCTCGAAGGACGGCACCCGGGTGCCGATGTTCGTCGTCGGCCGCCGCGACCTGCCCGACGGCCCGGCGCCGACGCTGCTGTACGGCTATGGCGGGTTCAACATCCCCGTATCACCGGGCTTCGCCGCCAGCCGCATCGCCTGGATGGAGGCGGGGGGCGTGTTCGCGGTCGCCAACATCCGTGGCGGCGGCGAATATGGCAAGGACTGGCACGACGGCGGCCGCCTGGCCAACAAGCAGAACAGTTTCGACGACTTCATCGCCGCCGCGGAGCATCTGGTCGCGCAGGGCATCACCACGCCCGACCGGCTGGCGATCCAGGGCGGATCCAATGGCGGCCTGCTGATCGGCGCCGTCGTCAACCAGCGGCCCGACCTGTTCGCCGCGGCGATCCCGATCGTCGGCGTGATGGACATGCTGCGCTTCGACAAGTTCACCGCCGGCCGGTATTGGGTCGACGATTACGGCTCGCCCGCCGACGAAGCGGCGTTTCGTACGCTGCAGGGCTATTCGCCTTATCACAATATCCGCGCCGGCGCCGCCTATCCGGCGGTGCTGGTGGTGACGGCGGATACCGACGATCGCGTCGTGCCCGGCCACAGCTTCAAATATATCGCCGCACTGCAGCATGCCCAGGCCGGCGACAAGCCGCACCTGATCCGCATCGAGACGCGCGCCGGCCATGGCTCGGGCAAACCGACCGACAAGCAGATCGCCGAGGCGGCCGACATGTTCGCCTTCGCCGCGCAATGGACGGGGATCAAGCTCGGCTAACACGCTCGATCCGCGCTGATCGACCTGACTTCGCCGATCGCACACGCAACGGGCTTCCCTCCGCCGCGCCTTCTGCTATGCGGCTGGGGCATGGTGGATCATGCCCAGGACAACATCCTGATCGTCGACTTCGGCTCTCAGGTCACGCAACTCATCGCTCGCCGGGTGCGCGAGGCCGGTGTCTACAGCGAAATCGCGCCGTTCAACGCCGCCGAGGAGGCTTTCGAGCGCCTGAAGCCGCGCGGCGTGATCCTGTCGGGCAGTCCCGCCTCGGTGCCGGACGCCGGCAGCCCGCGGATCCCGCAACCGATCCTCGATTCGGGCCTGCCGCTGCTCGGCATCTGCTACGGCCAGCAGGCAATGATGGCGCAACTGGGCGGCACGGTGGAGCGGGGCGACTCGGGCGAATTCGGCCATGCCTTCATCGAGATCGAGGATTCCTGCGACCTGTTCGACGGCCTGTGGCGTGACGGCGAGCGGCATCAGGTGTGGATGAGCCATGGCGACAAGGTCACCGAGCTCGCGCCCGGCTTCCGCATCGTCGCCTCCAGCCCCGGCGCCCCCTATGCGGTGATCGCCGACGACGACCGGCGCTATTACGGCATGCAGTTCCATCCGGAGGTGGTGCACACCCCCGATGGCGCGCGGCTGATCGCCAATTTTGCGCGCCACGTCTGCGGCATGGCCGGCGACTGGACGATGGCCGAGTTCCGCGACGCGAAGATCGCGGAGATCCGCGCGCAGGTCGGCAAGGGGAAGGTGATCTGCGGCCTGTCGGGCGGCGTCGATTCGGCGGTGGCGGCGGTGCTGATCCACGAGGCGATCGGCGACCAGTTGACCTGCGTGTTCGTCGATCACGGCCTGATGCGTGCCGGCGAGGCCGATCAGGTCGTCAGCCTGTTCCGTGGCCACTACAACATCCCGCTGGTCCATGTGAACGCCGAGACGTTGTTCCTGAACGGCCTTGCTGGCGTCAGCGACCCCGAGGCCAAGCGCAAGTTCATCGGCAAGACCTTCATCGACGTGTTCGAGGAAGAGGCGAAGAAGATCGGCGGCGCCGAATTCCTGGCGCAGGGCACGCTGTACCCCGACGTGATCGAGAGCGCCAGCTTCACCGGCGGCCCGTCGGTGACGATCAAGAGCCACCACAATGTCGGCGGCCTGCCCGAGCGCATGAACATGAAGCTGGTCGAGCCGCTGCGCGAATTGTTCAAGGACGAGGTGAGGGCGCTGGGTCGTGAGCTCGGCCTGCCCGATGTCTTCGTCGGCCGCCACCCGTTCCCGGGACCCGGCCTCGCCATCCGCATCCCGGGAGAGGTGACCAAGGACCGCTGCGACATCCTGCGCAAGGCCGACGCGATCTACCTCGAGGAAATCCGCAACGCCGGCCTGTATGATGCGATCTGGCAGGCCTTCGCGGTCCTGCTGCCGGTGCGGACCGTCGGGGTGATGGGCGACGGCCGGACCTATGACTATGTGCTGGCGCTGCGCGCGGTCACCTCGACCGACGGCATGACCGCGGCGGTATTCCACTTCCCGAGCGAATTCCTCGCCCGCGTCGCGACGCGCATCGTCAACGAGGTGCGCGGCGTCAACCGGGTGGTGTACGACTATACCTCGAAGCCGCCCGGCACGATCGAGTGGGAATGATTTTTGCCTATCCGGGCATATCCAAAAACACGCGACGGCGAGAGATAGATGTCTGAAATGTAACAATATTTATCTTGGAATCTTTCGACATCTGTCGCGGGGTTGGCCTCCGGAACGGCGGTATGGCTGGCGGTTTGGCATTCCCGGACGCCGTCCGCTCACTCGATCCACTTTGCCGGATTGCCCATGGAACGCTCGTTTGGTCTCCGTCTGCCGGCGAGCAGCAGTCAAGAGTACGATCCCAACGATCCCTGCCTTGGCATCGCGGCATTCGGTGGCCTGCGACACCCGCCGACGGCATCACTTCACTTGCTCGCCTGACCTCAAATGTGGTGATCGATATGACCGTTGCGCCGAGGTTGAGCGGCTCCTCGTGTGGCGCCCCGCTCGCACTCTTGCCGAGCGGGCAAATTGGCTGCACTTGCCCGCTCGGCAAGGACGGCCCGCCGCTTGGGCGAAGCCAACAGGCCGCGATCGAGCATTAGCGGACGCCGCCGATCGATGTATCACCACAGGCTATATCGAGAGTGATCAACATGGGTTGGCGTGATCGGACTGCTACCGTTCCGGTGGTCCCTCGCCGACGTGGAGGTATCGCGGATCGAAATCCGCGATCTCGCGAAGTCTCGACGGGTTCGGCAGGATCACCAGAGCGCCCTTTCGGTCGATCACCCCATCCGCATGCAGTGCCTTCAGCGTGCGATTGACATGAACGACCGACAGACCGGTCGAATCGGCGATATGGTCCTGCGTCAGCGGGAGCGGGACTTCGTTCAGGTGGAACCCCTGCATCTCCAATCGTGCCGCGACCTCACACAGCAAGTGCGCGATCCGTGTCCGCGCATCCCGCCGGCCGACATTGAGCGTCCATTCCCGAAACACCGACGCGTCGACCAGCAACGTGCATGTGATCGCTTGGGAGAGGGTGGGACGGCCGCGCACCAGATCCCAAAGCGCCGCGTGTCTGACTCGCGCGACGACGCAATCCTTGATCGCCTGAACGGTGTCGTCCGCCACCGGCAGATAGAGATGGTCGAGGTCGAGCGGATCGCCGGGCACGTAGATAGCCAAGATCTGCCGATCACCTTCGCCGTTGATGCGGTACCGGTGGGCAAAGCCTGAAACCAGCACACTGCAATAGCTGGTCTCGTCCCCCTCTCTGACGATATGCGTGTTCTGACGCCGCTGCACGATTTCGACCGGCAGCTGCAGCAGCGCGTCAGCGTCACCGTCGGAGATCCTCGCGTGCAACCGCAGCCGACGGAGAAGGCCCTGAAGAGGAGACCGGGGAGCAACAGGCGGTGAGTTACCGAAGGCCATCGTAGCCATCTATCGCGGATCACAACCGCCTGTTTCGCCACTGTTTGGTCACCCGCGACATAAAGTAAGTTACCTAGTCCATAGCGATCACCTGGCGTGGACGTGCAGTCGAGGCCACCAGGCCGGCACCGACTGAAATATGGCGACAGGTACAGCGACGGACGCCTTGGGTAATAGTCGGATCGGGCGCCGGTCGCGGGTTCAGGCGGTGCGGCCGAGGAAGGCAGCGTGGGTTGGCAGAATCGTTCCGGGCACGCCAAGAACTCCAGACAAGTTCAAAGACGTGGGGGGCTTTGCGTTTCGGGCTCGGGCTGAAGAATCTTGTCTAGGGTGCTTGAGCATTGGCTGCTCGGCTCCGGTTGCGAGTAGCCGATGAGCGCCGACTGTGACGCTGCTCATCATCCCTGGCCGCTCGAGCGAACGCGTTGACGCCCATCGCTGCCTAACAGCGGTTTTTCTCCGTAGACGCATCATAGGTGCGGCGGTTCACACTGGCGAGCGGGTGCAACATCCGCGACCGGCTTCAGGAAGCAGCAGGGGGAAGCGAACGGGCCTGCCAAACAGAAAAACCTGTCGCGGCAGCGACTGATGCTGGCGACAGCGCCGCCGGCGCGCAACGGATGTAGGGCACATCCGGCACCCTGTCGCACCGCAGGATAGACCTCTCGAGAGCGATAGCGGGGATCGAGTTGCCGCGATGGCCTCAGGAGTTCGAGAGAGGCTCGGGCTAGCCCCGCTAGCTGCCGCCGGCCGAGCCCGGCGAACGCCGCTCGACGCCGCGGTGGTCATCATCTGGTCGAGATCGTCCCCGTACAGCTTGATCGCGACATCGCCGCGCACGCCCGAGACCAGCTCGTTGAAGCGCATCTCGATCGGCTGAGTGAACTCGTAGCTGTTGCCAACGAGCGTCTCGAGCTTGGCGTTCATTCGCTCGACCAGATCGTCCTTGGTTTCGCTGCCAAGGCGGT
>JBQCHA010000225.1:0-3680 GCA_051955175.1 Sphingomonas sp.
AGCACGGCACCGTCTACGGCGACACGGTCGACAAGATGGACTTCCCGTATCTGGCGAAGATCACCGCGATCAACATGGCCTCGCTCTCCCGCGTGGCGAGCGCGCCGGCAGCACCGGCCGGCGTGACCATCGCCGGCGCGCTGTCGGACGATACGACGGTGAAGTGGCAGCCGGTGGCGGGCGCGGTCGCCTATCGCGTGCACTGGCGGCGCAACGACCGCCAGGACTGGACCCATTCGCTCGACGTGCACGGCACCGGCACCGTGCTGAAGAACGTGCCGGTCGACGACAATTTCGTCGGCGTATCGGCCCTCGCCGCCGACGGCAGCGAGAGTCTGGTCACCTTCGCCGGCGCCGATTGGGGATGAGAATGGCTGTCGGTGCGCGTGCGCCTCGTCGCGCGGCGTACCCCGCCCCGGTCGACCCCGGTGCAGAAGCGACGGCTCGTTCAGCGAGGCGTGCCGCCGCTCCTGCTCCCCCCGAGGTCAACAGAGGCGACGCCTAGCGGCGCCGCAACAGCTTGGACGCCCGGTGCCGCTTCGGCGCGGGTGCCCGATGCCACACGCGCACCACATGGTGGCGATGCACCACCGGCGGCGCCTGTTCCTCGATATAAGTCGTCGTGGTCGTCCGCGTCGTAACCGGAACGGAGGTAACTGTCACGGTCGTTGTGGTGGCAGAGGGATAATAATAGCCGCCGGTCGCCGCCATATCGCACCCGCAATCGGGGCCTTGATGGACGACGACGGTCGGTGGCGGTCCCTCACCGCCATAGCGGTGCACCTCGACTGACGACCGCGGCGGCGGCGGCGGCGGATACCCCGCGCCCGGCCCGACGTCGTGGCTATAATCATAGTCGTAGTCGCTACGATCGCTGTAGCCGTCCTGATAGCCGCCGTCCCAGTCGACATCGCCGGACCAGTCCATCACCCGGCCATATTGGTCGACCAGCACCGCATCGTCATAATAGCGCGACCAGTGATAGCCATAAGGCGGTGCGCCAAGGCCATAGGCTCCCCAATCGGTGACGTAGAAGCTGGGGGCCAGCCAATAGCCGGGCAGCGCCCAGCCACGCACGGGGCGATGGTAGCCGCTCCACCCGCCCGGCGCGCGCGTACCGCCGATCCAGCGACCGCCGACGCGGCCGCCCCAGTCGTGCCGAGCGCCGCCGCCATGCCAGCGCCACTGCCCGCCGGACCATTGCCACTGCCCGTGCTGCGTGCCGTGCGCCGCCGTGCCGCCATGCCACTGGCCCGAGCCACCCCGCCATTGCGCACCGGTCGCGCCGGCGTGCCACTGGCCGCCGCCGTTGCCGCTCCAGTGCGCGCCAGGCGCGGCAGCATGTTGTGCCATTGCGGGACCAGCCGTCGTCAGCGCGGCGATGCCGGCCGCGGCAAGGACGAGAATGCGCATGCTCAAGTTTCTCCTGCCGATCACGCGAGGGACGGACAACGCGCGCGTTATTAGCAGGTTGCTTATCATCATGAGGCGCGACGCGCCAAGCGCGACGAGTCCCGCTTTGGGGCAGTTACAGCCGCGTCGCCAGGATCGCCGCCAGCGCTTCGCCGCCCGCCGCGTCCTCGGCATCGAACCGGTCGGCGCGCGGGCTGTCGAGGTCGAGCACGCCGAGCACCACCCCGTCGCGCACGATCGGCACCACCAGCTCCGACCGGCTGTCGGCATCGCAGGCGATGTGGCCGGCGAAGGCGTAAACATCCGCCACCACCTGCGTCTCGCGGGTCGCCGCGGCGGTGCCGCACACCCCCTGGCCCAGCGGGATGCGGATGCACGCCGCCTTGCCCTGGAACGGCCCGAGCACCAGCTCGCCCTCCACCATGCGATAGAAGCCGGCCCAATTGAGATCGGGCAGATATTGCCAGATCAGCGCGGCGGCATTGGCCATGTTCGCGACGGCGTCGGGCTCGCCCGCGGTAAGCGCGTCAAGCGCAGCGACGAGGTCGCGGTAGAGCTCCGCCTTCGATCCGGCGGCGATGTCGAACTGGTACATAGGCTTCCTTCAGTCGAAACGGACCCTGCCGCGCGCGGCCTTCACCGCGCTGCGGCTCTTCTTGGCATCCACGCGGCGCGCCTTGGCGGCGCGGGTCGGTTTGGTCGCGCGGCGCTTGGTCGGCCGCTCGTGCGCCTTTTCCAGCAGCTCGGCCAGGCGCTCGCGCGCATCCTGGCGGTTCGCCTCCTGCGTACGGTACCGCCGCGCGGTGATGACCAACTCACCGCCCGTCGTCATGCGCGATCCGGCGAGCGTCTTCAGCCGCTTGTAGACGTCGGGCGCGAGACCCAGCCGGAACACGTCGGCCCGCAACTGACACGCGGTCGCGACCTTGTTGACGTTCTGCCCGCCCGGCCCGGAAGCGGCGAGGAAACGTTCCTCCAGCGCCTCCTCGGGCACCTCAATCATCGCCGAATCCCGCTTCCGCGAAGCTCGCCGGCAGCGGCGCCTCGGCGATGATGTCGGGCTTGGGCGGCCGGGGCACCGTCAGTGCCGCAGCGTGGAGCAGCATCGGGCCGTCGGCGCGACCATAGACCGGATCGCCGGCGACCGCCGCGCCCAGCCCTTCGGCCGCGTGGACACGGATCTGGTGCGTGCGGCCGGTTTCCGGCCGGAACTCGACCAATGCGCGGCCGTCGCGGACCGCCAGCACCCTCCAGCGGGTGCGCGACGGCTTTCCGGCGGGGTTGCCGTGCATGCGCCAGCCGCGCGCGGCGCTCGACACCTTGGCAAGCGGCAGGTCGATCATGCCCTCCTCGCCCGCCGGCACGCCGTCGAGCACCGCCAGGTAACGCTTGCTCACCTCGCCTGCTTCGAACGCCCGCTGGAAGCGCTTGTGCGCCTTGGGATTGCGCGCCAGCAGCAGGCAGCCCGAGGTGTCGCGGTCGAGCCGGTGCACCGCCTGCGGCCACCGCTGAAAGCCGAAGGTCAGGCTGCCGAGATAGTTTTCCAGGCTGAGGCTGCCGTCGCGCGGCGGGTCGACGGGCAAGCCGGCGGGCTTGTCGAGTACGATCGCCTCGCCGTCGATGAAGAGAATCCGGTCGTTGAGCATCACCTGCCCCCCTTGCCACCGCGCGCGCCGGCATGCCAGAGCGCGCGTCTGGCCTGAGGAGTTTCCATGATCCGAGCGATGGTGCTGCTGCGCGGCGTGGCTGCGGTTGTGCTCATTTGTGCCGCGAGTGCCCCGACGCTGGCCCGCAATGCGGACCTGCCGAGCGCCACCACCCCCGACGGGCGCCTCTATGGCCATATCGCCTATGCCGAGGCCGATCCGGCGGTGCTGGTCGATGCGCCGAAGGGCTTTGCCGTCGGCCAGGAATGCAAGGTGCAGCCGGCGATGATCCCCGATCTGACGCGGCTGATCGCGGCTGCCCACGAGGCGCATCTGGGCGCCGACCTCCGCGGCGTCTCCTGCTTCCGCACCGTGGAGCATCAGGAACGCCTGTTCTGCGAGAAGCACGGCCGCAGCGGCGAGTGCGTCGATCCCGACAAGCGGGCGATCAGCGTGGCGCCGCCGGGGCACAGCGAGCACGCCACCGGCTATGCCATCGACTTCGCGACGCGGCCGGAAGGCGGGTGTGCCGATGTCGAGAACTGCTTCGCCGACACGCCCGTCGGTCGTTGGCTGCTGCTCAACGCGGCTGATTACGGCTTCGAATTGTCGTTCCCGAAG
>JBQCHA010000226.1:0-7738 GCA_051955175.1 Sphingomonas sp.
ACGGCATATTCGTCGCCGTTGACCAGCACCGCGCGGCCGTTCGCCGCCGTGCTGACGATATCCCCCGCCTGCAGATGCCCGCCCCGCGCCGCAACGGTCGAGACGCCCGCATGCACCACGACCACGCCCGATGAGGCCTCCGAAATCGTCCAGCTCGGCGCGGCCGCATGAGCCGCCGTACCGAGACACACGCCGCTCAGCAGCGCGAGTTTGAACATCCTCATCCTAAACACCTTCCTGTTTTCGAGCGCCCCCGCGCGCCGAAGAAAAACGAGTCGATAGCGCCGGGGCGTAAAAGATTTGGCAACGATCGATGGTTAACGGGTGGTCGGATGATGTACCGCCGCGTAATTCCCCTGCTCCTCGCGATGATCGCCGCCGCGCCGCTCCCGGCGCAGGCGCAGAGCCAGACCATGCCCGAGCCGATCGACCCCGGCATCGCGACCCGCGCCGTCCACGAGCCGACGGAAGCGCCCGCGCCGCGGCCAAAAACCGAGATCGAGACGCCGCCGGACCGCAGCGCCGCGCCGTTGCCCACCCGCATTCTTGCCGGTGCGATCCGCGTTGACGGCGGCGAAGACCTGCCACCGGCCGAAATCATGACGGCAATATCGTCCTACATCGGCCACCGCCTCTCGCAGGACGATCTGCAGGACCTGCTGACCGCCGTGTCAGGCGTCGCCCGCGCGCACGGCTATCTGTTCGCCCACAGCTCGATCCCGCCGCAGACGTTGACTGCCGGCGTGCTGCATATCGCGCTGGACGAAGGTCAGGTCGACGAAATCCGCCAGACCGGCACCGTCCGGTCCGCCGTCGCCGAAGTGCTGAGTCCGCTGCAGGGGCATGCCCCGACGCGCGCCGAGGTGGAACGCCGCCTGATGCTCGCCGCCGACCTGCCCGGCGTCACCATCGGCAAGGTCCGCTATGCCATGGAGGGCGGCAAGGGCGTGCTGATCGTGCCGGTCGGCTTCGATCGGGTTAGCGGCAGCGCGGCGCTGGACAATCGTGGGCTTGAGGCACTCGGCCCCGAGCGCACGCGCCTCACCGTCAACGTCAACGACCTTCTGTCCAACAACGACCAGGTGACGTTCCAGGGCCTGGCCACGCCGCTCCAGCCGCATGAGCTGGTCGCGCTCTATGGTCGCTACGCCATCCAGCCGACCGCATCGGGCACCGAGTTCGCCGTCTACGGCAGCTACGGCGAAACCCATTCGGGCGGTCCGTGGCACAGCTACCATCCGCGCGGCGAGAGCGACAGCATCGGTATCAGCGTGGCGCAGCCACTGCTGCGCGGCGCCAAGAACAGCCTGTGGCTGATGCTGCAGGGCGACCGCATCGGCGTCGACGAATGGTGGAACGGCACGCTGGTCCGCCGGGATCGCGTGACGACGGTCAGCGCCTCGATCAACGGTTATGCGCCGCTCGCCGGCGGCCGGCTGCGCGCCGGCGGTGCGGTCACGCAAGGCGTCCTGGCGCTCGGCGCGACGCGGCGCGACTATCCGCTCGCCACCCGGTTCGACGGCGGGTCGGACTTCACCATGGTCAGCGCCTGGGCGAATTGGGAGGGCGACCTGAGCGGCCCGATCAGCGCGCGCCTGGCGACGACCAGCCAGCTCACCACCGATCCGCTGCCGGCGGTCGAGCAGCTGACGATCGGCGGCCCCTATTTCGGCCGTGGCTACAATTGGAGCGAACGGACCGGCGATGAGGGCGTGCTCGGCTCGGCCGAGCTGCGCGCCCGGCTGATCAACCGCAATCACGGCTTCGTTCGCTGGGCGCAACTCTACACGTTCGCCGACGCCGGCTATGTCAGCAACCTGAAGACCGATTTCGGCACCGGCGACCTCTATTCGGCCGGCGCCGGCGCGCGGCTGACCTTCACGCAGCACTTGAGCCTGGAGCTGGAGGCGGCGTTCCCGATCGATGCCGATCGCTACGACAGCGGCGACAAAAGCCCGCGCCTGTCGTTCAGCCTGACCAGCACGTTCTAGCGCCGCGGCGGCGGCTCAGGCCGCCAGCAGCCGCGCGGCATGCGCCGCGTGGTAGGTCAGCACCCCGGCGCAACCGGCACGCTTGAACGCCATCAGCGTCTCCAGCACCAGCGCGTCGCGGTCGCCGGCCCCGCATGCCGCCGCAGCCTCAATCATCGCGTATTCGCCTGACACTTGGTAGGCGAATACAGGCACTTCGAACCGCTCCTTCACCCGTGTTACGATGTCGAGATAGGGCAGTCCTGGCTTGACCATCACGCTGTCGGCGCCCTCGGCGAGGTCGAGCTCCACCTCGCGCAGCGCCTCCTGCCAGTTGGCGGCATCCATCTGATAGGTCTTCTTGTCGCCTTTCAGGAGACCGCTGCTGCCCACCGCATCGCGGAACGGGCCGTAGAAGCCGCTGGCGTATTTCGCGGCGTAGGACATGATCTGGACGTTGGCGAAGCCCTCCGCCTCCAGCGCCTCGCGGATCATGCCGACGCGGCCGTCCATCATGTCCGACGGCGCGATGATGTCGGCACCGGCGCGCGCCTGGTTGAGCGCCTGGCCCACCAGCGTTTCGGCGGTCGCATCGTTCATCACGTAGCCCGCCTCGTCCAGCAGGCCGTCATGCCCGTGCGTCGTGTAGGGATCGAGCGCCACGTCGGTCAGTACGCCGACCTCCGGCACGGTGTCCTTCAGTGCCTCGATCGCCTGGCACATCAGATTGTCGGGATTGAGCGCCTCGCGCCCGTCATCGCTGCGCCGGTCGGGCTGGGTATAGGGAAACAGCGCCAGGCACGGGATGCCGAGATCGCGCGCCTCGCGCCCGCGCGCGACGATGCGATCGACCGACCAGCGCGACACGCCGGGAAGGCTCGCGATCGGCTGCTCGACATCCTCGCCTTCGACGACGAACAGCGGCCAGATCAAGTCGGCGGGCGTCAGCACCGTTTCGGCATGGAGCCGCCGGCTCCACGCGGCAGCGCGGGTGCGGCGGAGGCGAAGCGCGGGATAATGGCTCATGCGCCTTCACTTGGGCCGCCCCGACGGCAAGCGCAAGCGCCTCGGCACCATCGGCGGGATGTCGAACGGGGCCGGTCGAGAGGCCAAGCGCAGCAGGAAAGTGGCCGCTGCGCGCCCGCCGCACTCGACGGGGCTTGCCGATCCGACTTATGGACCCTCCGGGACGGCGCCGCGGGCGCGACCATAAGGAGCATGCGATGACGATCCGATCGGCGGCAATGATCGTCAATGCCAAGTCCCGCAAGGGCCAGGACCTGTTCGAACAGGCCTGCAAGGCGATGAAAGGGCTGCCCTTCCCCGTCGACGCCCATGCCGTGCGCAACCCGGACGAGCTCGACGCGACGATGCGTCGCGCGCTGGCGAAGGCGCCCGACCTGATGATCCTGGGCGGCGGCGACGGCACGGTCAGCGGGCTGGTCGATCATCTGGTCGGCACCTCGACCGCCCTTGCCGTGCTGCCGCTCGGCACCGCCAACAGCTTCGCCCGCACGCTGGGCATTCCGCTCGACATCGCGGGCGCGGTCGAGGTGATCCGCACGGGCAGGTTGCAACGGATCGACCTCGGCATGGTCGACGGCGACTATTTCGCCAATTGCGCGGCGATCGGCATCAGCCCGCAGATCGCCCAGACGGTGCCGCACAAGCTGAAGCGCTATCTCGGCCGCGCCGGCTATCTCGGGTGGGCGGCGCTGCAATATGTCAAATTCAAGCCGTTCACCCTGATCGTGGAGAAGGAAGGCAAGACGACTCGCGTGCGCGCGCTGGAGGTCCGCATCTCCAACGGCAGCTTCCACGGCGGTGCCGAGGTCGTCGAGGAAGCGAGCGTCACCTCGGGCGAGATCATCGTCCAGGCGGTAACCGGCCATTTCAAGCGCCGGCTGCTCAAGAATTGGGCGGCCAGCGTGCTGCGGCTCGACGCGCGGCACGCCGACACGGTCGATTTCACCGGCACCTCGCTGCGCGTGGCGACCGAGCCGCCGCTGCCGATTTCGATCGACGGCGAGGTGCTGGCGACGACGCCGGTCACCGCGCACATCGCCGCCGGCGTGATCGAGGTGATGGTCCCGGCTGGACAAGTCTGACGCGCTGCGCTCTCCTGTGCTCCGCAACAGGGGAGACATGCCGATGAAGATGCTGCTTTTTCTGGCAGGCGTCGCCGTGCCGATGGCGAGCGCCGCGCAGGATACGCCCGGCGCGCACGTGATCACGCCGACGATCCGGGTGCTCGGCACCGGCGAGGTGCAAACGCCGCCCGACGTGGCGACGATGCGCTTCTCGGTGCGCGGCGAGCGCCAGACGCCGGACGACGCAACCAGGGCGCTGGTGGCGAAGCAGAAGACGATCGTCGCCGGGCTCGGCGACCTCGCCCATGGCCAGGTCGAGGTGCAGACCGGCAATGTCGAGATGAACGTGGCGCGGGCCGGCGATTGCCAGCTCAATCGCTACGGCAGCGGCGCCAGCCTGTCGCAGGGGCCGTGTGCGATCATCGGCTATGTCGCGACGCTGAGCACCACCGTCCGGCTCAAGGACATCAAGCTGGTCGGCACCGCCGCCGCTCTCGCGGCGCAGCGCGGTGCCGAAGATGCGGCGGTCAGCGGATTCGATCTCGTCGCCGATACCGACGCGCGCCGTCGCGCCACCGCCGCTGCCCTTGCAGACGCGAAGCAGCAGGCCGAGGCGATCGCCTCGGGCTCCGGCGAGCATCTCGGCCGGCTGCTGTCCGTGCAGGACGAGCAGGCGTCGGGCTCGCCGCCACCTGACATCCGCGTGACCGCGCTCGTTGCCGTTCCGGCGCCGCCCCCGCCACCGCCGCCGCCGCCTGGCGTCACGCTGACGCCGGCGCCGATCGACACCAGCGCCCGGCTGATCGTCACCTACGCGATCGGCGACTAGCCCAGCCGCGACAGGGCCGCTTGCAGGCGTTCGGCCTCGGCGGCCTTGTCGGCGTGATCGGCACGCGCCTTTTCAACCGCTTCGGGCTTGGCGCGCTCGACGAAATTGGCGTTGCCGAGCCGGCCCGCGAGCGAATCGCGCTCCTTCTCGGCTGCCGCAATCGCCTTGGTGAGGCGCGCGCGTTCCGCCTCGAGGTCGATCACGCCTTCGAGCGGCAACACGAAGGTCGCCTCATCCACCACCACCTGCGCGGCACCGCCAGCCGGCGCCTCGCCAGCGGCAACATCGACGCGCGCTAGTCGGCCGAGTGCCGTCGTCTGCCCGGCGAGCCGCGCTTCGGTCCCGGTTGATGCATCCCGGACGTGGAGCGGCAAGCGCGCGCCCGGCGGAACGTTGAGCTCGGTCCGCGCGGTGCGCAGGTCGGAGACGAGCCGGATCAACCAGTCGATCTCCTTCACCGCCTCGACATCGAGAGCGCGCGCGTCCGCCTTGGGCCATTGCGCGACGATCAGGTCGTTGGCGCGCGGCCCCATCGCGTGCCACAATTCCTCGGTGATGAACGGCATGAAGGGGTGGAGCAGAACCAGGATCTGGTCGAGCACCCAACCGGCGACAGCCTTGGTCTCCTCGTCGATCTGACCTTTGATCAGTTCGAGGTACCAGTCGCAGAAGCGGCTCCAGACGAATTGGTAGATGGCGTTGGCCGCACCATCGAAGCGCAGGTCCGCCAGCGCGAGATCGACCGCCTGGACCGTCTCGATCGTCTCCGCGATGATCCACTTGTTGACCGCGTGGGTTGCTTGCGGCGCTTCCAGCGTCGCGCTCGCGCCGATGCCGTTTGCCTGGCAGAAGCGCGCGGCGTTCCACAGCTTGGTCGCGAAGTTGCGATAGCCCTCGACGCGCTTCTCATCCATCTTGATGTCGCGCCCCTGGCTTTCCATCGCCGCCATGAAGAAGCGCAGCGCATCGGCGCCATATTGGTCGATCAGGCCGAGCGGATCGACCGTGTTGCCCTTCGACTTCGACATCTTGGCGCCGTCGGCGGCGCGCACGAGCCCGTGGAGATACAGGGTCTTGAACGGCACATCTTCCATGAAGTGCAAACCCTGCATCATCATCCGTGCGTCCCAGAAGAACAGGATGTCGAAGCCGGAGATCAGCACGTCATTGGGGTAGCGGCCGGCGGCCTTCACGTCGGTATCGGGCCAGCCCATTGTCGCGAACGGCCACAAAGCGGAGGAGAACCAGGTGTCGAGCACATCCTCGTCGCGCCGCAGCGCCACACCCTGGCCGGCGAGCCGCTGCGCCTCCTCTTCGGTTTCCGCAACGAAGATCTGGCCGTCTTCGGCATACCAAGCCGGGATCCGATGTCCCCACCACAATTGGCGTGACACGCACCACGGCTGGATGTTCTCCATCCAGTTGAAGAAGGTCTTCTCCCACGTCTTGGGCACGATCTTGATCCTGCCCGTGCGCACCGCCTCGATCGCCGGCTGGGCGAGCGTCTTGGCGTCGACATACCATTGGTCGGTCAGCCACGGTTCGATCACCACGCCCGAGCGGTCGCCGTAGGGCGTCTGGATCACGCGGTCCTCGACGCGTTCGAGGAAGCCCTGCTCCTCCAGCAGCGCGACGACCTGCCTGCGCGCCTCGACGCGATCCAGGCCGATCAGCGCCGCGGGGATCAACCCGTCGGCGGTCTGCGTCACCTGCGCCTTGGCATCGAGCATGTTGAGCATCTCGGCCGGCTTGATCCCGGCGCGAACACCCACCTCGAAGTCGTTGAAATCATGCCCGGGCGTGATCTTCACCGCGCCCGATCCGAGCTCGGGATCGGCATGCTCGTCGGCAACGATCGGGATCTCGCGGCCGGTGATCGGCAGCTTCACCTTCTTGCCGATCAGCGCGGTATAGCGCTCGTCGGTGGGGTGGACGGCGACCGCCATGTCGGCCAGCATCGTCTCGGGCCGCGTGGTCGCGACCTGGATGACGCCGGAGCCGTCCGCCAGCGGATACCTGAGGTGCCAGAACTTGCCCTGCACCTCGCGATTCTCGACCTCGAGGTCGCTGATCGCGGTGCCGAGGCCCGGATCCCAATTGACCAGCCGCTTGTCGCGATAGAGCAGCCCTTCGCGGTGGAGATCGACGAACACCTTGAGGACCGCCTTCGAGAAGCCCTCGTCCATCGTGAAGCGCTCATGCGCCCAGTCCATCGAGCAGCCCAGCCGGCGGAGCTGCTGCGTGAGCTGGCCGCCGCTCTCGGCCTTCCACTCCCAGACCTTCGCGACGAACTGCTCGCGCGTGTAATTGGTTCGCTTGTCCTGCTGCGCCGCCAGTTGACGCTCGACCACCATCTGCGTGGCGATGCCGGCATGGTCGGTGCCGACCACCCACAGCGCATCCTTGCCCTGCAGCCGGGCATGGCGGACTAGGATGTCCTGCAGCGTGTTGTCCAGCGCATGGCCGATGTGCAGGCTGCCCGTCACGTTGGGCGGCGGGTTGACGATCGTCCAGGGCTCGGCGCCAGGGCGCTCGGGATGGAACTGGCCGGTTTCTTCCCAGTGGCTGTACCAGCGGGATTCGAGAGCGGCGGGGTCGAAGGTCTTGGGCAGGTCACGCATGGCGAGGCGCTTTAACGAGACGCGCCCCAAAGGAAAAGCGGCCGCGAACCGAGCCGCGGGTCAAGGGAGCAGGTTCGTCCGGAAAGCGCTCGCCGCCGCCCGCCGCTAGGGCGGCGGCTGCAGCAACATCACTGACGATGCGAGACGTTCCAGATGCGCTCATCCTCTGCGCGGCGCACGCGGCGCGCCGCGCGGCGCCGGTCGCGACCCCGACCCCGCCCCAAACGC
>JBQCHA010000227.1:0-22251 GCA_051955175.1 Sphingomonas sp.
CCGCCTACGAAGTCAGCGATCTCTACATGGCGATCATGGCGCTCTCGACGACGAACCTGCGCACGGTGATGGGCTCGATGGACCTCGACGAAACGCTGTCGAAGCGGGACGAGATCAATGTGCGGCTGCTCAACGTCGTCGATCACGCGACCAACCCCTGGGGCGTCAAGATCACCCGCGTGGAGATCAAGGACATCCGCCCGCCGCAGGACATCGTCAACGCGATGGGCCGGCAGATGAAGGCCGAGCGCGAGAAGCGTGCGAACATCCTGGATGCCGAGGGCGCGCGTGCCGGCGCGATCTTGCGCGCGGAAGGCGAGAAACAGTCGAAAATCCTCGAGGCTGAGGGGCGGCGTGAGGCAGCGTTCCGCGATTCGGAAGCACGCGAGCGCGCCGCCGAAGCCGAGGCGAAGGCGACCAAGATGGTGTCCGACGCGATCGAGACGGGCAGCGCCCAGGCGATCAATTATTTCATCGCGCAGAAATATGTCGAGGCGGTCGGCAAGTTCGCCACCTCTCCCAACGCCAAGACGATCCTGTTCCCGGTCGAGGCAACGCAGCTGATCGGCACGCTGGGCGGCATCGGCGAACTGGCCAAGGAGGCGCTGGGGAAGGACGCGGCGGCACCGAACGCGACCACCTCCACGCCGGTGACCACGACCCGGCGCCCGCGCGGGGCGTTCGAACAAGGCGGCGCATGACGCTGGAGGGCCTGATCGCCAGCGCCGGGGCGCTATGGCTGGTCGCCGCGGTCCTGCTCGGCATCGGGGAACTGCTGATCCCGGGCGTGTTCCTGATCTTCCTCGCGGTCGCCGCGGCGATCACCGGCGTGGCGACGCTGGTGCTCGCTGACCTGCCTATCGCGGCGCAGCTCCTGTCGTTTGCGGCGTGGAGCGGGATCACCGTCATCATCGGCCGGCGCTGGTATCGCGACTTTCCGGTCGCCTCGGCCGATCCGCTGCTCAACGATCGGATGTCGCGCTTGATCGGCGAGACGGTGGTCGTGACGACGGCGATCGTCGACGGCGAAGGGCGCGTGAGAGTGGGCGACGGCAGCTGGCCGGCCCGCGGACCCGACGCGGCCGTGGGCAGCGCGGTGCGGGTCACTGCCGTCCAGTCGGGGACGCTGATCGTCGAGCCGCTCGACGGCGGACCTCAGGCCTTGGTGGGCACACCGGCGTCCTGATCGGCGGCCAGCGGCCAAAGTTCGGCACGGCGGCGGGGCAGTGCCTCGGGCATCTCGTCTCGAATGAAGGCCATCATCTGCTCGCGCACGATGCAGCGCAGATCGAACGCGTCGCCCGAGTTGGCGGCGCTGACCAGCGCGCGCACCTCGATCGTCTGTTCCTTGATGTCGGTCACCTGCATGCCGGCGACGCGGCCGTCCCACTGTTTCTGGGCGCGTACCACCTCCTCGAACTTGGCGCGCAGCTTCGGCACGTCGGTCGTCGGGTCGAGATAGAAGAACGCGGTGCCGAGCAACTGGCTCTCGCTCCGCGTCCAGTTCTGAAAGGAATGCTCCAGAAACTGGGAAATCGGGACGATGAGTCGCCGCTGGTCCCAGACGGCGACCACGACATAGGTCAGGCGGATTTCCTCGATCCGCCCCCATTCTCCATCGACGATCACGACATCGTCGATCCGGATCGGCTCGGTGAACGCCATCTGGATACCCGCGATGAGGTTCTTGAGCGCTGGCTGCGCCGCTGCGCCGACTGCCAGTGCGGCGAGGCCGGCCGAAGCCATCAACGTGACGCCGACGCTGCGCACCGTGGGGATGCTGAACAGCATCAGGCAGGCGGTGATGAACACCGTCACGAACAGGGCGATTCGGCCCAGGATGGCGCTGCGCGTCCGCCGTCGCCGCGCCGCCAGGTTGTTGGCGACGCTGATGTCGGTCTTCACCTCGACGATCCGCTGCATCGCGCGGATGACGGCGACCGCCAGCCAGCCGATCGCCGCGGGCACGATCAGCCCCGCGGCCTGGCTCCACGCGCCGTTCGCCGCGGCATCGAGATGCAGATGCGGGCGGACCGCCGCGAGCGACAGCGTGATCAGGATCCACTTCAGCGGCCGACAAGCATAGTCGAGGAGGATGTCGTCGGATTGGATCGGCGACCGCTTGGCCAGGCGCCGCAGGATCGCGATCGCTACGAAATGGACGAGCAGCGCAGCCGCCAGCGCGATGGTGCACGCGATGACGTCGACCAGCAGGACAGGAAGCTGCCAACCCAGGAAATCGATTTGTCGCATGGCGCCCTCAACGGGAACCGGCGACGTGGGTTCCGGCTGTCCGGGCCGCCCTCCGGCGAAGGAGCGCGAGCCGTCAGCAGTGTCAGGCGGCGGGAACGTTGGGCGCCGCGCGCCGCACGCCCTCATCGACATGGTCGGCGAACTGCGCGAAATTCTCCGCGAACAGGTCGACCAGCCGCGCCGCCATCGCGTCATAAGCGGCCGGATCGTCCCAGGTCGCGCGCGGATCGAGGATAGCAGCGTCGACCCCCGGCGCCGCAACCGGCACCTTGAAGCCGAAATTGGGATCGGTGCGGAACTCGGTCTGGCTCAGGCTGCCGTCGAGCGCGGCGTTGAGCAGCGCACGCGTCACCTTGATCGGCATCCGATGACCGACGCCGTATTTGCCGCCGGTCCAGCCCGTGTTGACCAGCCAGCAGGCGACATGCCCCTTAGCGATCCGCTCCTTGAGCAGGTTACCATAGACCGACGGGTGCCGCGGCATGAACGGGGCGCCGAAGCAGGTGGAGAAGGTCGCCTCGGGCTCGGTCACGCCGATCTCGGTCCCCGCCACCTTGGCGGTGTAGCCCGACAGGAAATGATACATCGCCTGTTCGGGCGTCAGCTTGGCGATCGGCGGCAGCACGCCGAACGCGTCGGCGGTCAGCATCACCACGTTCTTCGGCACCGGCCCCATGTTCTTGGCCGAGCTGTTGGGGATGAAGTCGATCGGATAGGCGCCGCGGCTGTTCTCGGCCAGGCTGGCGTCGTGCAGATCGAGCTGCCGCGTCTCGTCATCCATCACCACGTTTTCCAACAGCGTGCCGAACATCCGCGTGGTCGCGTAGATTTCGGGCTCCGCTTCGGCAGACAAGCGGATCATCTTGGCATAGCAGCCGCCTTCGAAGTTGAAGACCGCGGTATCGGACCAGCCATGTTCGTCGTCGCCGATCAGCGTACGCGCCGGATCGGCGGACAGCGTCGTCTTGCCCGTGCCCGACAGGCCGAAGAACACCGCCGTGTCGCCGTCCGGGCCGATATTGGCGGAACAATGCATCGGCATCACGCCCTTGGGCGGCAACAGGTAATTGAGCACGCCGAAGACGGCCTTTTTCATCTCTCCGCCATACTGCGTGCCGCCGATCAGGATCAGCTTTTCGCTCAGATTGACGGCGATCACCGTGCTGCCGCGGCAGCCATGGCGCTCCGGATCGGCGCGGAAGCTCGGCAGGTCGATGATTGTGTAGTCGGGCGCGAAGCTCGCCAGCGCCTCGGCTTCGGGACGCACCAGCATGGTGCGGATGAACAGGTTATGCCACGCCAGCTCGTTGATGACGCGCACGCCGACGCGGTACTCCGGCTGCGACCCGCCGTAGAGATCCTGCACGAACAGCGTCTCGCACCTGCCGAGCGCGGCGAGGAAATCGGCCTTCAGCGCCGCAAAATGCTCCGGCGCCATCGGCTTGTTGACCCGGCCCCACCACACCGTCGACTCCGTCTCGGCATCGCGGACGATGAACTTGTCCTGCGCGGATCGGCCGGTGTGCGGCCCGGTCTCGACGACCAGCGGGCCGTCGGCGGCAAGCCGCCCCTCGCCGCGCGCGACGGCGGCTTCGACCAGCCGTGCGGTGGTCAGGTTCCAGTGAATTCGGGCGTCGGAATGATAGCCCTGGGCCGCCAGACCCATGGCAGGCGTACGATCAGACAACAGCTCTCTCCCCAGTCCAAGCCGCGCTGCAGTCTTTGCCGCATGCGCACTCATGTACTCGCCTTGCGCCTACTCCGCCTGCCAGGAACGGTCAAACGGCGGCGAGGCCATCCTACATTCAGTTGAGACGAACGTCGCTTTCCCGTAGGGGGCTTATCCCAGCTATCCAGGAGACCCCGCGGCCATGACGGCGACGATCGCGCTCGTGGACGACGATCGCAACATCCTCACCTCCGTGTCGATCGCGCTGCAGGCGGAGGGATTCCTGACGCGCGTCTATTCGGACGGGGAGACGGCGCTGAAGGCGTTGACCGAGAATCCGCCCGACCTCGCCATCTTCGACATAAAGATGCCGCGGATGGACGGCCTGGAGCTGCTCCGCCGCCTGCGCGAGAAGGTGCCGACGCCGGTCATCTTCCTGACGTCGAAGGATGACGAGCTCGACGAGGCGCTGGGCCTGGCGATGGGCGCCGACGATTATATTTCAAAGCCGTTCTCTCAGCGGCTGCTGATCGCCCGCATCCGCGCCATCCTGCGCCGCACCGAGGTCGCGCAGAAGACCGGGGCGGGCGATGCCGACAATGCCGCCGAGCGACTGCAGCGTGGTGCGCTGATGATGGACCCGGCGCGTCACCGCGTCACGTGGGGCGGCGACGACGTAACGCTGACGGTCACCGAATTCCTGATCCTGGAAACGCTCGCGCAGCGCCCCGGCATCGTGAAGACGCGCAACCAACTGATGGACGCGGCCTATCAGGACGACATCTATGTCGACGACCGCACCATCGACAGCCACATCAAGCGCATCCGGCGCAAGTTCCGGCAGGTCGACCCGGAGTTCGACGCAATCGAAACGCTCTATGGCGCGGGATATCGATTCTCCGAGGAATGAGCCGCGCGAGCGCGAGCGCGACCTTACCCTTCGCTGGTCGGGCCGGGTCTCGCTCACGCGGCGCATTCTGGCGGTCAACATCTTCGCGCTGGCGATGCTGGCGGGCGGGTTCTTCTATCTCGATTCCTATCGCACGCGGATCATCGACAACCGCATGGCGCAATCGGCGCGCGAAGCGCGGCTGATCGCCGACGCGATCGATGCCGCCCCGCGCCGCCGCCGCGACCGCGTGATCCTGAAGTTGGCGCACGAGACGCGCGAGCGCATCCGGTTGTTCGACGATAATGGCGTCCAGACGATCGACAGCCGCGCGCTGGGCGTACGCAACCTGGTGCTGCTCGATCCGGACAAGGAACCGTGGCAGCAGGGCGTGGCGCGCCTGCTCGACGCCGGCATCGACACCGTCGTCGGCGCGGTGCGGCCGCCGCTCTATCGCGAAATTCCGGGTGAGAAGGGCCTGTCCTGGCCCGATGTGCGCACCGCGCTGGCCGCCCATGCCGCGCTCGCCACCGTCTGGCGGGCACCCGATCGCACGCCGGTGATCACCGCCGCCGCGCCGCTCGCTTCGGGTGGGGCGGTCATGACGACGATCAACGCGCGCGACATCACCCAGACGGTGCGGATCGAGCGTTTCCGCCTCAGCATCGTGGTGGCGGGCGTGACATTGGTCTCGATCCTGCTGTCGCTGTTCCTGGCGCGCACCATCGTGCGGCCATTGCGCCGGCTCGCGCGGGCAGCGGTGCGCGTCCGGCTCGGCCGGGCGCGTGAGGTGGTGGTGCCCCGCCTGCCCTCGCGACGCGACGAGATCGGCATGCTGGCGCGTGCGCTGTCGGACATGAGCCTGGCACTGCGCGCGCGGATCGACGCCACCGAGGCATTCGCCGCCGACGTCACCCATGAGATGAAGAACCCGCTCGCCTCGCTGCGCTCCGCGGTCGAGAGCCTGTCGTCGGTCAGCGATCCGCAATTGCAGGCGCAGCTCCTCGCCATCGTGCGCGACGACGTGCACCGCCTCGACCGGCTGATCAGCGACATTTCGGAAGCGTCCCGACTCGATGCGCAGCTGAGCCGCGCCAAGTTCGATCCCGTCGACATGGGGGCGATGATCGCGGCGCTGCTCGATACCTACGCCCGGCGCGGGGTCGAGCGGGGGGTGCGGCTCGCCTTCGACCGCACGTCGGACCAGTCGCTCGTCACCGTCGGCGACGGCGCACGGCTGGAGCGCGTGATCGAGAACCTGATCGACAATGCCATCTCCTTCTCGCCCGACGGCGGGGTGGTCGCCGTCGCGGCCGGGCGCGACGACGGCATGTTGGTCGTCCGCGTCGAGGATGAGGGGCCGGGCGTGCCCGCAGAAGCGCGCGAGGCTATCTTCCGCCGGTTCCAGTCGATCCGGCCCAATGGCGAGACGTTCGGCAAACATTCCGGTCTCGGCCTTGCCATTGCGCGCACCATCGTCGAGGGGCATCAGGGTACGATTGCGGTGGAGTCGCGCGAGGATCGGCTGAGCGGAGCCCGGTTCGTCGTCAGGCTACCGCTGGCGGGGGCCTCGGGGGGACAGAACGAACGATGACGATTGTGTCGTCCGAAACGCTGCATGCCTCGTGCGTGGCGATCGCCGGGCGCGCCGTGCTGATCGAGGGGCCGTCGGGCAGCGGCAAGTCCGATCTCGCGCTGCGCCTGATAGATCGTGGCGCCGTGCTGGTCAGCGACGACTACACCGTGCTGCGGCGCGAACGTGATGCGCTGATCGCCTGCGCGCCGACAACCATCGCCGGCAAGATGGAGGTGCGGGGCATCGGCATCGTCGAGCTCGATCATGCGGATCGCGCGCCGGTCGCGCTGCTGGTGCGGCTGACCGACCAGGTGCCGCGGCTGCCCGAAGACCCCGCGCCGCGTCGCATCGCCGGCGTGCTGGTGCCGGAAATCGCGCTGGTGCCGCACGAGGGCTCGGCGCCCATCAAGGTGGAACTCGCGTTGAAACAAGCCGTCGGAACGGGCGATCGTGGCTGAACGCAAGCATATCCTGTTGGTCACCGGCATGTCGGGCGCCGGCAAGTCGACCGTCCTGCGCACGCTGGAGGACCTCGGTTGGGAGGTCGTCGACAACTTGCCGCTGCTGCTGCTCGACCGCTTGCTGGCGAGCCCGCTCCCCGCCGGCGCCAGCGGGGATTCGCGCCCGTTGGCGATCGGCTTCGGCGCGCAAACCCGCGATTTCACGCCGAGCCGCATCATCCGGCGCATCGAGCAGCTGCGCCACGAACATGGCGACGACATCGGTATCCTGTTCCTTGATTGCGCCGGGGCCGAGCTCGAGCGGCGCTTCTCCGAAACGCGCCGGCGCCATCCCCTGGCGCTCGACCGACCCGCAAGCGACGGGATCGCCCGCGAACGCGAGCGCCTCGCGCCGCTGCGGCAATGGGCGAACCGCGTCATCGACACCACCAACCTGTCCGGCAACGAGCTGGCGCAGCAGATCCGCTCGACCTTCGCCCGGCCTGGTCTCGGCGAGCCGACGCTGTCGGTGATGTCGTTCGGCTTCGCGCGCGGCGTGCCGACCAACGCCGATCTGGTGTTCGACATGCGCTTCCTGCGCAATCCGCACTGGGTTCCGACCTTGCGTCCCGGAACGGGACTGGATGCCGATGTCAGCGCCTATGTTGCCGAGGACCCGGCCTATGACGAGGCCATGGCGCAAATCGAATCGCTGCTGCTGCTGCTGCTGCCGCGCTATCGCGCCGAAGGAAAATCCTATGTCACCGTCGCCTTCGGGTGTACCGGCGGGAGACATCGCTCGGTCCATGTCGCCGAGCGGGTGGCGTCACGGTTGCGTGAGGCGGGATTTTCGCCCACGGTCTCGCACCGTGATCTGACGACGGCACCACAGGACTCGCTTGAAGGCGCGCCGGCCACGAGATGAGAACATCGGGAACGCAAAACACATGATTGGCTTGGTACTCGTCACGCATGGGCGATTGGCCCAGGAGTTCGTGACCGCGATGGAACATGTCGTCGGAAAACAGGAACGCATCGCCACCGTCTGCATCGGGCCCGAGGACGATATGGAGGCACGGCGCCAGGATATCGCCACCGCGATCGCCGACGTCGATGCCGGGCAGGGCGTGATCGTGCTGACCGATCTGTTCGGGGGCACGCCCTCCAATCTTGCCATTTCGCTGATGGAGGCCGGGCGGATCGAGGTGATCGCCGGCATCAACCTGCCGATGCTGATCCGGCTGGAAGGCGCCCGCAAGGCGATGAAGGTGACCGATGCCGTCGCCGCCGCGCGCGAGGCCGGTCGCAAGTACATCTCGGTCGCCTCCGAAGTGCTCGGGGAGGCGGCCGCCTGATGCCGGCGGAACGGACGGTGGTCATTGCCAACCGCCGCGGATTGCACGCCCGGGCCAGCGCCAAGTTCGTCACACTCGCCGCCGCGCAGCCGGTCGAGGTGCGGGTTGCCAAGGACGGCCAGACGGTGACCGGCACGTCGATCATGGGCCTGATGATGCTGGGGGCCGCGATCGGCGACATGATCACGATCAGCGCCGAGGGCGATGGCGCCGACGTGGCGGTTACTGCGCTTGCCGAACTGGTCGAGGCCAAGTTCGGCGAGGACTGAGCCGGCTCGCCTGCTTGCGGCATCGGCGCGTGGCGGGCATGGCGGTTGCGTGACGAGCCCCTTTCCCTCCTCCCTCGCTGCTTCCGACCGGGAGAGCCGATGATGCCGCGCCAGATCACGGCCTTTTCCAACCCCCTGCTGAAGCGCATGCGCGGGCTGCGCGACAAGCGGCACCGCCGCGCCGAAGGGCTGTTCCTGGCCGAGGGACTGCGCATCCTGACCGAGGCGCGGGAGACGGGCCGCGTGCCGCGCTACCTGTTCTTTGCCGCGGCCAGCGCGGGCCATCCGCTGGTCGGCGCGCTGATCGACGCGGTCGAGGCAGCCGGTGGCGAGGCCATCGAGACAGTGCCCGACATCCTCTCCAAGCTGTCCGGCAAGGACAATCCGCAAGCGGTCGTCGGCGTGTTCGAGGAGTTCGAGACGCCGCTGGCCGCACTCGACCGGACGCGCTCCGGCATCTGGCTCGTGGCGGAAAAACTTCGCGATCCCGGTAATCTCGGCACCATCCTGCGCACCGGTGACGCGGTGGGCGCCGGCGGCTTGATCCTGGTCGACGAGTGCGTGGATCCTTTTTCGGTCGAGGCGGTGCGTGCCAGCATGGGCGCGCTGTTCACCGTGCCCATCGCACGCGCGCCCTGGTCCGACTTCCTGCCGTGGCTGCGCAGCGGCCCCGGTCAGTTGGTCGGCCTCAGCCTCGACACCGAAAACGATTATCGCGGCGCCGCTTATGCCGCGCCGACGTTCCTGCTGACCGGCAACGAGGCGCAGGGGCTTCCCGCCGACTATGCGGCCGAGTGCGACCTGCTGGTCAAGCTACCGATGCTGGGCAAGGCCGACAGCCTGAACGCCGCCGTCGCGACCGCGGTGATGGCCTATGAGGTGCTGGCCCAGCAGCGCTGAGCTGCTTTTTCAAATCCAAACTGTCATCCCGGACTTGTTCCGGGGTCCACAATGCCGCGTAGGTGCCGATCGCGGCGCCTGCCGCGCCGTGGATGCCGGAACAAGTCCGGCATGACGGATGATTTTCATGATGGCGAGCGAACGCCCAGTGCAATGCTTATTCCGCCGCCTCCCTCGCCTCGTCGAGAGCCGAGAGCTTGGTCAGCGGCCGCGGCGATTGTTCGACGACGGGCATCACGTCGATCGATTTGCCGCCGGTTTCGATGTTCATCGTCTCGAAGCGTTTGGCGCTGGTCATCACCTGCGATTCGAGGCTGCCGACGAAGGCGTTATACGCGCCCATCGCCGTTTCGAGGTTCTTGCCGAGCTTTGAGACATGGCTACCCATCGTCGCCAGTCGCGCATGGAGCTCCTTGCCCAGTTCGGCGATCTGCCGCGCCTCGCCGGCGAGCTTTTCCTGTCGCCATACTGCCGCCACGGTGCGGGCAATGGCGATGAGGTTGGTGGGCGTCGCGATCAGCACGCGACGATCGAAGGCATAGTCCCACAATTCGGGTTCGTGCTCGAGCGCAGCCGACAGGAAATGCTCGCCGGGCACGAACATGATCACATAATCGGGCGTGTCGTCGAACTGCTGCTGATACGCCTTGGCGCCCAGGGCGTTGATATGGCCCTTCATCGAGGAGACGTGTGCCGTCATGTGTGCGGCGCGTTCGGCCTCGTCGACCGCGCCATGCGCGTCCTGATAGGCATTGAGCGACACCTTTGCGTCGATCACCAGCGAGCGCCCGCCGGGCACCTTGACGATCGCATCGGGCCGCAGCCGCCCGCCCTCGCTTTCGACCGAGACCTCCATGCGGAAATCGGTGTGCTCGGCCAGCCCACAGGTTTCCAGCACGTTGCGCAACTGCTGCTCGCCCCAGCGGCCGCGTGCCTTGGGCGCCGAGCGCAGCGCGTTGACCAGCTTCGCCGCCTCGCCGCGCACCGATTCCTGGCCGACGCGCATCGCGTCGATCAGGCCGGTGAGGTTGCCGTACGCCTCCTTGCGCTCATGCTCGACGCGCGTGACGTTTTCCTCGTAGCGCTTCAGCGTGTGCTCGACCGGCTGGAGCAGCGCCTTCAACTTGGCCTCGTTCGAATCGCCGGCCTGCTGAAACCGTTCCTGCGCGCGCTCCAGGAAGCTCTTCTGCGCCTCCCCGAGCAGCCGGTTGGCCACCTCCGCGAACTGCGCCGCCATGACGTCCTTCGCTTCCTTGAGCTCGCTCAGCCGCGCCTCGAACGCGCGGGCGTCGGCGCGCAGCGTCGCGATATCGGTGCGCGCGGCGTCGCGCTCGTCGCGGATCGTCGCCAGCTCGGCCCGCAGCGCCTCGGCGGCGCGCGCACGTTCCTCGGCAGACGCGAGATCGGTGATGGCTTTGCGAAAATCCTCGGTCCGCTGGTCGCGCTCGGCCCGCGCCGCGGCGGTGCCGCGACCGCCCAGGAACCAGCCGAGCAGCAGCCCAACAACGAGCGCAATGACGATCAGGATGGCGGCAGTGGCGGACATGACAGGCTCCCCGGAACGAACAGGGAACCTAGCCGCTCAACCGGCGGTGAGCAAGCGCTGCACCTCAGGCCGCCTTCTTGCGCAGCTTCTCCAGCTTCTTGAGCACCATGTTGCGCTTCAGGCGCGAGATATGGTCGATGAACAGCACGCCGTTCAGATGGTCGATCTCATGCTGCATGCAGGTCGACATCAGTCCGTCGAGTTCTTCCTCGTGGCTATCGCCCTTCTCGTCCAGCCAGCGAACGCGGCAACGGGCGGGCCGCTCGACCTCGGCATATTGCTCGGGGATCGACAGGCAGCCCTCGTTATAGATCGACAGCTCGTCGCTCAGCCACAGGATCTCGGGATTGATCACGACATGCGGATCGCGGACGCGCTCGGCATCCTCCGGCACGTCCTCGTCCTCGCTCACGCGCTCCTGAAGATCGATCACCAGGATGCGCTTCTCGATGCCGAGTTGCGTCGCGGCGAGGCCGATCCCGTTTGCCGCGTACATCGTCTCCAGCATGTCCTCGGCGAGGCGACGGATGTCGTCGTCGACCGTCTCGATAGGCTGCGCAACGTCGCGCAGCCGCGCATCGGGGACTTCAAGGATTTCCAGAATGGCCATGACGATCAGCTAGGCAGCAGGGCGGTCCTCGTCAAGCGACCGGACGCCGCGCGCGCAACGCCTGCGCCAGCGTGCCTTCGTCGAGATAATCGAGTTCGCCGCCGACCGGCAGGCCATGCGCGAGCTGCGTCAGCCGGACGGGGAAGCGTTCGAGCCGTTCGGCGATGTAGTGCGCCGTCGTCTGGCCCTCCAGCGTGGCATTCATCGCCAGCACCACCTCGTCGATCCCGCCGTTCTCGACACGCGCGAGCAGCTTGTCGATCGCCAGGTCCTCGGGCCGCACGCCTTCGAGCGCCGAGAGGCGGCCGCCCAGCACGTGGAACTTGCCGGGGAACAGGCGCGATCGATCGAGCGCCCAGAGGTCGGCGACTTCCTCGACCACGCACAAGGCGCGGCTGTCACGACGGGGATCGGCGCAGATGCCGCACGGATCAACGGTGTCGACATTGCCGCAGACCGAACAGGTGGCGAGCCGCTCGCTCACCTGCTCCAGCGCGGCGCGCAGCGGCTCCAGCGCCGTCTCGCGCTTCTTGATGAGGTGCAGCACCGCGCGCCGCGCCGAACGGGGGCCGAGTCCGGGAAGCCGGGACAGCGCCTGCGTCAGCGCCTCGATCTCTGGGGATGCCATGGGCGACAGATAGGGGGTTGCGCCCTGCCCCGGCAAGCGGCCAAAGCGTGCCGCCATGCGGATCGTCTTCATGGGAACGCCCGATTTCTCGGTGCCGGTGCTGGATGCGCTGGTCGACGCCGGGCACGACATCGTCGCCGTCTACACGCAGCCGCCGCGACGCGCCGGGCGGGGCAAGAAGCTGCTGCCGACGCCGGTCCAGGCGCGAGCAGAGGCGTTGGGTCTGCAGGTGCGCTCGCCCGTGTCGTTGAAGGGCGAAGACGAGAAGGTAGCCTTTGCGGCGCTGGGCGCTGATGCAGCGGTGGTGGCGGCCTATGGGCTGATCCTGCCGCAGGCGGTGCTCGATGCGCCGACGCATGGCTGCCTCAACGTCCATGCCTCGCTGCTGCCCCGCTGGCGGGGTGCGGCGCCGATCCAGCGCGCGATCCTTGCCGGCGATGCCGAAACCGGCGTGTGCATCATGCAGATGGAGGCCGGGCTCGATACGGGGCCGGTCCGGCTTGTGGGGCGGACGGCAATCCATGGCAAGAACGCGGGCGAACTGACCGAAGAGCTCGGCGCGATGGGGGCCCGCCTCATGGTTGAGGTGCTCGGCGACCTCCAGGCGTATCCGCCGGTGCCGCAGCCGGAGGGCGGCGTGACCTACGCCACCAAGATCGACAAGGCGGAAACGCGGCTCGACTTCGCGCAGGACGCCGCGGCGGTGGCGCGGCAGGTCCGCGCATTCAATCCGCCTGGCGCCTGGTTCGAAGCGAATGGCGAGCGGGTCCGCGTGCTGGAGGCGGCGATGGCCGACGGCGCCGGCGCGCCCGGCGAGGTGATCGACGGCGAACTCACCATCGCCTGCGGCTCGGGCGCGATCCAGCCGATCGTCGTCCAGCGCGCGGGGCGCGGGGTGATGAGCGGCGACGAGCTGCTGCGTGGCTTCGCCATCCCGGCGGGAATGCGGCTTTGACGCGCTTTGCGTTGACCGTCGAGTTCGACGGTGGTCCGTTCATGGGCTGGCAGCGCCAGGCGCACGGGCCGAGTGTGCAAGAGGCGCTGGAGCGCGCGGTGACGGCGATCACCGGCGAGGACGCAGCGGTCCACGCCGCCGGCCGCACCGACGCCGGCGTCCACGCGCTCGGCATGCGCGCGCACGTCGATATCGCGCGGACGATCACGCCGTTCCGGCTGATGGAGGCGCTCAACGCGCGACTGCGGCCCGATCCCGTCGCGGTACTCGTCTGTCGCGAGGTGCCCGGCGACTGGCACGCGCGCTTCTCCTGCATCCGGCGGCATTACGAATAGCGCATCAACCCGCGGCGCGCGCCGCTGACGCTTGCCCGCGGCCTCGCCTGGCGCATCCCAACGCCTCGCGACGTCGATGCCATGGCGTCAGCGGCGCGCAATCTGGTGGGGCGGCACGATTTCACCACCTTCCGGTCGGCGCACTGCCAGGCCGACAGCCCGGTAAGGACGCTCGACCGGCTTGAGGTGATCGCCGGCCCCGGCGGCACCGTTGTCGTCGAGGCGTCGGCGCGATCGTTCCTGCACCACCAGGTGCGTTCGATGGTCGGGTGCCTGGCGCTGGTCGGGCGCGGCAACTGGACGCCCGACGACGTCCGTGTGGCGCTGGAGGCGCGCGACCGCGCTGCCCTCGGCCTCAACGCGCCGCCCGAGGGACTCTATTTCGTGCGCGCCGATTATCCCGACGAGGTCAGCGACTGAAGCGGCCGACCAGCTCGACATGCGTCGACCAGAGGAACTGGCCGACCGGCTGCACCCAATCGAGCGTATAGCCGCCTTCGCACAGGGTCTTGGCATCGCGCGCGAAGCTGCTGGGATTGCACGAGACATACGCGACTGTCGGCACCCGGGACATGGCCAGGGTCGCGATCTGATCGCGCGCGCCGGCACGCGGCGGATCGAGCACGATCGCGGCAAACCGGTCGAGCTCCTCTGAGGTCAACGGCCGGCGATAGAGATCGCGGTGATCGGCCGCGACATGGCGCTGCGCCCGCCCGGCGGCGGTCTTCAGCGACAGGATCGCCTCGCGAGACGCCTCGGCGGCATAGACCCGCGCATGCGCCAGCCCCAGCGCGAAGGTGCCGAGGCCGGCGAACAGGTCGGCGACCACGCCGGCGCGCCCGATCGCGTCGCGCACCGCATCGACCAGCGCCGCTTCGCCCTCGGCGGTGGCCTGGAGGAAGCCGCCGGTCGGGAACGGCACCGGCACGCCGCCCAGCGTGATCGTCACCGGCTCGGGCTCCCACCGCGTCTCCGCGCCGAAGCCGCCGTCGAGCGACAGGCGCGCGAGCTTGTGGCGCTCGGCGAAGGCAGTGATGCCCTCCGCCGCGGCGAGGCCGCTTGCCTCCACCCCGGTGATCAGCACATCGATGCCCTGGTCGACGCGCGTCAGCGTGACGTCGGCGCGCCGGGTTCGGTCGAGAAGCACCGACAACAGCCCGCGCAGCGGCTGCAGCAGCGCGAACAGCTCGGGCGCGAGCACCCAGCATTCCTGCATGTCGACCAGCTTATGGCTGTTCTGCTCGGTGAAGCCGAGGTGCACCTGACGCCCGCGCCGCTCGGCATGCAGCGTCGCGCGACGGCGGTTGTTGGGCGGCGACAACCGCGTCGGCCGGATCTCGGTCGCGAGGTCCTGCGCCGCAAGTGCGGTGGCGACGCGGTCCTGCGCGAACGCCGCATAAGCGGCATCGTCGAGATGCTGCAGCTGGCAGCCGCCGCAGGCCGGGAAGTGGCGGCACGGCGGCGTCCGGTGATGCGGCCCGGGCACCACATCGCCTGAGGGCAGCAGCGTGTCGCCGGGTGCGGTGAGCGGCGCGTGGCGGCCGCCCGCGGTCATGCCTTCGCCGCGTGCGGCGACGCGGATAATCTCACAATCGTCAGTCATAGCGCCGCTCGTACCGCCGTCAGCGCATTTGCCAAGTCGTCGGCGATGAATGCCCCGCCCAGTCGACGCGCCGCTTCGCCGTGCAGCCATACGCCGGCGGCCGCGGCCGTGAACGGATCGGGCCGCGCCGCTAGCATCGCCGCGATCGCCCCGGCCAGCACGTCGCCGGTGCCCGCGGTGGACAGCCAGTCGTTGGCGTCACCGGCCAGGCGGGCCCGACCGTCAGGCGCGGCGATCACGGTATCGGCCCCCTTGTAGACGATCGTCGCGCCGATCTGGTGGGCGGCTGCGCAAGCGCGGGCCAGCTTGCTGCCGTCGCCCTTGCCGAACAACGCAGCGAACTCACCGGCGTGCGGCGTCAGCACCGCCGGCGCCTTGCGATCATGCAAACGATCACGGCGGTCCTTGAGCAGGTGCAGCGCGTCACCGTCGACCACCAGCGCGTGGTCGGTGGCGAGCGCACGGTCGAGCCTTTCCGCCGCTGCGGCATCGCGTCCCAGCCCCGGTCCGATAAGCAGCGCGCCGATGCGGTCGTCGGCGAGGGCGTCGTCGCCCAGCACCCGGTGGACCAGCGCATGCGGCCCGCCGCCGCCGCTGCCGAGCAGCGCGACATAGCCCGCCCCAGCGCGCATCGCCGCGGTTGAGGCGAGCAGCGCTGCACCCTGCATCGGTCCGCCGACCACCGCGACCATGCCGCGATTGTATTTGTGCGCGTCGGGCCCCGGCGTGGGCAGCGACGGCCGGGCGAGGACCTCCGCATCGCTCGTCACGTCGAGGCCGATGTCGATCAGCCGCACCTTCCCGCAATAACGTGCCGCCGGCTGCAACAGGTGAGCCGGCTTGACCGCGCCGAGCGCCAGCGTGAGATCGAAAGTCGGCACCGCGCTCAGCACCGTTCCCTCATCGGTGGTGACGCCGCTCGGCAGGTCGACGGTGATCGTGAACCGCGCGGCCCCGGCAAGCGCGCAGAGCCGATCCGCCAGCGCCTGATCCAGTGGGCGCGACAGGCCGGTGCCGAACAGCGCGTCGACCAGCACCGGCGCGGGTGCCGCGGTGGCAATCTCCTCGACCGGCCCCGTCCGGCGCGCGCGCGCCTTCCTCGCCGCATCGGTCGCGGGCGCCGCCATGGCGGCGACGCGAACGTCGAGACCTCCTGCTGCCAGCACCGTCGCGGCAACATAGCCGTCGCCACCATTGTTGCCGGGCCCGCACAGCACCAGCACCGGCGCTCCCGACGCCAGCCGCTGCACCGCTGCTGCGACGCCGCGTCCGGCGCGCTCCATCAGCAGGTCGACGCTGGTCCCGGCATCGATCGCCCGCTGTTCGACTGCGCGCATCTCCGCCGCGGTAACGACCGGTTTGCCGGCGATCGGCAGCATCAGGACGCCCCGCGCTTGATCGTGGCCGGCAGGCGATAGCGGTCGCCGCCGATCCCCACCTGGATCGTGTTCGTTCCGTCGAGGGCGACGCTGACCGGCTCCGCTCCGTCCGCGGCCGCGACTCCGTGCCCGTCCTGCGTCACGCGGAGGCGGTGAAAGCCGCCGTCAGGATTGGTCAGCACCAGGATCAGCCCGTCGCGGTCGGCGACCCGATCCAGCCGGCAATCCTGCCTGAATTCGGTCGCGCCGCGCGGAGCGCACGCCACCTTGCCGCTCTCGGCTGCGGTTTCGGCATCGGTCGTGGCGGCCTGGTCGTTGGACGTTCCCCGCCCGCACGCGGCAAGGGCAAGGGACAGGATCAGCGCGCTAGATATCCGCAAAGACATGACGTTCGGCTCGGGCTCCCGGATGGGTGACCGCGCCTTTATAGGCAGGACCGACGTTCTGCGCATAGCGCCACAGGGCGCCCGCCCCATAATCGGACTGCCGCGCCTGCCACGTCCCCTTGCGTGCGGCGAGCACGTCTTCCGCCACGTCGAGATCGATCGTGCCGGCGGCGGCATCGATGCGAATGATGTCGCCGTCCTCGATCAGCGCAATCGGGCCGCCATCGGCGGCTTCGGGGCCGACGTGGCCGATGCAGAAGCCGCGCGTCCCGCCCGAGAACCGCCCGTCGGTGATCAGCGCGACGCTCTCGCCCATGCCCTGGCCGTACAGCGCGGCGGTGGTCGACAGCATTTCGCGCATGCCGGGGCCGCCCTTGGGGCCTTCATATCGGATGATGATCACCGAGCCCTCGGCGATCTCGCGACGCTCGACCGCGGCGAAGGCATCCTCCTCGCAATCGAACACGCGCGCCGGGCCGTCGAACTGCAGCCGCTTCATGCCCGCAACCTTCACGATCGCGCCTTCCGGCGCCAGGCTGCCCTTCAGCCCGACGACACCGCCGGTCGGCGACAGCGGGGTCTTGATGTCGTAGATCACCTTCTGATCCGGGTTCCAGGTAACCTGGTCGATATTCTCGCCCAGCGTCTTGCCGGTAACTGTCAGGCAGTCGCCGTCGAGGAAGCCGCCGGCCAGCATGGTCTTCATCAGCATGTAGACGCCGCCCGCTTCGTACATATCCTTGGCGACATACTTACCGCCGGGCTTGAGATCAGCGATGTAAGGCGTTGATTTGAATATCTCGGCCACATCGAACAAGCTGAACTCGATACCCGCTTCGTTGGCCATCGCCGGCAGGTGCAGCGCGGCGTTGGTCGAGCCGCCGGTCGCCGCCACGACGCGCGCGGCATTTTCGAATGCGGCGCGCGTGCAGATGTCGCGCGGGCGGATGTTGTCGGCGACCAGGTTCATCACCTGCTTCCCCGCGCCCACCGCCAGCCCGGCGCGATCGGGATAGGGCGCCGGCATCATGTTCGAATTGGGCAGGCTGAGGCCGATCGCCTCACCGACGCACGCCATCGTGTTGGCGGTAAACTGGCCCCCGCAGGCGCCATGGCCGGGACATGCGACCTTCTCGAGTTCGATCAGTTCCTGCAGCGGGCAAGCGCCGGCCGCATGCTGGCCGACCGCTTCGAACACGTCGACCACGGTCACGTCGCGGCCGTGGAAATGGCCCGGCAGGATCGAGCCGCCATAGACGAAGATCGACGGCACGTTGAGCCGCAGCATCGCCATCATCATGCCCGGCAGCGACTTGTCGCAGCCGGCGAAGCCGACCAGCGCGTCATAGCAATGGCCGCGGACCGACAGCTCGACCGAATCGGCGATCACCTCGCGGCTGACCAGGCTCGACTTCATTCCCTGGTGGCCCATTGCGATGCCGTCGGTGACGGTGATCGTGTTGAAGCGGCGCGGCATGCCGCCGCCCTCGATTACGCCGGCACGGGCGGCGTCCGCCTGCATATCGAGCGTGGTGTTGCATGGGGCCGAATCGTTGCCGGCGCTGGCCAGCGCGACGAACGGTTTGGCAATATCCTCCTCGGGAATCCCCATCGCGTAGTAATAGCTGCGGTGCGGGGCACGCTCAGGGCCGACGGAGACGTGGCGGCTGGGCAGGCGGGATTTGTCGAAACGGTTGGTCATGGCGACAGTCTATTTCCCTATCGGTGCGATTCACGCAACCCTGTTGCGCGTCTCCGCGATCACACGGCCGAGAATGTCGGTCCAGCGCGCCACCCCGGCATCATCGACAATCAGGTCGTTGCGCACCTCGACCGCGATATAGGGTATACCCCTGCCCTCGCCGTGTCGGTTGAGCGTCGCGTTGAACAGCTTGCCCGAATAGGGCTGGTTGTCGCCGACCTCGAGCCCTTCGGCCCGCAGCAGTTCGATCGCAACGTGCGCCGCGCGATCATCCTGGTTGTAGAGGATGCCGACCTCCCACGGCCGATCGGCCCGAGAAGTCTCCAGACGGGCGGTGAAGCTGTGGATCGACGCGAGCAGCTTCGGCTTCGTCGCCTCGATCAATCCGGCCAGCGCCTCATGGTAGGGTCGATGGAAGCGCGCGATGCGCTCCTCCCGATCGGGCAGCGCGTTGCCGGGAATGACATGGCCGTCGCTGACGCTCGGGATCAGGTCGGGATGGTCGGGCTCGCGGTGCAAGTCGATCACAAGTCGCGACACCGTGGCGAGGATCGCCGGCGCATCCAGCCGCGCCGACAGGGCCCGGGTAAGCGGCTCGGCCCCGATGTCCACCGCGATGTGCAGCGACAGCTGCTCGGGGCGGACACCAAGCCTTATGTCCTCGGGTACCACGTTGGAGGCATGGTCACACAGCAGCAGGATGTCGCTGGAGCCGGAAAGGATGTCAGGTTCGCTCATGGGGTCCTTCGAGATCGAAAAGCGGCAAGCGCCTCGGCAAAGGCCGGGGTCGCAAAGGTGGCGTCGAACGCGGCATCATGCGCTGGGTCGGCGGGATCGGCGATGGTCCGCTTCAGCATGCGAACCGCCGCCGGGACGTTGTCGAGGATGGCGGCGGATAGTCGCGACGCTTCGACTGCGGCGTCGTCGGTCACTATTTCAACGAGGCCGATCCGCCCCGCTTCGGCAGCGTCGATCGCCTCTGCGGAAAACAGCAGGCGGCCCGCCTGCCCACGGCCGACCTGCGCCGCCAAGCGCTCGACATCGGCGGCCGGATAGCCGAGCCCAAGCCGCGCAGGCGTGACGGCGAAGCGCGCGCCTTGCCCCGCCACGCGGATGTCGCACGCCAGCGCCAGTGCCACCGCCGCGCCGTAGCAGCCGCCATCGATCGCGGCGATCGTCGGGATCGGCAACCTCGCGAGCGCGTCTATCGCGTGGCGCATCGCCATCCGGAATGAAGCCGTCGCGCCCGGGTCCTCGCGGAAGCTGGCGAACTCGTTGAGATCGGCACCGGCGGAGAACACGCCCGGCACGGCCGAGCGGACGATCAGCGCCTCGGCACCGCTTCCGGCGATGTCTTCGATGCAGGCACCCAGCCGGCGCCATGCGGTGACCGGCATCGCATTGCGTACGGCGGGTCGGTCGAGCGTCAGGATCGCCAGCCGGTCTTCGATTATCCAATCGATCATCGACGACCGCAGATGCCCGACCGAGCGGCCCTCATGCAAGGCTGGAGGCGAGCAGCCACCAATCAGGATGCTCGGCTGCAACGGCCTCTGCCGCGGCGGTACGCTGCGTCTTTGAGCCGAACAGCGCGAAGCAGGTCGCGCCCGATCCCGACATGCGCGACAGCATCACGCCGGGCATGGCCGCCAACGTCTCGAGCACCGCGTCGATCGCCGGCGCGACGGCGCGTGCCGCCGGTTCCAGGTCGTTATGACCGCTCGCCGCACTCGTCAGCGCGTCGCCGGCGGGCAGCGGACCGCGATCGACGCCGTCCCACGCGCGGAACACCGCCGCCGTCGATACGCCGACGCGCGGGTTGACCAGCAGGATGGGCAGTCCCTCGAGCCCGTCAATCGGGTGAAGCTCCGTGCCGGTGCCGGTGCCGAGCGCAGCGCGTCCGAGCAGACAGGCCGGCACGTCGGCGCCCAATTCGGCGGCACGGAGCAGCAGGTCGTCGCCGTCGAGGGCGACCCCGCGCAGCCGCGCCAACACGCGCAGCATGGCCGCCGCATCGGCCGAGCCGCCGCCGATTCCGGAGGCGACCGGCAGGCGCTTGTCGAGCGTCACTGCCAGCGCCGGGATCGGGCCGAACGCGGCGGCGAAGGCGTCGCGGGCGGCGAGCACGAGATTTCCGGTTTCGCCGGAGAGGTCCTGCGCAAACGGCCCCGTGATGGCGAAGGAGTCCTGCGCCGCCGGGCTCACGTGCAGCACGTCCCCGTGCCTTAAGAAGGCGAACAGCGTCTCGATGTCGTGATAGCCGTCCGGCCGCCGCCGCCGCACGTGCAGGGCAAGGTTGATCTTCGCCGGCGCGACCTCGGTGATCGTCGTCATCTCAATGATCGACCGGTCCGGTGCCCAGGCCATTGTCGATCTTGGCCATCAACCGCTGCTTGTCCGCCGCTTCCGCGTTCACCGCCGCCGCGCGCCAGGCGTCGCGCGCCTCGACGTGACGTCCGGCCTGCCAATAGGCGTCGCCGAGGTGCTCGTTGATGGTTTCGTCGCTCGGCTCGTCCTGGGCGGCGCGTTCGAACAACGGCAGCGCCTTGGCCGCGTCGCCGCGCTTGAAGTAGGCCCAGGCGAGCGAATCGGTGATCGCCGGGTCGCCGGGCTTCAGCGCCAGCGCCTTCACCAGCATCTCCTGCGCGGCAGCGAGATCCTCGCCATGCTCGATGTCGGCATAGCCCAGATAGTTGAGCGCCAGCGGTTGCTGCGGCCCCAGCGCCACTGCCTTCTGCAGCGCCTGCCGCGCCGCCGGCCACTGCCCCGCTTCATCCAGTGCGCCGCCCAATTGCAGGTACATCGTCCAGTCGGCACCGTCGCCCGCGCGACCTATCGCCCGGCTATAGGCATCGGCAGCCTCGGCATAGCGGTCGAGCGCGACATAGGCGTCGCCGAGCTGCTGCAGGTCGGCGGGGCCTGCGCCGGGCGCCGCAGCGGCAGCCTTGGCCGCGGCCAGCGCATCCTCGTCCCGACCGGCATCGGCGAGCACCGCCACGCGCGCGCTGCGGGCGATCGCGGCGAACGGGCCCGCGGGATCGACGCCGTTGATCGCCTCGAGCGCCAGATCGGTCGCATCCATCTGCGCCAGTGTCTGCGCGAGCAGCAGGCGAGCGCGATCGTCGTGCGGATCGATGCGGATCGCGGCGCGCGTCAGCGTGACGATCAATGCGTTGGGCTGGTCGTGCGTCAGGTCGGCCGCGAGCCGGTCGAGCAGATGGTCGGCACCGAACGCGAGGCTCGGCTTTGCACCGTTGCCGAGCGCCTGCCGAAAGCCGGTCACCACCGGATCGTCGCCGCCGAGTAGCGACAGTGCAAGGTCCCGGCGGGCCTGCCCGGCGAGCAGTTGCGCCGCGGCGATGCGCAGGTCGAAACTCGCCCGGTCGGGGCCCAGCAGCGCGCGGATGGAGGCGATCCCCGTGGTGGTGTCGCCGGTCGCGATCTGCAGCAGCGCGCGGTTCTCCGCCGCATAATGTTCGCCGACCGGATTGCCCTTGCTGGCGTCGAGTAGCGCCAGCGCGTTCTTGTCGCCGTCGTCGAACGCTTCCCACGCCTTCAGCACCGGCGCCATGAACGCGAGCGGCGTGCCATCCAGCCGATCGATCGCCGCCGATGCCGCCCGCCGGTCGCCGTCGTGGATCGCGTCCGCCAGCGTGGTCAGCGCGGCATCCGCCGGCGCGGCGCCGGCCTGCTGCAGCGTGCGGAGCGCGCGATCGGCGAGCGCATAATCGCCGGCGTCGAGCGCCGTGCGATACG
>JBQCHA010000228.1:0-2875 GCA_051955175.1 Sphingomonas sp.
GGTCGACGAGATCGTCGTAGGATTTGAAGATGCGGTTGGAGAGCCAGTTGTCGCGCATGAACTGCCAGACGTTCTCGACGGGGTTGAGTTCGGGGCATCTCGGCGGCAGAGGCATCAGGGTGATGTTGGAAGGCAGGACCAGTTCGGCCGATCCGTGCCATCCGGCCTGATCGAGCAGGAGGACCGCATGCGCGCCCGGCGCGACGTGGAAGGCGATTTCCTCGTCTCGCCCATCGCCGCGTGATCTTGCTCTTCTGCCCGATCCGAGCCTCGTCCTGGAACCAGATTTCTATCGGCGTGCCCCGCGGGAGGGCCGCTCTGACCTTGTCCAGCTCGGCGGCAAAGCCCCCTTTTTGAAGGCTTCAATCGCGTCAGGATCCTGAGCACGTGCTTGGGCCGTGCCGAGAGCTTGCGGTAGCCCAGCGCCCGCAGCTCTCGGCTCAAGGTCGGCCGCGATACCGACAGCGAGAAGTCGCCCCACAGCATCTGCGCCAGATCGACGATCCGCCAGCGCACCACGCCATGGACCGCCGGTATCGGACCCCGCTCGATCGCCTCGACCAGTGCTGCGCGGTGGATCGCGTTGAGGATCGACGGCTGTCCCGGCGCCTTCCGGTCGATCAGCCCGTCAGGACCGGCTGCGTTGAACTTCAGCACCCAGTCCCGGACGATCTGCAACGTGATCCCGCCGATCCGCGCCGCCTCCGTTCGGCTCGCCCCATCGTAGATCGCCGCCAGCGCGAGCAAGCGCCGGGTTTGCGCGCCATCCTTGGAGTGGCGCGCCGCCCTCCTCACAGCGGCAGCGTCGAAATCGGTACGAAGCGCGATCGGCATGGCAAACTCCAATCCGTTTGCCATGTTGCGGCAGAGCGGCGAGCTTGGCGACGAGGTCGAGCTCAGCGTCCCGCGCGGCGAACGGTCGTTCGCTGCCGGTGATCGCGTGATGTTCCTGCGCAACGAGCGCAGCCTCGAGGTGAAGAACGGCACGCTCGGGACGATCGAGCGGGTCGACGCTATCAGCATGACCGTTGCCACCGACGCGGGGCGCGAGGTCCGGTTCGACCTCAGGGATTATAACGACATCGACCACGGCTATGCTGCCACCATCCACAAGGCGCAGGGCATGACGGTCGACCGCGTCCATGTGCTCGCCACTCCGGGCATGGATCGCCATGCGGCCTATGTCGCGCTGTCGCGGCATCGCGATCGCGTCGACCTGCATTATGGCCATGACGACTTCGCCGACCATACCCGATTGGCGCGCGCGCTATCGCGCGAGCGCGGCAAGGACATGGCGAGCGATTATCAGCAGCCATTGGCCGACGCGCGTTTGCCGAGCGGCGCGGGATCACACTGCGCGAGCGGATTGTCGGGGCGGTGCGCAAGGTGCCGGAACGCCTCCACAGCATCATCGACGTGCTGCCGCTGCCGGGCGGCACGGCGCGCGAAGGTCCGGCACCACCCAAGGGGCCACGCCAGGGCGAGCTCGACCTCGGCCTGCCGTTAGCGCCGCCCGATCCCGAAGCGGTAGCCCGGCGCGCGCGTACCGATGCACTCAAGCGCCACGCTCGCGCGTACGACGCGGTGTTCACCGCGCAGCGTGATGGCGGGCAAGCGACACCCGAACAGCGCAGTGAGCTCGCCGACGCGCGCAAGGCGTTCGAGGTGGTACGTCCTTATGGTTGGCGCGATACCGAAGCCGCCTACGCCAACGACGCCAGTCTCGCCGCCGATGCCGGCCGCGGGCGCGCCAACCGCGCGATCCTGGCGCTGCAGACGGAAACCGAGGAGCGCATCAGCCCGCAGGCGCGCGCCGACCGGTTCATCCAGCGCTGGCAGCAGCTCGAAACGATGAGCGAACGCCAGGGTCAGGCAGGGACTTCAGCGGCAGGACACGACGCGTGCAGCAATGGGCGCCGTGGTAAAAGGCCTGGAGCGTGATCCGCAGCTCGAGTCAGTGCTCGTCATCCGCAAGCATCAGCTGGGCATCGAGTTGCCCATCGACGGCTCGCCTCGCGTTGAGCTCGCGCTCTATCATGGTCTCGATATCGGGCTTGGTCGCGGGCGGGGGCTTGGGCTGTGAAGGTCGCGCAAGCATGCCGGCGCTCACCGCCAAGCCCGACGGCAGCTTCGAGGGGACGCTCACCACGCTGATGATGAGCGCCGCCATCGCCATCGTTCCCAACGCGAGTAAGACCAAGGACAGCGAGTCCGATTACCGCATCATCAGCCGCCGAAACGGGTTCGAGCTCGGAGCGGGCTGGAAGCGGTTCGCGCGCAGCACTGGCAGCGGATACATCTCGGTCACGCTCTCGGCACCCAAGTTCGGAGCTATCTACGGCAACATCGCCAGCGTCCCGGGCGGGGCGCCCGACCAGAAGGCGATCATCTGGAACCAGCCTGCCTGACGGCGATCCAGCCCTGTCCGAGGACGGAAGGAGAGAGGGAGGGAGAACGGCATCATTGAAGAGAAGCAAATCGTTCAGCAAGTCGATCGACGCGCCCTGAAGTTCAGCAAGCCTCTCGGCTTCAGTAAGGGCAACGTCGCGCTCGCGGCGGGGATGGCACTCACTCCATGGCAATGGCTCGCGAAGCGAGTCAGCATCGCGAGTGGCTGCAGCCCCCCCCGCAAGCGATCGAGTATTTTCGGGTTCACGCCGGCTCCTTCACAACAGCGGCGACACCGCTCCCCCCGAAGGTATCGAGACTTCGGGCCTAGTCAGTACGTTGTTGCCCCTTCATCGCCTCGATCAGCTTCTTGACGTCCTGGCTGCGGCCGCGCGGTACAATCAGCACGTCCTCGCCCGAGGCGACGACGATCAGGTCGTGGACGCCGACCAGTGCCACCCGCGGCCCGTCCGAACGCACCAGGCAG
>JBQCHA010000229.1:0-3460 GCA_051955175.1 Sphingomonas sp.
ATCTCCACCCCGCGGTTCATCGGACCGGGGTGCATCACCAGCGCGTCGGGCTTCGCGCGCGCCAACCGCTCCGGCGTCAGGCCGTAGCGCAGGTGATATTCGCGCGTCGACGGGATGAAACCGCCGTTCATCCGCTCGTTCTGCAGCCGAAGCATCATCACCACGTCGGCGCCCTCCAGCGCGGCATCGAAATCGGTGAAGGGGGTGACGCCCATCCGCTCGATCGCCGGCGGCATCAACGTCGAGGGCGCGCAGACGCGCACCTCGGCGGCGAGCGCGGTCAGCGCCAGGATGTTGGAGCGTGCCACGCGGCTGTGCAGCAGGTCGCCGCAGATCACGACGCGCTGCCCGGCGATTCCGCCGCGCCGCCGGCGGATCGTCAGCGCGTCGAGCAGCGCCTGGGTCGGGTGCTCATGGGCGCCGTCGCCGGCGTTGAGCACGGCGCAATCGACCTTGTCGGCGATCAGTTGCACGGCTCCGCTCGCCATGTGGCGGATGACGATCACGTCGGCGCGCATCGCGTTCAGCGTCATCGCCGTGTCGATCAGCGTCTCGCCCTTTTTTACCGAGCTTTGCGCGGCGTGCATGTTGACGACGTCGGCGCCCAGCCGCTTCCCCGCAATCTCGAACGACAGCAGCGTGCGCGTCGAGTTTTCGAAAAAGGCGTTGATCTGCGTCAGCCCCTCCAGCGGGTGCTGGCTCTTGGCATGGCTGCGGTTCCAGTCGACCCATTGCTCCGCCTCGTCGAGCAGGAACATGATCTCGTGCGGTTGTAGTCCGCCGATGCCGGTGAGGTGCCGGTGCGGGAAAACGGCGCCGCCCGGTATCTGGGCGGCGGGGCGATGATCGGACGGTGACATTAAAGCCGTCGCCTAAACCGCCGTCCCCGGCCGCGCAAGCCGCGTCGCCGAAAATCGGTACGCCATGTCCGGTTTTGCTTGAACGGGCCGGGGAGGGGTATAAATTGCAAGTCGTTCGGATGAAACGAGGAGTAGGCGCTACGGCACTGGCTTGAGCTTTGGAGTGTGGCGATCCCGATTAGGGATCGACCGTGCGATTTGGCTGTTGCTTCGTCGTCCCCGCCTACGCCCCTTTGGGGCGCATCCGTCGACCCCGAACTATCCCATCCAATCGGACCAACCATCCCCGGCTACGGCCTTTGCCGTCGTCTGTTGTCACGCGCCGTCCGACGCTCATGGGGCTCGCGCCCCGCAACAGGGAGTATTGCAGAGATGGCTTATGCAGATCGTGCGACGGCGCTTCGCGTGCCGGGGCGGTTCAAGGGATGGTGGATCTGGCTGATCGTCGCGGTGGCGGTGGTCGGGCTGTTCAGCAGCTTCGCGCGTGTGCAGCCAGGCAACGTCGGCATCCGGGTCAACAATGTCGCGGGCGGCGTGTCGCCGCATTCGCTGGGCGTCGGCTGGTATTTCGCGCCGCCGGGCACACATATCTATGAATATCCGGTGTTCACGCGGACCTATACCTGGACGTCCTCGACGACCGAGCAGAGCCCGATCGACGAGAGCTTCAGCTTCCAGGACAAGAACGGCCTGTCGCTGAGCGCCGATGTCGCGGTGTCGTACCATGTCGATCCGACGCGGGCGTCGATCCTGTTCCAGCGCTATCGCACCAGCATGGACGCGATCATCGCCGGACCGTTGCGCAACGCGATCCGCAACGCGATCGTCGAGCGCGCGGCGCAACTGGGCGTCGAGCAGATCTATGGCGACCATAAGGCGGAGCTGATCCAGACCGCGCAAAAGAGGGTGCAGGCGTTCTTCGCGCCGGTCGGGCTGCAGATCGAACAGGTCTACTGGGCCGGCAACATCGTCGTGCCGCAGCGCGTGCTGGAGCAGATCAACGCCAAGATCGCCAACGAACAGGCGGCGCTGGCGGCGCAGGCGAACGTTGCGACCGCCACGGCCGATGCCGAGGCGCGCGTCGCCAAGGCGCAGGGCGACGCCAAGGCGATCCAGGTCGAGGCGGAAGCGATCCGCACCAACCCGGAGATCGTCAAGATGCGCGCCGTGGAGAAGTGGAACGGTCAGCTGCCGACCTATTCGGGCAGCGGTCCGCTGCCGTTCCTCGATCTCAACCACTGATGCGTCGGTGGCGCCATCCCGCCGGGGGTGGCGCCCCTTCGCGCGTCAGAGGCGGTAGGCCAGCCCCCCCGACAGCCGTCGCGGTGGTTGAGCGCGATCTGGCCCTTTGGCGGCAAGCCGCGGGATGTGGCGGCGCCCTGTCCCCGCTATAAGTGACCTCATGACCGAGCAGCCGATCATCGACACCGACACCGCCTGGGCCGCCTTCGCAGCGCGCGATCGCAATGCCGATGGGCGGTTCGTCGTCGGGGTCGAGACCACCGGCATCTATTGCAAGCCGAGCTGTCCCGCCCGTCACCCGCGGCGGGAGAACGTCCGCTTCTTCGGCGATGGCGCCGCCGCACGTGCGGCGGGGTTCCGCGCTTGCCTGCGCTGCCGGCCTGACGAGGTGGGACGCGATCGCATCGCCGTCGCGCGCGCCGTCGCGCTGATCGAAGCGGCCGAGGAGGCGATTCCCCTCGACCAGCTCGCCGCGCGGGTCGGCTATGCCCCGCACCATTTCCACCGCCTGTTCAAGCGTGCCACCGGCGTGACGCCGGCGGCCTATGCCCGCGGTCTGCGTGCCCGTGCGGCAGCCGCGGCGCTGAAGGAGGAGACGAGCGTGACCGACGCGATCTACGAAGCGGGCTATTCCGGCCCGAGCCGCTTCTACGAAGGCGGCGCCAAGCGGTTGGGCATGACGCCCAGCGCGTGGAAACGCGGCGGGGCCGGCGTGACGATCCGCTGGACGATTGCCGACACCAGCCTGGGGCCGATGCTGGTCGCCGCTACCGATCGCGGGCTGTGCCGTGTCTCGTTCGACGAGGGCGAGGCCGAATTGCGCGCGCATTTCCCCAAGGCGGAGATCGTGCCCGGCGGCGCCGCACTGGCCGAGATCGCCGCGCGCGTCGTCGCCCAGGTCGAATCGCCCGAGCGCGACCAGGACTTGCCGCTCGACGTGCAGGGCACCGCTTTCCAGGAGGCGATATGGCAGGCGCTGCGGCAGGTCCCGCCCGGCGAGACGCGCACCTACACCGAACTCGCCGCCGCTGCCGGCAACCCGCGCGCGGTGCGCGCCGCGGGCAGCGCGTGCGGCGCCAACCATGTGTCGATCGTCATCCCCTGCCATCGGGCGCAGCGCAGCGACGGCTCGATGGGCGGTTATGCGTGGGGCCTAGATCGCAAGCGGGCGCTGCGCCGGCGAGAGGGCGTGAGCGACGACTGAGGCCCCGCCTCAGCCCTTCATCGCCTCGATCAGCTTCTTGACGTCCTGGCTGCGGCCGCGCGGTACAATCAGCACGTCCTCGCCCGAGGCGACGACGATCAGGTCGTGGACGCCGACCAGTGCCACCCGCGGCCCGTCCGAACGCACCAGGCAG
>JBQCHA010000230.1:0-4971 GCA_051955175.1 Sphingomonas sp.
AACAATGCGCTCACCTATCGCGACCGGCGGCTGAAGGGCTGGCGTCAGCTGCTCGACGGCTGGATATCGTTCTGCGTGGTGTGCGCGGTCGGGCTGGTCGCCAATGTCGGCGTCGCCGCGTTCGTCCACGGCGCGCAGCATGGCGAATGGGCGGTGTCGGCGCTGCTCGGCGTGCTGGTCGGCGCGGTGTGGAACTATGCGTTGTCGTCGCGCTTCGTCTGGGGGCGGTACTGAGCCGTCACGGCCAGGTCGGAAACCACATCCAGTGCTGGAAGCTCTGCGGGCCGGCCAGCGCCTCGGCGGAGATGATCGGGTAGAAATAGCCGAACAGCGCCACCGCGAGCACCAGGAACCATTGCGCCGCGCGGCGATCGCGGAGCCAGGCGAAATGGTCGAAGGCAGCGGCGAGCGCGAGGCTCAAGAAAATGCTCGCCGGATAGTAATAATAGATGAAGCCCAGCGACTTGGGGATCAGCGCCCAGATCAGGTACGCGCCCGCCCATAACGCCGCCACGCCGAGCAACCGCCAGCTGCCGTCGCGCCACCAGCCGTAGAGACAGGCGCACACCGCGGCGAGGCCACCCCACATCACGGCCGGGTTGCCCAGCATCAGGATGCCGCGCACGGCGCCGTCGACCGGCTCGTACAGATACCAGATCGGCCGGATGAGCAGCGGCCAGGTCCACCAGTTCGCCTGATAAGGGTGCGGCGGCAGCACCTGCGTCTGCTCGTGATACATGCGCAGCTGGAACGCGGGCAGCCCCTGCCAGGTCAGCGGGTCCTGCGCGTAGAAGAAGGCCGGCGCGAAGGTGGCGAAATAGGTCGCGGTCGCGACGCAGCCGAGGATCAGCAGCGCCGGCAGCGTGCCGACGCCGGGCCAGTGCACCTGCCCGCGCGCGTAGAGAGCCGACTCGAGGTCGCGCCCGGCGCGGCGCGCGTCGCGCATACGGATGACGATCAACGCCAGCCCGGCAAAGCCCAGGAACGGCACCGCAGTCCATTTCGCCCCGGCGGCGAGGCCGAGCAGCACGGCGGCGATCGCCAGCTTCGTCCGAACCCATCGCGGGCCGCGCATCGCCCACAGCATCGCCGCGACCGCCAGTATCAGGAACGCCGCCATGAAGCCGTCGAGCATGGCGATCCGCGCCTGGACGAACACCGTCATGTCGACGATCGTCAGCAGGGCCGCGACCATTGCGGGACGCACCTGACGGAAGGTGAGCCAGGCAATGGCGAACACGCCCATCACCACGGCGCTGGCCGCGACGGTCGAGAAGAACCGCCAGCCGAAGCTGGTGTCGCCGAACAGCGCGATGCCGGCGCCGATCAGCTCCTTGGCGACCAGCGGATGCTCGATATTCTCCGGGTGCGACAGCGCCCACAGGCTGCGCGCCGCGGGCACGTAATAAACCTCGTCGAACACCAGCTTGTGCGGCATACCGGCGCGGAAAAGAAACAGCGCCTCGGCCAGGATGCCGATCAGCAGCGCGATCAGGAACGGGCGGGGCTTCGACGGCGCCAGGGTCATCGCCAGCAGGCTTAGCCTGCGCCTTCGCGCTGTACCAGCCCGCGGCGCCGGTCCGCAGCGATGACTCGGTACGTCGCATTAGCCTAGGCAGTTGCGTTCGCCGTCGGCGCCCGGCATTGAGCGGGCCATGAAACGTCGTACCGGACAGGACCGCTCGATCACCCAGCACTGGCGTCCCGCCACCCAGGCGGTTCGCGGCGGCACTGCGCGATCGGAATGGGGCGAGACCTCGGAGGCGATCTTCCTCACCTCCGGCTATGCCTACGATTGCGCGGGCGACGCCGCCGCGCGCTTCGCCGGCGAGCAGGAGGGGATGACCTATTCCCGCCTGCAGAACCCGACGGTGCAGATGCTGGAGGAGCGGATCGCGTTGCTCGAAGGCGCCGAAGCGTGCCGGACGATGGCGACGGGCATGGCGGCGATGACCGCGGTGCTGCTCTGCCAGCTGAGCCAGGGCGACCATGTCGTCGCCGGGCGCGCCGCGTTCGGATCGTGCCGCTGGCTGGTCGACACCCTGCTGCCCCGCTTCGGGATCGAGTCGACGACGGTCGATGCGCGTGACCCGCAGGCCTTTGCCGATGCGGTGAAGCCCAATACCAAGGTGTTCTTCTTCGAAACGCCGGCCAATCCGACGATGGACGTGGTCGATCTCGCCGCGGTGTGCGGCATCGCGCGTGAGAATGGCATCACCAGCGTCGTCGACAATGCCTTTGCCACGCCGGCGCTGCAGCGGCCGCTGGAATTCGGTGCCGATGTCGTCGCCTATTCGGCGACCAAGATGATGGACGGGCAGGGCCGCGTGCTGGCCGGTGCCGTCGCCGGCAGCGAGAAGTTCATCGAGGAGACCTTGCTCTCCTTCACCCGCAACACCGGGCCGACGCTGTCGGCGTTCAACGCCTGGGTGGTGCTGAAGGGCATGGAGACGCTGGACCTGCGTATCCGCCGGCAGAGCGAGAACAGCCTGAAGGTCGGCAAATTCCTGGAAGGGCGCGTGCCCCGCATCCTCCATCCCGGTCTGCCGAGCCACCCGCAGCACGAGCTCGCGATGAAGCAGATGGACGCGAGCGGCCCGATCTTCGCCTTCCATGTCGACGGCGGCCGCAAGCAGGCGCACGGGCTGCTCGACGCACTGCAACTGATCGACATCTCCAACAACATCGGCGACTCGCGCTCGCTGATGACGCATCCCGCCTCCACGACGCACGCCGGTGTGTCGGAAGAGGTGCGGCGCGAGATGGGCATCGATGAAGGCATGCTGCGCTTCAACGTCGGCCTGGAGGACCCGCAGGACCTGATCGAGGACCTCGACCAGGGGCTGAGGGCCGTCGGCTTGTGAAGGCGCTGTTCCCCAACGTCGCCGAGACGCAGGGGGTCGTGGTGCGCGTCTCGGTCAGCTATCTCGCCGAACAGTCGGAGCCGGCGCGCGGGCGCTGGTTCTGGGCCTATCACGTGCGGATCGAGAACGAGGGCGCGCAGACGGTGCAATTGCTGACCCGCCATTGGATCATCACCGATGGGCGCGGCATGCGCCATTCGGTGGAGGGCGAAGGCGTGGTCGGCGAGCAGCCGATGATCGAACCCGGCGCAAGCTACGATTATGTATCCGGCTGCCCGCTGGCAACGCCGACGGGATCGATGCAGGGCAGCTATCACATGATGGGCGAAGACGGCGGCGGGTTCGACGTCGCCATTCCCAAATTCGCGCTGATCGCGCCGGCGGTGACGGGATGAGGGGCGGCATGACAGTTCCCCTCCCGCATGCGGGAGGGGTCAGGGGAGGGCCTGTCCGTCTTCCTCGACAAACCCTCCCTCCGGCCCCCTCCCGCGAGCGGAAGGGGGAGTAATGAAGCGCACACACCTCCCCCTGAACGGCCTCCGCGTGCTGGACGCCGCCGCGCGCCACCTGTCGTTCACCCGCGCGGCGGATGAGCTGGCGGTTACGCCGGCCGCGGTCGGCCAGCAAATTCGCGCGCTGGAGGACACGCTGGGCGTCGTACTGTTCCGCCGCACCACGCGCGGGCTGGAGCTGACGCCGGAGGGCGAGGCGGGGCTCGACGCCCTGCGCCAGGGCTTCCTGCAGTTCGAGGAAGCGGTGCGCGCGATGCAGGCCGGTCAGTCGTCCAAGTCGCTGACGATCGCCGCGCCGCGCGACGTGACCGCCAAATGGCTGATGCCGCGGCTCGCCGAGATCGCGAAAGCCGACGGCGAGGTCCGCTTCATGCTGGTCGCCGCCGACGCCGACGTGGATTTCACGGAAGCCAATCTCGACCTCGCGATCCGCTGGGGCGAGGGACCGGGCGAACATGAGGGCGAGGCGATCGAATCCGAGGGCATGGTGACGATCGTCCATCCCGATGGCGCCGCCGACACGCCGATCGCCTGGCCCGGCTGCCGCGTCGAGGATGCCGGCGCGCTGGTTCGTGTCGCCGATGCCGGCCTGGCGATCGACGCCGCGGCGCAGGGGCTGGGCCGCGCCACCGTGCCCGAACTGCTCGCCGCGCGCGACATCGCCGCCGGACGCGTGGTGACTATCGGTGAGCCCACGCCGTCGCGGCTCGGCTATTGGCTGGTCGCGCCGCTGCCGCAATGGCGCCAGCAGAAGGTCAAGGCGCTGGTCGAGGCTCTGGTGGCGTGAGCGAGACGCCGGTCCTCGTCACGGACCGGCTGCGGCTGCGGCCGCTCGTCCTCGACGATGCCGAGGCACTGTTTCCGGCGATGGCCGATCCGGTCCTGACGACCTGGTGGTCGCGCGGCCCGTTCGAGTCGGCCGACGAACTGCGCGAGCATCTCGCGCCGCGGCTGGGGCAGCCGGGATGGCGTTCCTGGGCGATCACGCTCGCCGACGATGATGCGGCGATCGGCTTCGTCGTCGCCGGCGAGAAGCGGCAGGGCAAGGTCAGCGAGATCGGCTATATCCTCGCGCGCGATCATTGGGGACGGGGGATTGCCGCCGAGGCGGTGACGGCGCTGATCGATCGCCTGTTCGCCGAGGGGCAGCGCCGTGTGTTCGCCGATACCGATCCGGAGAACGTGCGGTCGCTGGCGCTGCTCGAACGGCTCGGCTTCCGGCGCGAGGGGTTGTTGCGCGGCGAGTGGGAGACGCACCTGGGCGTCCGCGACAGCGCGATCCTGGGGCTATTGCGCGATGAATGGAGCGGCCGGCCGCGCTAGGCGGCACGCCGGCCGCGTGACCCAGCACGGCCAGCCGAACGACAGGCGGACGCCGTAGCGGGCGTAGGCGCGCTGCCATCGGTCGAACGGCGCCGGCTCGTGCGGGTCCAGCCGCTGCGCGTCGGCCGCGAACAGCCGGCGGAGGGGGGGGGGGGGGGCGCCGGCCCCCCCGGGGGGCGGGTGGGGCCGGCCGCCCAGGGCCCAACCCCCCCCCCCCCCCCCGCTCGCCCCCCCCGCCCACCAGTCCGCGCGACCCCCGCCCCCCCCCCCCC
>JBQCHA010000231.1:0-17244 GCA_051955175.1 Sphingomonas sp.
GTCGGTTGGCTCGCGAGCCTGGTGATGCGCACGGATGCGCAGCAGGGCGTCCTGCTGAACATCGTCGTGGGCATCGTCGGCGCGTTCATCGCCGGCCTGATCTTCGGCGGCAGCATCAATAGCGGTATCACCGTCTGGACGTTCATCACGTCGTTGATCGGCGCGATCATCCTACTGGCGATCGTCAACCTGATCCGTCGCGGTAGCGTGCGCTAACAGCCCAACCGCGAACCTTTTGCATCAAAAAGGGAAGGGGCCGTCCGGGCGACCGGGCGGCCCCTTTCCCGTCATTTCAGCAGGAACCGCACCGACAGCGTCACCGTCACGTCGGTCTGGCCCGGCTCGATCTGCGTCTTCGCCATGGCTGAGTCGGCGCGGGCGAACATCACCGGGCGCGGCGGTGGATTGCCGGCATTCTCGCCATTTTCGGCGATCGACAGGATGCGGGAGACGCTCAGGCCGGCGGCCCGTGCATACAGATCGGCGCGGGCCCGGGCGCGCTTCACCGCGTCGGCACGCGCGGCGTCGAGCGCCTCGTCGGGCTGGGCGAGCGAGAGGTCGGGGCCGCTGATCTGGTTGGCGCCCTGACGGACCAGCGTGTCGAGGATGGTGCCGCTCTTCGCGATGTCGTGGAAGGTGATCGAGACGGTATTGGTCGCCTCATAGCCGGTGATCGTCGGCGGCTGGTTATCGCCGCTCTGATATTGCGGGTTGAGCCGCACGGTCGCGGTGGCGATATCGCGCGAGACCACGCCCGCGGCCTTTAGTGCGGCGAGCACCTTGCTCATCCGGGCGGCATTGGCGGAAAGAGCCTCTGCCGCGGTGGTGCCTTGCGTCACGACTCCGGCCTGGATGGTCGCTTGGTCGGGGACGCGGGTGGTCTTGCCGGTGGCGGTGATGTCGAGCACCGTTCCCTCCGGCACGTCGGCGGGGGTGACCGACTGGGCGAGCGCGGGCGTCACGAGCGCGATCGGCGCGATCATCAGCGCCAGGGCAGGCAGGGTTCGCATGAATTTCTCCTTCTCGCTTCGGTATGTCCGTTGGTGCCTTGATGCATGATATTAAACAACCGCGGCTGAACGGAGCGGCGCTGCGCCTGCTTGTCGGGGGCGGCGAATCGGTGCAGGGCGCGCGTCGTGGCAAATCATCGCTTGTCGGTGGTGATCTATTTCTATAATACACCGCCATATCGGGGGGCGGCAACGGCCGGGACGGGGAAGCGTGACGAAGATGGATTATGAAACGGGTCAGATCCGTGGCAGCGATCGGCTGGAGCTGCCCGATTACGCCGAGCGGCCCCGTCGTCGGCGCTGGATCATCGTCGCCGTGGCGCTGGTGGCGCTGCTCGTCATCGGATATTTCGTCTTCGGACATCACGAAAAGAAGGCGCCGCCGCCGCCGAGCGCGGCCGAACAGGTGCCGACCGTCAGCGTGATGCGGCCCGGCCGCCAGACAATCGACCATCTGATCACTGGCACCGGCTCGCTGGCGGCGCGGCGCGACCTGCCCGTCGGCATCGCCGGCCAGGGCGGGCGGGTGACGCGCGTGCTGGTCGATGCCGGCGATTGGGTGAAGGCGGGGCAGGTGCTGGCGACCGTCGACCGCTCGGTGCAGACGCAGAGCATCGCCTCGTTGGCCGCGCAGGTGAAGGTCGCCGAATCGGACGCCAGGCTCGCCCAGGCCAATCTCGATCGCGCGCACAAGCTGGTCAGCGATGGCTTCATCTCGAAGGCCGATATCGACCAGCTGACCGCGACGCGCGACGCAGCGGCGGCCAAGGTCAATGTCGCCCAGGCGCAGCTCGCCGAGGCGCGGGCACAAACCGCGCAGCTCGACGTACGCGCACCGACCGCGGGCCTGGTGCTCGCCCGCAATTGCGAGCCGGGCCAGATCGTCGGGCCGAGTAGCGGCACCTTGTTCCGCCTCGCGCAGGACGGCGAGATCGAGCTCGACGCGCAGTTGAACGAGGCTGACCTCGCACGCGTGACGGTCGGCGTGCCGGCGACGGTGACGCCGGTCGGCGCCGGCACCTCCTACGAGGGTCATGTCTGGCAGGTCGAGCCGGTGATCGATCCGCAGAATCGCCAGGGATTGGCCAAGATCGCGGTTCCCTATCACAAGGATCTGCGCCCCGGCGGCTTCGCCCAGGCGGTGATCCATGCCGGTGCCAACCAGGCGCCGCTGCTGCCGCAATCGGCGGTACTGAGTGACGAACAGGGCAATTACGTCTATGTCGTCGGCAAGGACGACAAGGTGGAACGTCGCAACGTGACGACCGGCAATGTCTCGGATCAGGGCGTCGCGATCACCAGCGGATTGAACGGCAGCGAGCGCGTGGTGGTCTCGGCCGGTGCATTCCTCAATCCCGGGCAGAAGGTGAAGCCCACGCTCATCACGCCGGAGGCCTGACGACGCCATGAACTTTCGCAACATCTCGGCCTGGTGCATTCGCAACCCGGTGCCGCCGATCGTCCTGTTCGTGGCGCTGACGCTGGCGGGAATCGTCAGCTTCATGTCGATGGACGTGAACAACAATCCCGACATCGAATTCCCGGTGGTGTGGATCGACATCGCGCAGCCCGGCGCCGCGCCGTCGGAGATGGAGACGCAGATCACGCAGCGCGTCGAAGCCGCGGTGCGCAACGTGCAGGGGATCAACGAGCTCACCTCGACAGTGACCGAGGGCGATTCGCAAACCGTCGTGCGGCTCGACATCGGCACGCCGATCGATCGCGCGGTGGAGGATGTGCGCAGCGCCGTGCAACAGATCCGCGGCGATCTGCCCAACGGCATCCTCGAGCCGCAGATCGGCCGCTTCGATACGTCCAAACAGGACCTCGCCAGCTATGCGGCGATCGCGCCGGATATGACGAGCGAACAGCTCAGCTGGTACGTCGACAACGACATCGCAAAGGCGCTGCTGTCGATCCCCGGCATGGCCGGCGTGACGCGCAACGGCGGCGTGACGCGCGAAATCCGCGTGATCCTCGACCCGGTGAAGCTGCAGGCGCAGGGGTTGACCGCCGGGCAGGTCAACGATCAGCTGCGCCAGGTCAACCTGAACGCTGCCGGCGGCAAGGCGCAGATCGCCGGGTCCGAGCAGGCGGTGCGCGTGCTTGGCAACGCCAAGGACCCCTATTCGCTGGGCCAGACGCAGATCGCGTTGGGGAACGGCCGCACCGTCAAGCTGGCTGATATCGCGACGGTGCGAGACCTCTACGCCGAACCGACCTCCTCGGCGCAGATCGACGGTCGACCGGTCGTCAGCTTCGATTTCCAGCGCGCCAAGGGCGCATCCGACGTCACCGTCTTCCATGCCGCGCAGAAGAAGCTGAAGGAGCTCGAGGAGAGCAATCCCCGCGTCAAGTTCCAGCTGCTCGACAGTGAGCAGGTCGATTACGCCGAGGCGCAATACAAGAGCGCGATCGACGCAATGGTCGAGGGTGCCTTCCTGGCGGTGCTGGTCGTGTTCATCTTCCTGCGCGACTGGCGCGCCACGCTGATTTCGGCGCTGGCGATCCCGCTGTCGGCGATTCCCAGCTTCTGGTTCATGGATCTGATGGGCTTCACGCTCAACCAGATGACGCTGCTGGCGCTGAGCCTCGTCGCCGGCGTGCTGGTCGACGATGCCATCGTCGAGATCGAGAATATCGTGCGCCACATGCGGATGGGCAAATCGGCATATCAGGCATCGATCGATGCCGCCGACGAGATCGGGCTTGCGGTTCTGGCGACGACCATGTCGATCGTCGCGGTGTTCCTGCCGGTCGGCCTGATGCCGGGCATCAGCGGCGAGTTCTTCAAGAATTTCGGCCTCACCGTCGTCGCCTCGGTGCTGATGAGCCTGGCGGTCGCGCGGATGATGACCCCGATGATCGCCGCCTATTTCCTGCGGTCGTTCGGCCACGCTTCGCATGGCGAGGGGCGGCTGATGGACCTGTATATGGCGGCGCTGCGCTGGACGTTGAAGCGGCGCTGGGTACCGATGCTTGCCGGCGCGGCTGCGTTGGTGCTGACCGGCGCCCTCTTCGTCACCTCGCCGATGACGTTCCAGCCGACGCAGGATCAGGATTCGGTCCGGGTCAACGTCAAGATGGTGCCCGGCACCACCCTTCAACAGACCGAAAAGGTGGTCGATCAGGTTGGCCGGATGTTGCGGGCGCAGCCGATCGTCACCTCGGTCTACGAGCGCAGTTTCGTCGGCAACGGGCGCCTTACCGCTTCGCTGTCACATGACCGCAAGATAACGAGCACCGATTTCGAACGCGCCTTCGCGCCCAAGCTCAATCAGATCGCCGACGCTCAAGTGACGTTCGATTCGCAATCCGGCTGGGGCGACAGCGGCCGCGACTTGTCGTTCGTGCTCGGCGGCGAAGATCCGAAGGTGCTGCAGGCGACGGCGGTCAAGCTGGTCGACCAGATGTCGGGCCTGAAGCAGGTGGTTGCGCCGCGCGTATCGGGCAATCTGCAGCGACCCGAGATCGAGATCAAACCGCGGATGGACCTGGCGGCCAATCTCGGCGTCACCACCTCGGCGCTGTCGCAGGCGATCCGCGTCGCCACGATCGGCGACATCGAGCAGAACAGCGCCCGTTTTTCGCTGAGTGACCGGCAGATCCCGATCATCGTCTCGCTGTCGGACAATGCCCGCGAAAAGCTTGCCAACATCAAGAACCTGCCGGTGCAGACGCAGTCGGGCGGCTCGGTGCCGCTGGGCCTGATCGCCGACATTCAGCTTGGTGCCGGGCCGACGCAGATCGACCGCATCAATCAGGAGCGACAGGTCACCGTCGGCGCCGATCTTGCCAGCGGCGTGGTCAGTGGCGACGCGCGCAACGCGGTCGAGGCGCTGCCGATCATGCGTCACCTGCCGCCGGGGATTTCCGAAGTCCATGTCGGTCAGGACCGGTTCTTCGCCGAGATGATTCACAATTTCATCGTGGCGGTGCTGTCGGGCGTGTTCCTGGTCTTCGCGGTGATGGTGCTGCTCTATCGCCGCCTGCTGCCGCCGTTCGTCAATCTCGGCTCGCTGCTGCTGGCGCCGCTGGGGGGCATTCTGCTGCTGCGGGTGCTCGGCTTCCCGACCTCGATGCCGGTGTTCATCGGGCTGCTGATGCTGCTGGGTATCGTCGCCAAGAATTCGATCCTGCTGATCGATTTCGCGCTCGAGCAGATGACCGCCGGCGTCGGCACCTTCGCCGCGATCCTGGATGCCGGGCACAAGCGCGCACAGCCGATCGTCATGACGACGGTGGCGATGGTGGCGGGCATGGTGCCCACCGCATTGTCGCTGTCGGGCGATTCGTCGTGGCGCGCGCCCATGGGGCTGGTGGTGATCGGCGGCCTGCTGCTGTCGACGCTGCTCACCTTGCTGATCGTGCCTGCGGCGTTCAGCCTGGCGGTCGGCGCGGAGAAGTGGATCGGGCCGCGGATCGGCCGCCGCTTGCTCAGCTATCGTCCCGGTGACGACGGCACGCCGGTGATCGACAACGCTGCCGGCCCGCGGCCGATCGGCTATCGCGGGGACGAGGAGGCGCCGGCACCGGCCGAGTGAGCCGTTGGCGGCGTCACGATGAACTTGAACAATCCCGGCTTTCGGGGATTGTTACGGCAATGACGCTGCTGCCGCCGCAAATCCGCACCATCGAGGCCCCGCCGGCGGCATTGGTGCGGATGCGGATAGTCGCGATCGCGCTCTTGGTGCTGATGGCGGCGCTGTTTTTCGTCGCCCGGGCGCTCGACGCCCGGCACCCGGCTTTCGGTTACCTGCGCGCCTTTGCCGAAGCGGCGATGGTCGGCGGACTGGCCGATTGGTTCGCGGTCACCGCGCTGTTCCGCCACCCGCTCGGCCTGCCGATCCCGCACACCGCGATCATCCCACGCAACAAGGATCGGATCGGCGACACGCTCGCCGCGTTCCTGCGCGCCAATTTCCTGATCCCGCCAGTGGTCGCGCGGCGAATGCGGCGCGTGGACGTCGCCGGCGCACTTGGGCGGTTCCTGGCCGCGCCGCCGGAGCAGGGACGGCTGTGGCGGGGCGGGTCGCGGCTCCTCGCCGATATTCTCGACTCGCTCGACCAGGAGAAGCTGGGCGGCATGGTGAAGGCTGCGCTCGCCGACCAGTTGCGCGCGATGAACGTCGCGCCGATGCTGGGGCAGGCGCTGCGCGCCGCGATGGCCGAGCGGCGGCACGAGCCGGTGATGGACGCGCTGATCCGCTGGGCGCACCGCGCGCTCGCCGCCAACGAGCATCTGATCCGCGAGATGGTGCACGAACGCGCCGGGTCGCTGCTGCGCTGGACCGGGCTCGACGAGACGCTGGCCAACAAGATCATCGACGGGCTCGACAAGCTGGTCACCGACATGGCCGACAATCCCGACCATCCGATCCGCGCCAAGGCGGAGGAGGCGCTGGAGCTGCTCGCCTTCGACCTGCAGCACGATCCGCAGATGCGCGAACGGGTGATGCGGATGAAGGCGGAGATCCTCGACAACCCGGCGATCGAACGCTGGTGGCTGGGCATTTTCGAACAGGCGCGCGCCGGCTTGCTGAAGCTGGTCCGGCGCCCCGATGCCGCGATGGCCGGCCAGTTCGGCGACGCGCTGCGCCAGCTCGGCGAGACGCTGCAGACGGAGCCGCGGCTGCGATCCACCATCAACCGCTTCGCGCGTCGGGCCGCGGTGGGTGCCGCCGCCGATTATGGCGACGGCATCGTCCGCCTGGTATCCGAAACGGTGCGCAGCTGGGACGCCGACACGATCACGCGGCGGCTGGAGAATGCGGTCGGCCGCGACCTGCAATATATTCGCATCAACGGGACGCTGGTGGGCGGGCTGGTCGGGCTTGCCATCCATGCGGTCGACGTGCTGGTCTGACGCGTTCAGCGTGCCCAGTCGACGATCGGCCAGCCGCGCTTCTTGGCCAGCGCGCGCAGGGCCTCGTGTGCGTTCACCGCGAACGGCTCGTCGGCCCATTCCAGCGCGGGGGCGTCCGACACGTGGTCGGAATAGAAGCGCACGTGCGCGGTGCTGCGGTCGATCCCTTCATGCGCGAACCACGCCTGGATCGCGCGCAGCTTTGCCGGGCCATAGACATTGTCGCCCATCATCTTCGCGCCCAGCCAGCCGCTTTCGTCGAATTCCGATTCGGTCGCGATGATGTCGTCGAAGCCGAGCCGCTGCGCGATCGATTCGGCGTAGAAGCGGTAGGAGGCGGTGGCCATCACCAGACGGTACCCGGCGGCGCGGTCGGCGGCGATCTGCTCACGCGCGCCGGCGAACACGCCCGTCGCGACGACCCGGTCGGCGAACGCCGTCGCCGCCTTGTCAACCGCCTCGGGCGCCAGGCTGCCGCCGAGCAGCAGGCGCTGCATGGTCTGCTTCAGCCCCGCACGGTCGATCAGCCGCGCGGTATAGCCGAGCGCCGCGAAGGCGACCGCCGGCATCAGCAGCAGCCGCCAGGGCGCATGGCGCCGCGCCGAGCTCAGCAGGAACGGCGTCCAGGTCGGCGCATGGGTGATGGTCCGGTCCATGTCGTAAATGGCGAGGCGGGTCATGGAATCCCTTGTCGTTGCCGCCGCGGCGGATGGGCGGCAGTCACGCTTGAAGTGAGGCGAACCGCTCCTGTAGAGCGCAACCCGCTTGCCGATCCAGAAACTTTCCACCAAGGAAGGCGGCAATGACCGCGATGGCCGATTTCAACGAGGACGGGGGCGCCGGTGCTCTGCGGTTCAGCGGCAGCTTGACGCTGGCGCGGCTGGGCGATTTGCCCGAACGGCTGCGCGCGTTCGGCGGCCGGGTGGAGGTGCTCGACCTGTCGGCCATCGAGCATATCGACACCGTCGGCGCCTGGGTGATCCACCGCTTCGCCGCCGAAAATCACGCGCGGATCGACGGGCTCGATTCCGATGGCGAGCACCTGCTCGAGCAGGTCGGCAATGCCGACCAGCCGGTGGCGATGCGCCCGCCCTATGGCGGCTGGCTGGGCCATCTGCTGGGCGAGGTCGGCACCGCGGTGACCGAGACTGGGCGCACGCTGTACGGGCTGCTCGGGTTCCTCGGCGCGACCGCCATCGCCTTCGCGACGGTCATTCGTCATCCCTCTCGCTTTCGCTTCAATGCGACCGTGCACCGGTTCGAGGTGGTTGGCGTGTCGGCGCTGGCGATCATTGGGCTGATGAGCTTCCTGATCGGCATCGTCATCGCGCAGCAGGGCGCAGTGCAGCTCCGCCAGTTCGGCGCCGAGGCGTTCACCATCAACCTGGTCGGGCGGATCACGCTGCGCGAACTCGGCGTGTTGATGACCGCGATCATGGTCGCCGGCCGGTCGGGCTCGGCCTTCGCCGCGCAGCTCGGCACGATGAAGCTGACCGAGGAGATCGACGCGATGCGCACCATCGGCGTGTCGCCGATGGAGGCCCTGGTGGTCCCGCGCACGCTCGCCACTGTCATCCTGATGCCGCTGCTCGGCTTCTATTCCTCGCTGATCGCGATCATCGGCGGCTGCCTGCTCTGCTGGGTGTCGCTGCACATTCCGCCGGTCACCTTCATCCAGCGCCTGCGCGAGGTGGTGCCGATCACCGACCTCTATGTCGGCCTGGTCAAGGCGCCGGTGTTCGGCGCGATCATCGGCATCGCCGGCTGTTTCCAGGGCATGCTGGTCGAGGCGGATGCCGAACAGGTCGGCACGCGGACCACGGCGGCGGTGGTGCAGGCGATCTTCCTGGTCATCGTGCTCGACGCGTTCTTCGCGGTGTTCTTCACCTGGATCGGATGGATCTGATGGCGCGGCATGACGACCAACCGATCATCCATGTCGAGGGGCTGAAGACCAGCTTCGGCGATCAGGTGATTCACGAGAACCTCGATCTCGACGTCCGGCGCGGCGAAATCCTGGGCGTGGTCGGCGGTTCGGGTACCGGCAAGTCGGTGCTGATGCGCGCGATCGTTGGCCTTCAGACGCCCGACGAAGGCGAGATCACCGTGTTCGGCGAACCCACCATCGGCCGCGACGAGACCGAGCAGGTCGACATCCGCCGGCGCTGGGGCGTGCTGTTTCAGGGCGGTGCGCTGTTCTCGACGCTAACGGTGGCGGAAAACGTGCAGGTCCCACTGCGTGAGTTCTATCCCAATCTCGATCCCGTGCTGCTTGACGAGATCGCCGCCTACAAGGTTGTGATGACGGGGCTGCCGCCCGAAGCCGGGCCGAAATATCCCGCCGAGTTGTCTGGCGGCATGAAGAAGCGCGCCGGCCTCGCCCGTGCGCTGGCGATGGATCCGGAACTGTTGTTCCTCGACGAGCCGACCGCCGGCCTCGACCCGATCGGTGCGGCTGCATTCGACGAACTGACCCGATCGCTCCAGAAGACGTTGGGGCTCACGGTGTTCCTCATCACGCACGATCTCGACACGCTCTATGCGATCTGCGACCGCGTCGCCGTGCTGGCCGACAAAAGGGTGATCGGCGTGGGCACGATCGACGAGCTGCTGTCGATGGATCACCCGTGGATCCAGGAATATTTCAACGGCCCGCGCGGCCGCGCGGCAACCGCCACGCTGGAGCGTGAGCGCGACAAGGAACAGGCAGGGGCAAACTGATGGAAACCCGCTCGAATCATGTCCTGGTCGGCGCGGTGGTGCTGATCCTGCTCGCCGTACTGGCGCTGTTCACCGTGTGGCTGGCGCGGCTCGGGAACACGCAGGAAAAAGAATACGACATCTTCTTCAAGCAGTCGGTCGACGGCCTCGCCAAGGGGTCGCAGGTTGCCTATTCCGGCGTGCCGTCGGGCCAGGTGAAGTCGATCCAGCTGTGGAAGCCGGATCCGCAATATGTCCGCGTACGCGTGGCGATCGACTCCGACACCCCGATCCTGCAGGGTACCACCGCGGCGATTCAGTCGAGCTTCACCGGTACCTCGACGATCCAGCTCGACGGCGGTGCCAAGGGTGCGCCGCCGATCGGCTGTCCCGAGGTCAATCCGCGCAAGGAATGCCCCTATGACGTCCCGGTCATCCCGACCAAGCAGGGCGGGCTGGGCGCGATCCTGAGCTCGGCGCCGCAGCTGCTCGAGCGGCTGTCGACGCTGACCGAGCGGCTGACCGAGCTGCTCAGCGATCGCAACCAGGCCTCGATCGCCGGCATCCTCGATAACACCAACCGCCTGAGCAAGGCGCTGGCCGATCGCGGACCCGAGATTGCCGCGACGCTCGCCCAAACACGCATCGCCATCCAGCAGGCGGGCGACGCGGCGGAGAAGATCGGCGACCTGGCGCAGACCACCAACGGCGTGCTGAGCGAGAACGTCAAGCCGACCATGGCCAACCTGAACGAGGCGATCACCTCGGCCAAGCAGAGCACCGAGACGCTCAACGCCGCAATCGAGGATGCGCGGCCGGGCCTGCAGAATTTCTCCAAGCAGACGGTGCCGGACGTCAACCAGCTGATCCGCAACCTGCGCGAGACCTCGCAGTCGCTGTCCGACATCGCCCAGAAGGTGAACCAGAACGGCGCCGGCTCGATCATCGGGCCGCAGAAGCTCCCCGACTACAAGCCCAAGAAATGAGGCGCGCCTGATATGAAGAAATCGCACGTCCTGCTCGCGCTGTTGCCGCTCACCGCGGCGCTCTCCGGCTGCATCAGCTTCGGGGCCAAGCCGCCGCCTTCGCTGCTGACGCTGAACGACGCGACGCCGGTGCCGGTGGGCAAGGTGCAGAATGCGACCGGCGATCACACGATGACCGTCAACGTGCCCTCGGTGTCGGACGCACTATCGGTGCAGCGCGTACCGGTGCAGGCAACCGACACGTCGATCGCGTACATCAAGGACGCGCAATGGGTCGAGCCGCCGGCCAAGCTGTTCGCGCGCCTGCTCGCCGACACGGTCACCGCCAAGACCGACTGGATGGTGCTCGGCCGCGACCAGACGCGCGTCGATCCGGGCACGATCCTGACCGGGGAGCTGCGCAATTTCGGCGTCGATGCCGGAACGCAGGAAGCGGTGGTGACCTATGACGCCTCGCTGCTGCGCGGCGGCGGCCAGCCGGTGCAGAAACAGCGGTTCGAGGCGCGGGTACCGGTCGCCTCGATCACCCCGGGCCCCGTCGGCGTCGCGATCAATCAGGCCGCCAATCAGGTCGCCGATGAGGTCGCTGCCTGGGTCGGCCGCTGAGGCCTATCCCGCCGGCGCGCGGCGCGTCGCCAGCGGGACGTCGCAGACATTTGCTCCGCCCAAAGAGACCGTCGGCGCGGCGGGGTTCTCCTTCATCCGCACCATCGCGGCGAAACGCGGATTGTCCGCAGCGCGATACTGGAAGTGCGGCCGCGCCGCCGCCGGCATGTCGCTGGCGAGCCGCACCGACACGATCGGCGTCCGCTCGGCCGGCGTCGCGTAGAAGCCCATGTCGGCGTCGCTGCGCGGCAGCTCGGCGAGATACTGCATGCCCTCGATGATTCGGCCGACGATCGTATAGTTGCGGTCGAGCCGGCGCGCAGACTGGCCGATTGGCGTGAACAGCTCCGACCCCGCACCCGTATCGGGCAGCGCGTCGCGCGCCACGCCCACCGTGCCGTAGCAATGGGCGAGCCAGGCAGCATTGCCGTCGGTCGCCACCGGCCAGCCGTCGGCAGTGATGCCGGAGGCGCTCGAATAGGCGTCATGCCGCGTCATGCGCACCGCCGGTGTGAAGCCGGCGATGTCGAACTCGGCGGCGGGGCGGGCGGCGACGCCGGCCGGCATCGGCTTCTTCTCGGTCGCGTCGCCCCATTGCGCGACCCAGTTTTCCTGCACGCGATAGACGCTGGTGTCGTCCCACCAATGCGCCGATGCCAGCGCACGGACGTTGGCGACGTGCTGCGGCGCGTAGTCAGCGGCGAGGCGGATCACCACCTGATGCCCGCCGGCGAGCGTCATCACCAGGATCTCGTCGTCGGGGATCGCTCGCCAGTCGGCCGCGATCGGATCGGACGGGAGAGGGGCGGGCGCGGTTTGCGCGGCGGCAAGCGCGGCGAGCAGCATCGGGATCATGGCCCGGTCATGGCACGGTAGGCGCGGGCCACGCAATCGGCTTGCGATGCGCGCGCACAGCGGCTAGTCGGCGCGGTTCCAGAGCATGCGGAGCGGTGGCCGAGTGGTCGAAGGCGCTCGCCTGGAAAGTGAGTATACGGCAAAACCGTATCGAGGGTTCGAATCCCTCCCGCTCCGCCACGAACCATTCCACAGCGGTCCGCAAAGGACCGCTGGTCTCGTGTTCCCTCCCGAATGCCGAGCCTTGGCAGACTAGATCGGCCATCGCCGCAAGTGATCGTCCCGCAAGTCTGCGGTGGCGCCGATACCGAGCCTCCGCCCACGGCGGAAGGGGCCGCTTCGTTCACGCGGCGGGGATGTCGGCGAGCAATGGGTAAATCACGGCAGCTTCTTTCCCGATCCGCTGCCGCATCGCGGATCGCATCGCGTCGGACGCGGCGCAATATTCGGGCCAGCGTTTCGCGATCTCGGGCAACGTCCAGGAGCCGATGTGCTGGACCGACGTGATCAGATTGGCTTTGCCTTCCGCCTTGAGCGCGTGAATGGCCGCCCGCTGCTCCGGCTTCGCGCGCAGGATCAGCTGATCGTACAACCGCTCGAGCAGCAGCATGCGGGCCCGGCTGGCGCGGGTGAGGTTGAGCCGGACTGCAGGAAGGCGATCCATCGGCGCCTCCCGCCGGGCGGTGAGCGCATCCAGCTCCTAAAGGCTCGCCAGGATCGACGCGTGAAGCCGGTGCAACTCAGTGGACATGGTTTACCTCTGCGATGGCCGTAATCAGCAGTGCTTAACAAACGCTTTTCCGCCGCAATTCTTCGTTAGCTTGTGCCGGTTAGGTCGGCAGGATGGGCATCGGGCAAGTCACCTTCAGGCGCGCGACGCTCGCGGACGTGGAAGCCCTTCAACTGCTGGTCCAGCGCGCCTATCGCGGTGACACCGCCGCGGCGAGTTGGTCCCATGAAGGAGAGGTGGCGACCGGCGAGCGGATCAGCCGTGCGGCGATCGCCACGTTGATTACGGCAACGACCAGCATCGTCTCCGTGGCAGAGGTGGGCGGTCGCCTCGGCGGCACGTCGCTCGTTGAAGAGATCGCCCCTGAGCAGTGCACGATCAGGTTGCTCAGCGTCGAACCGGCGCTGCAGGCAAGGGGCATCGGCAGCCGGCTCCTCGACAATGCAGAAGCCGAGGCGCGATCGTGTTTCGCGGCACAGGTCGCTCGGATCGAGGTGCTCGATCAAAAGCGGAAGCTCATCGCCTATTACGAGCGGCGGGGATATCGGCCGACCGGGGCCGCCCGGCCCTATCCCCATCAGCTCTCCGTGCCGGCCCAACTGGTGACCTTCGAAAAGCGCTTGCCCGACTAGCCATTGGCGTGAAGCGCGTAGCGGATGCGCATGGCGTCGATTCGCAACGCGAGCCGGGGCAGGATCGGCGCCGCCGCATGAGATGCGGTCGAGACATCGGCTACCAGTCGCGCGAGCGTTCGATCAATAGGTCCGCCAGCGCACGCAGGCGCGGCAGACGCTTCAGATCGCGGTGATAGCCGAGCCAATTGTCGCGTGCCGGCGGCTCCTCACCGAGGTCGATCGGCGCGATCCCCGGCGTCGCCTCGCCCAAGGAGCGTGGCAGCACCGCCAGCCCGGCGCCGAGCGCGCATAGCCGCGCCTGAATCTCACGACTGTTGCTGCGCGACGCGATCGTCGCATTCGGCAGCATCCGCATGAGCCATCCTACATCGGGCATCTTGCCGAACGCGGTGTCCATCACCAGCAGCGCGCAACCAGTGCCATCGCCGGGGGTCGGCTGCCACCGACCGGGTTGGCCGTAGACGCCGTACCCCACCGTCACGAGGCGGCGGGCGATCGCCTCCGGCTCGTCGAACGGGGCGAGGCGGATCACGAGATCGGCCTCGCGACGGGCGAGGCTATAGACGCGCGGATCGGTCAACGTCTCCACCACCACGCGCGGGTGCAACGCCGCGAACTCCGCCAGCACGGGCGCGAGCAGCACGCGCCCGAGCCAGTCGGAGCAGGAGACGCGCAGCAGCCCCTCCAGCCCCGCCTCGGCGCCGGTCAGCTCACGTGCCAGTCCCAGAGCGTCGGCTTCCATCCGCTCGGCATGGCGGAGCACCACGAGTCCTTCATCGGTGAGCACGAAGCCCTCGCTGCCGCGTTGAAACAACGTCGCCCCGCAGGCCTGCTCCAACGCGCGCAGCCGGCGGCCCATGGTCGGCTGCGACTGGCCCGTTCGTCGTGCGGCGGCGCCGAGCGTCCCCTCGCGCGCGATGGCGAGAAAGATCGGCAGGTCACTCCATTCCAGCCGCATCGCGCCACCCGATCAAATATGAATGGAAAGGCTGCACTAGTGTCGATTTCAGGTCAATCGTGTTGGCAGTACCTTAAGGGTCACCTCAACAGGAGTTTGATCCATGACCTCTCCCTCCATGCTGGCCGCCGTCGTCGAGACGCATGACGGCCCCTTCCATCTGCGTACGATCGCCCGGCCCCGGCCGGAGGCCGGTGAGGTGTTGGTGCGCATTCATGCCAGCGGCACCAATCCGCTGGACGCCAAGATCCGCGCGGGGATGGCGGCGCATGCCCGCAACCCACTCCCCGCGACGCTGGGCATCGACATGGCCGGTACGATCGATAGCGTCGGCGCCGGCGTTCGCGGCTTCGCGCCCGGCGACGAAGTCTATGGCATGATCGGCGGCGTCGCCGGTCTGCCCGGCACACAGGCGGAGTTCGCAATTGCCGACGCACGGCTGATCGCACACAAGCCCGCCAATGTTTCGATGCGGGAGGCGGCGGTGCTGCCGCTCGTCGCGACCACTGCCTGGGAAGGACTGGTTGATCGCGCCGGGATCCGCAGCGGTCAGACCGTGCTGGTGCAAGGCGGCGCGGGCGGCGTTGGTCATGCGGTGGTGCAGATCGCGCTGGCCAAGGGCGCGACCGTATTCGCCACCACGCTCGGCGCCGACGACGCGGCCTATGTCGAGCGCCTGGGCGCCACCGCTATCGACGGGCGGATCGACGTTGCCGCATACGTGGAGTCGCATACCGACGGCACCGGCTTCGACATCGTCTACGATACCGGCGGCGGGGCGCTGCTGGATGCGTCCTTCCGCGCCGTGCGCCGGTTCGGCCATGTTGTGAGCAGCCTTGGCTGGGGGCAACATTCGCTGGCGCCGCTGTCGTTCCGCCAGGCAAGCTATACGGGCGTGTTCACTCTGCAGCCGCTGATCGACGGTGAGGGCCGCGCCCATTTCGGCGATATCCTCAACGAGGTCGCGGCGCTGGTCGAGCAGGGTAGCCTGCTGCCGCGGCTTGATCCGCGCGCGTTCACGCTGGCGACGCTGGCCGATGCCTATGCTGCGCTGGAAGCACGCGACGGCACCGGCAAGATCGCGGTATCGACGATCGACTGACGGCAACCAAACCCGGGAGCGCGATGCAATGTGCTCCCGGGCTTCGCGTGTCGGCCGCATGCCGGCAGGGCACTTCGCTCGATCGGCTTCCGGATGGTCGTGCGGCGGCGATCGCCGTTCAGGGGCCCAGATCGATGTCGCCGCCTGCGGCCTTTCGCGAAGGCTGCTCCTTGAACCCGAGAGCTTGGGCGACCTTGCCGTTCCAGCCATAAGGATCGGTGCGGAACCGCACGTCGCCGCCGCTATCCACGAAGACGTTCCAATAGAGCAGTCGTACAGGAATCGGCTGCGGCAGCGGCACGAAGCTCTGCTTGCCCGTCTGACGCGCCTGTTGCCACTTGCTCTCGATCCCCTCCTGTTGAGCGATCATCCCGGCAAAGCCGAGCGCATCGTCGACACGCACGCAGCCATGGCTCAGGTGCCGCTGCGTGCGGCTGAACAGAGCGCGATCGTCGGTATCGTGAAGGTAGATCTCCTGATCGTCCTTCATGTCGAACTTGACCAATCCGAGCGCATTGTGCGGTCCCGAAGGCTCGACCAGGAAGCCGTCCCTGCGATACATGTTCTTGGCGCGAATGGTGGCTGCGGACACCGGAATCGACTTCGGCACCGTCCACGTCGGATTGGCGACGAGCCGGTAGATCGGCGCGCGCAGCGGCGGTGTCTCGCGCCCCGGCTCACCGACGATCACCTTGCGATGGTCGACCAGCTTGCCGTTGCGGTAATAATCGAGCGTCGCAGCGGCGGTATTGACGTCGATCCGCGTGGCGGGCGGCGTGCGGGACAGCCACCGCCGCCGTTCGAGCGCGACCGCCAGTTGCCGCGCCTTGTCGGCTGGGCCGACGTTGATCACCGCAAGCGTGTCGGGTCCGATCACGCCGTCGGCATTGAGCCCGTAATCGGCCTGCAAGTGCTTTATGGCCGTTGCGAGCGTGGCGGTGTATTGCGCCGCCTCGCCCTGGCTCTCCGGCGGCACCGCCTGTTGCGGAAGATAGCCGTTCGAGGCGAGTTGCGCCGCGATTTCGGCAACGCGGCCGTCGCGATCGCCGACGTGGATCGTGCCGTTCGCCGGGATTTCGGAGGACGGCTGTTCGGGCTGTTGTTGCGCATATTGCACATAAGCCCTCGACAGCCGCTGATAGTCCTGATCCTGCGGCACGAGCTTGGCGTAAAACTGCGCGAGATTGCCGTTCTGCAGTGCTTGCTGAAGGCCGGCGGCGACATCGATCTTGGCGTGGGGAATAGTGTACACGTCGTGCAGCGTCGCCGGATCGACGACGCCGTTCGCCAGTGCCGAAGCGTAGGCGAGCGCCACCCTGGTCCGCGCCACTTCGCGCTCCGCAGCGCTCGCCCCGCCATGAGCGTTGCCGAAATCGACACGATCGAGACCATCCTGGCGCCGAGAGGCGAGAACATCGTCAAGCGCAGCGGCGCTCTCGTCCGACCACACCGCGTGCCAGCCGACTTTCCCATAGAAGGCCTTTACGATGTCGCTCGAAGCTGCCGCCTGCAGTGCACTGGCTGAGATCGAAGGCGGCTTGGAAGACGACCCCGAGACGGTGGCGGCGTTCCCGCCGGCGGTCGGGCGGCTGGCGTCGTCCGCGTTCCCGCAGGCAGAAAGCGCGGTCGCCGCGAGCAGTGCGGCCAGGCAGGAAAGTCGGTTCTTTGGCATCATGGTACTTTAAAAAGAGGCGCTCGAACGAGCGGGGGAGGACTGTCTGGTGCGACGCTGAGGGGCAAAAAGCGTGCGGCGCGAAAAGTATAAAGAAGAGGGCGGCCGCTTGTTCCATCGAGAG
>JBQCHA010000232.1:0-15570 GCA_051955175.1 Sphingomonas sp.
GCGCCAGCGAGCCCGTCGTCGCCAAGAACAGTTACAGCTATTTCCTGCCGACGGCCGACCTGTTGTACAAGATTACGCCGAACCTGCAGGCGCGCCTTGCCGCCGGTCGGGCAATGGCGCGGCCGAGCTTCAGCCAGTTGCAGGCCTATACGCCGCTGTCCGCGTCATACGATCAGACGACGGGTACGTATAATTTCTCGTCGACTGCGTCGGGCAACCCGAACCTGAAGCCGACACTGTCGAACCAGGCGGACGCTGCGCTCGAATGGTATTTCGGCAAGGCGAGCTCGCTGACCGCGACGGTCTTCTACAAGCATCTGGAAAACATCATCCGGAACGTCGAATCCCCGTTTGACTACAACGGCACGACCTTCCCGCTGGTCCAGTTGCAGAACGTCGGCACCGCCAACGTCAAGGGCTTCGAAATCGGCTACAATCAGGCGTTCGATTTCCTCCCCGGCATCCTGAGCGGGTTCGGTATCACGTCGAACTTCACCTATGTCGACAGCTCGACCCACATCAACGGGTCCTCGCTGGCGAGCAACAGCTCGGCCTACGCGTCGGCGAACGGCGTCGATACGAACGGCGCGATCTTCGGCGATCTGCCGCTCGAGGGGTTGTCCAAATATAGCTACAACCTGACGGGCTATTACGAGCGCGGGCCCGTCTCGCTTCGGCTGGCGTACAACTGGCGCAGCAAGTACCTGCTGGCGACCAACGTCAACGGCACCCAGGGTTCCGACGGCTCCCCGCTGACGGCGGGCGGTGTGAATTGCGGCGCACCGACCGACCATTGCGTGGTGTGGGGCCTGCCGACGTGGAACGCGGCCTATGGCGAGCTCGACGGGTCGATCTTCTTCAAGTTCAACCACGACAAGATCTCGTTCGGCCTGGAAGCGCAGAACCTCAACAATGCGGTCAACCGCGTGCAGATGCAGCAGTCGATCGGGCTGATGGGACGCGCCTGGTTCCAGAGCGACCGTCGTTACACCGCTTCGGTGCGCGTCACGTTCTAGCGCCGTGGGAGGCGCACCTTCGCTGGCGCGCCTCCCTCACCCGCTCCGCATGCTCAGGATGCCGGAGAGAGCTTCACCAGAACCACGTCTTTGCTGCGTATCGGCAGGTCGAAACCCGCCCGCCCGTCCTCGTCTGCCACTAACTGGGGTCCGAGTTAGGGCAGAACGAGGAGGTCGGCGGAAACTCGTTGAACGATCGACGGTGATCACCGCCGCCGGGCCGCACTACAATGGCGCCGGTCGTGTTCAGCGTAGGAGCAAGATACAGCGTCACCCCGAGAGGACCAGCGCGCTCCACGCGGACGTCATAATCGGCGCCGAGCGCGGGGTCTGCTAACGCCTTTTGGCCTATGTCGGATGCCATGAGCATGTGGACGTCGTAATAATGGCGCGACACGCGGTGGCCGCCGCCGCGTAGTATGGCTGGAAATAACTCAGGTCTTCGGAGGCACGCCAGAACCGCGTGGCAGGGCCTGTCGATAGGGCGCTCATTGCGGCGCCAGATCGAGCAGCAGCGTCGGGATGAGTTCCGAAACCGTCGGATGGATCGGAACGGACCAGCGCAGGGTCTCGATCGGCTGGTCGGCGTTCATCATGTCGAGGATGCCGTGGATCGCCTCATCGCCGCTCGTTCCCAATATCGCCGCACCAAGGATGCGGCGGGTGTCGGCGTCGGCCACCACTTTCATGAATCCGTTGGTTTCCCCTTTTTCCACCGCGCGTCCGATACGCGACATCGGCCGCTTCGAATGGAGGAGCCGTCGCCCGGTCTTGGCCGCCTCGACATCGGTCATTCCCACCCGGGCGAGCGGAGGATCGATGTAGAGGGCGTAGCCCGGGAGGCGCTGGCTGACCCGGCGATCCCCGCCGTCCAGCAGGTTCGCCGCGACAATCTCGAAGTCGTTATACGCGGTGTGCGTGAAGGCGCCGCGACCGTTGCAGTCGCCCAGCGCCCAGATGCCGGGGACGCTGGTCTCCAGCCGGTCGTCCACGATGATGTAGCCGCGTGCATCCACCGCCGCGCCGGCGGCCTCCAGCGCGAGGTCGTCGGTGTTCGGCCGCCGCCCGACCGCCATCAGGACGTGGCTGGCGACGATCGGCTGCGAGTCTTCGGCGCAGTCCACGCGCACCTCGACGTCCTTGCCGCTACGGGCAAGGCCGATGCAGTCCGCACCCGTCCGGACGGTGATTTCCTCGGCCTCGAGGATCTGCCTGACGGCGTCCGACACGTCGGGATCTTCCCGCGCGATGAGCCGGTCCATGCGTTCCACCACCGTGACCTGAGCGCCGAAGCGCCGATACATCTGGGCGAACTCCAGCCCGATATAGCTTCCACCAATCACCACGAGATGCGGGGGAAGCGTGTCGAGCGCGACGATGTCGGTGTTGGTGAGGATCGGAACCTGATCCACGCCTGGCAAGTCCGGCACCACGGCCCTGCCGCCGACGTTGATGAAGATGCGCGGCGCCGTCAGCCGCTGGCCATCGACGGTGACGATGTTGGAGCTCTCGAAGCGCGCATGCCCGCGGATGAGCTCGACGTTGGCCATGCCCAACAGCCAGCTCTCGTTACCGGCCCGTCCGTCCCGGATGATCTTCTCCGCCCGGGCCGCGACCGCCTTCATGTCGACGTCGACTGATCCGGCGACGTTGAAGCCGTAGTCCGCGCCGCGCTGCGCTATGTGGATCGCATAGGCGCTGGCCACGAGCGTCTTGGTCGGCCTGCAGCCGGTGTTGACGCACGTGCCGCCGACGTGACGGCGCTCGATGATGGCGACCGAGAGGCCGGCGTCGTTCAGCCGACCGGCGAGCGCCGGCCCCGCCTGACCGGCGCCGATGATGATTGCGTCGAAGCTGCGCATGCTGGGTCTACCTCGTGAAGTGGGCGATGGCACGAAGCGCCGCCCGGAAGGGAAACGGACCTGCACTCGGCAGGCCCGTCAAGCTCAGATGACGCTGAGGCGCACGTCGACATTGCCCCGTGTGGCGTTGGAGTAAGGGCAGGTCTGGTGAGCCGCGTCGACCAGACGCTGGGCGTCGGCGCGCCCCACCCCCGGCAGCGCCACGGCAACCTCGACATCGAGGCCAAAGCCGCCCTCGCCGCGCATGCCGATCCCCACGGTCGCGGTCACCGTCGCGTCCGTTGGCACCTGGAGCTTCAGTTGATGTGCGCCGAACTTCAGGCACCGAGGAAGCACGCGGCGTAGCCCGACGCGAACAGTTGTTCCGGGTTGGTCCCTTCGCCGCCGGGACCTCCGAGTTCCTTCGGCGTGGACAGTTGGAGGTCGAGCTTCCCGTCATAGGTGCGGGTGCGGCCGTCACGGCCGCCGTTTGCAGTGGCGGAGGTGCGATATTTTACCTCGACGGACATGGTTCATTCCTTTCGTGAGTTGGGGGGCGGCCGTTGCTGCGCCGGAGGTGATCGGGAAGCGCGTCAGGCCGCCACGGCATTCGAGCGCCGGCGTGCGCCGCTGATGGTCAGGGAAACCGCCGAGATGAGGAAGTAGAAGGCACCGAAGGCGGCGTAAGGAGCCATGTCGGCGATGCCGACCGGTGCCGTGCCGGCGGCCTTGCTGAGCATATGTGCCCCGGCGAGCCCGATTGGGCGCCGCTGAGGATCATGGCCCATTGCGCGCCGTACGACTTCCAGCGCCCTACCCCGGTGAGGAGCTGGAACAGGCCCGAGAGCACCGCCCACACGCCGAAGATCTGCAGGACCGCATGCATCCCGTGCGGCAGGGTCGCGACGACGACGATGGCGGTCACGATGCTGACGACGAAGTTGAGCATCTGACTCTTGTTGCTCGTCATGCCGCCGCTCCGGCTGGCGTCGAGATAGTTCGCCAGTGCATCCCAAGCGGGATAAGCGACGAGCATCACCGCAGCCAGCGGCGGCATACTCCTCGCGACCGTGAAGGCGAGAGCGACCCAGATCGCGGAGACCGCGAACCGCAGATAGTAGTAGGTCTTGAGCCAGTCCCGGTCCGGGGACTTCGCGGCGGTGATGATCTTCATGGCAAGGTTCCTTTCTGTGATGCAGGCGCACGTCTCCCGTCCCGGAATCCGGGTGGATCGATGATCGGTGGTTCAGGCGGTGCGCGGCTCGCGATCTGCCGCGTTAGTTCTGATTAGAGGTGGAAGCGTCGCGGCAGGCGCCATCGCGCTGCGGCCGCCACGGCGGCGCATCCGACGGTATACCAGACCACCACGTAGAGCGGGTCGTTGAACGGGCAGCAGAAGGCGAAGACGAAGGCTCCGCAGGCGCCGGCGGCAATGCCGGAGGCGAGCGCGCTCAGTCTGGGCTGGGTCGGTGCGGCTCTCCGCATCAAGGCGCCGAGCAGCGCGACGATCGGCAGCGAGAGCACGAAGATCGAGGTCGCGCACACGATGCCGCTGACCGGATTGATGCGATCGAGCAGTGCCCGCTCGCTGGCGCCGTCGGGCGTGACGAACGCGCCGCCAACCATCGCCGCGGCCGCGAGCGCGCAGGCGATCGTCAGCCCCCGGCGCGGCCGCGCCGTCGGCGAGAAGGACCGGATCGCCAACACGCAGGCGACCACCGCGAGCAGGCCGAGGCTTCCCACCCGCCACATCAGAAATGGCGAGCCGGCCATGTGACTGATGTCCGGCCGCATCAGGCCCAAGGCCAGGAAGAGCGCGAGCTCCACGACGCCCAGCGCGAGGACGAGTCCGCCCTCACGCAGCATGCTGCGGCGCTGAACGGGCGTTAGGTCCGACGACAGGTTGGCGATGAGGGATTCACTCGACATCGGGGGTCTTCTCAATGATTGCCGTCAGGCGCGCGAGCCCGCGGTGGATGTTCATCTTCACGGCAGAGGGTGAGAGGCCGATCTGACCTGACGCGTCCTCGACACTGTAGCCCTGCACCTTGACCAGCAGGATCGCCTGCGCCTGTGCGGGGCGGAGCTCGTCTAACAGGCTGGCCAGAACGGAGCTGCTGACCACCGATGCCTCGTGGTCGCCCACGGCCATGTCGTCGGGCAGCGCGTCCACCGGTCGACGCGCCAGGCTGCGCAGCTGGTCGACCCACTTGTTCTTGGCAATGGCCGCCAGCCAGGGTCCCAGTGGATATTGCGGATCATATGTGTGGCGCCGCCGATGGACGGCGAGCAGCGTCTCCTGGACGGCGTCATCCACGTCGCCGGGCGGTAGCCGCCGCTGGAAGTAGCGCGTGAGCCACTCGGACATCTCGCCGAGCAGCCGTCGATACGCGCCACCGTGGCCGTTCTGCGCCGCCACCATCAGGCTGGTCCAGCCGTCCGGCTCGGTTCGAGACGGACGCTCGCGGCTGACCGGCGCCGCGCTCGGCGCGGACTTTGAGATCCATCTCGAGAGGAAGTCCGAGCGCATGATCTCCTATTCGCGCGCCAAGCCACCCCGGTCACTCCGTCACCGAATTTTTTTCGGAATTAGCCTGGGAACAAGCTGCTTCGACGGTGCCCCAGAAAGCTCTTCTGGCACCATTTGCGAACATCGTCGGAGACACGCGGAGATCGTCCAAAGACCGTTTCCGACGCGCGTCAGCTCCGGAGCTCTGCTACGCCACCCGACGCACTGTCATCGGCAATTCCTCGAAGCCCGCCACGCCACCCGAGGTAGCAGCCGACGTTCGTCGATCATCACGCCTTGCCATCGCACGCCACGTCTGCCGTGGTTATGCTCATCGGCTGAGTCTTCGAAGCGGCCGAGGACGCACGGCAGGCCTCGCCGATCACCAGAAGCGTGGGATCGTCGTCACCGACCGTCTTCACGAGGAAGCCGAGTGCGTCGAGCTGGCCGCGAAGCAGGCGTTCGCTCGGCAACGAGACGTTGACCGCGATCATCACCGGCGTATCGGGCGCGCGACCTGCCCCGATCAGTGCACTGGCAATATCGGGCGCGGCGGCGCGACCCATATAGATGGCGAGCGTGGTGTTCGCCCGCGCCAATGCAGCCCAGTCGAGATCCGGCGCTTCGCCACCTTGGGCGTGGGCGGTGACGAACGTGAGTTGTCGCGCGCTACCGCGCAACGTGAGCGACGCCAGCCCGCTGGCTGCCGCCGCACTGGCTGTGGTGATGCCGGGACAGATGCGTACCGGCACGCCATGCGCCGCGCAGGTCGCCAATTCCTCCGCCGAGCGGCCGAAGATCGACGGATCGCCGCCCTTCAGCCGGACGACGCGCTTGCCGGCGCGGGCCGCCTCGACGATCAGCGCATCGATCGTGCGCTGATCTTTCGAATGCCGGCCGGAGCGCTTGCCGACGCTGACCCGGTCCGCCCGTACGGCGAGATCGAGAACCGCTTCGGTGACCAGGGCATCGTGGAAGACGATCTCAGCCAGCGCGAGCAGCCGCGCCGCCTTGCGCGTAAGGAGGTCAGGATCGCCGGGACCGGCACCGACCAGCCAGACCATTCCCGGCGCGAAATCTTCATCCATTGGCCACCTCCTGATTATCCGCGAGCAGCCGTGCCAGCGCCGGGCGGCACGATCCGCAATTGGTGCCCGCCCCCAGCGCCCCGCCGATCGCCGCGACATCGGCGAGGCGCTGTTCGCGGATCGTCGCCAGGATCGTCCTGAGCCCGACGTCGAAACAGGTGCAGACGATCGGGCCGCGATCGGGCTGATCGCCGGGGGCACGGCCGGCGAGCACCTGTGGTCCCTGTTCGGTACCGAGCTGGGCGATCAGCCAGTCGCGGCTCGGCAGGTCGCCGGATCGCGTCACGAACAGCACCGCAGCCAACCGTCCCTGGTCCAGCACCGCGACGCGCCGCGTGCCGCGCGCGGGATCGCTCGCTTCGATGCGGTTGCCCGGGGGCAGCGCCTTTTCGAGAAACGCCGGATTGCCATCGCCGGCGAGTTCGAACAGCGCGCCGCCCGGCACCGCGACGCGGGTCACCCACAGACATGCTGGCGCCTTCACCGACGCCGGCCCGATCAGGAAGCCGCGCCAGCCGACGGCAACGGCAGCGATCCGCGCCGGCGTCATCTTGAAACCCGGCTGACCCGATACCGGATCGGTCGTGTCGCGCGCCAGCAGGCCGGTGCGGCCGCCGGTCGATTGCTGGTCGGTCCAGTGGATCGGCGTGAACAGGTCGCCAGGGCGCTGAGCATCGGTGACGCACACGCGAAACAGGCTGTCGCCCTGCGGCGTCGCGACGCGCGCAAGCCCGCCGTCGGTGAGGCCGAACCGTTCGACATCGTCCGGATGGACCTCGACCAGCGGCTCCTCGCGATGGCGCGCGAGCTTCGGGCTGAGGCCGGTGCGCGTCATCGTGTGCCACTGGTCGCGATAGCGGCCGGTGTTGAGCGTGAGCGGCCAGCGCGGCAGCGGACGCTCGACGGGCCGCTGGCCGACCGGCACGAGCCGGGCCTTGCCATCGGGCGTCGGGAAACGACCATCGGCGAACGGCGCATCGACCCAACGGAACGGCGCCATCGCATCATAATCGCCGTTGCCGATCGCGGTACGATCGCGCAGATCGAGCAGCCGCCGGCCCTGGTTGTGATACGTCGTCAGACGGGCGTGCTCGCGCCAGATGTCGGCGGGGCGATCATAGGCGAAGGCGGTGCGCCAGCCCATCCGCCGGGCGACCTCCTTGAGGATCCACCAGTCGGGCCGCGCCTCGCCCGGGAGCGGCAGGAACGGCCGCTGGCGGCTGACGACGCGCTCCGAATTGGTGACGGTGCCGTCCTTCTCGCCCCAGGCGGCGGCGGGCAGCCGGACATGGGCGAAGCGGCTGGTATCGGTGTCGGCGAGGACATCGGACACGACGACGAAGGGGCAGGCCGCCAGGGCCGCGCGCACCGTGCCGGCGTCGGGCATGGAGACCGCGGGGTTGGTCGCCATGATCCACAGCGCCTTGATGCGTCCCTCGCCGACCGCGCGGAACAGGTCGACCGCCTTCAGCCCCGGCTTGCTCGCCATGTTGGGCGCCGCCCAGAAACGGCCGACATCGGCAATGTCCTCGGCGTCGAAGCCGCGATGCGCGGCCAGCGTCGAGGCCAGCCCGCCTGCCTCGCGCCCGCCCATCGCGTTGGGCTGGCCGGTGATCGAAAACGGCGCCGCGCCCGGCTTGCCGATCCGGCCGGTGGCGAGATGCACGTTCAGAATCGCGTTGACCTGATCGGTGCCGCGGATCGACTGGTTGATCCCCTGGCTGAACATAGTGACGGTGCGTGGGGTGGCCGCGAACAGATCATAGAAGCGCCTGAGCTCGGCCGGCGGCAGGTCGCAGGTGCGCGCGACACTCCACAGGTCATACCCTTCGTCCAGCGCGTCCCAGAAGCCTTCCGGCACGGTGACGTGGTCGGCAAGGAAGGCTGCATCGAGCGCGCCTTCGCGCCGGCAATGCGCGAGCAGGCCGTTCATCAGAGCGACGTCGGTGCCGGGCTTGAGCGCGAGGTGGCAATCGGCCTCGCCGCCGGTCTCCGTGCGGCGCGGGTCGATCACCACCAGCTTTGCGCCAGCCTCGCAGCGGGCACGGATGCGCTGGTAGACGATCGGGTGGCACCAGGCAGTGTTCGAGCCGACCAGCACGATCAGATCGGCGGCGTCGAGATCGTCATAGCTGCCGGCGACGACATCTTCGCCGAACGCACGCATGTGGCCGGCGACCGCGCTCGACATGCACAGCCGCGAATTGGTGTCGATATTGGCCGAGCCGATGAAGCCCTTCATCAGCTTGTTGGCGACGTAATAATCCTCGGTCAGCAACTGGCCGGAGACATAGAAGGCGACGCTGCCCGGTCCGTGCCGCGCGATCGTTTCGCGGAAATGCCGAGCGATGAGATCGAGCGCCTTGTCCCAGCGCGCCCGGCGCTTGCCGATCACGGGAAAGAGCAGGCGCCCGTCGAGACCGATTGTCTCGCCCAAATGCGTGCCCTTGGAGCACAAACGGCCGCGATTGGCGGGGTGATCGGGATCGCCGGCAATCGTCGCCGTCCGCTCGGCCGTGGGGGTGGCGAGCACGCCGCAACCGACGCCGCAATACGCGCAGGTGGTGCGGACCGGCTTGGCCACGGTCAGGCCGCCGCCTTCAGCGTGCTGGCGCGGCAGATCAGCACGCGGCCGGCGCTCACCTTCACCGGGATTACCGGCGTACAGCCTTTGTCGGCACCCTGCGCCTCACCGGTGGCGAGTGCGATTTTCCAATTGTGCAGCGGGCACGTTACGCTGTGGCCGTGGACGATGCCCTGGCTCAGCGGGCCGCCTTTGTGCGGGCAGCGATTGGCAAGCGCGAACACCCGGTTGTCGCCGGTGCGGAACACCGCGATCTCCTCGCCGCCGGCGACCGGCACCGTACGCGAGCCGCGCATGGGGATTTCATCGAGCCAGCCGATGTCCAGCCAATCGCCGATCATGCCATTTCCTCCGTTCGGGGGGTGAACGCCGCCATCGGCGCGTGATGCTCGGCCTCGGCGCCGGCGGCGCGTTCGGCCCAGGGATCGTCCTGGCTGAAGCGTTGCGAGAACAGGAAGCGCTCGGCGAGCGCCTGCCGCCCCTCCGCGTCCTCCACGATCCGTTCGTTGATGTAATCGAGCCCGACGCGCTCGATCCACGGCGCGGTTCGCTCCAGATAGCGCGCTTCCTCGCGATAGAGCTGGATGAAGGCGGCGCAATAATCCATCGCCTCCGCCACGGTCGCGACCTTGCAGAGCAGGTCGGTGGCGCGGACCTTCATGCCGCCATTGCCGCCGACGTGCAGCTCGTAACCGGAATCGACGCAGATCACGCCGAAATCCTTGATCGTCGCCTCGGCACAGTTGCGTGGGCAGCCAGATACGGCGATCTTGAACTTGTGGGGCATCCACGATCCCCAGCTCATCCGCTCCAGCTTGACGCCCAGCCCGGTCGAATCCTGCGTGCCGAAGCGGCACCATTCGGAGCCGACGCAGGTCTTTACCGTGCGCAGCGCCTTGCCATAGGCATGGCCGGAGACCATGCCGGCGGCGCCCAGATCGGCCCAGACGGCGGGCAGATCCTCCTTTTTGATTCCGAAGATGTCGAGCCGCTGACCGCCCGTCACCTTGACCATCGGCGCGTCATATTTCTCGACCACGTCGGCGATCGCGCGTAATTCCTTGGGGTTCGTGATCCCGCCCCACATGCGCGGCACCACCGAATAGGTGCCGTCCTTCTGGATGTTGGCGTGGAGACGTTCGTTGACGAAGCGGCTCTGCTGGTCGTCCTCATACGCATCCGGCCCGGCGCACCGCAGATAGTAGTTGCGCGCCGGCCGGCACGACGAGCAGCCGTCGGGCGTCGACCAGTTCAGCTTCTGCATCACCTCGGGGATCGACTTCAGCGCTTGCGCGACGATCTCGCGGCGAACGTCGTCATGGGTGAAGCTGGTGCACGGGCACAACGTCTTCGGCCCGCTCTCGACGCCGTCGCCGAGCGTCAGCGCGAGCAGCGTCTCGACCAGCCCGGTGCACGACCCGCACGAAGCCGAGGCCTTGCAGGTCGCGCGCACCGCGTCGAGGCTAGCCGCGCCGCCCTCGATACAGGCGACAACCTTGCCCTTGGAGACGCCGTTGCAGCCGCAGATCTCGGCATCGTCCGAGAGCGCCGCAACGGCCGCGCTAGGGTCCGCCCGCCCACCTCCAGAGGCGAAGGCCTGGCCGTAGATCAGCACGTCGCGGATGTCGGCGACATCCTCTCCCTTTTTGAGCAGGTCGAAATACCAGCCGCCGTCACCGGTGTCGCCATAGAGCACCGCGCCGATGATCCGGTTGTCGCGCAAGACCACCCGCTTGTAGATGCCGCGCGCGCCGTCGCGCAGCACGATGTCCTCGCAATCCTCGCCACTGGAGAAATCGCCGGCCGAGAAGACGTCCAGCCCCGCGACCTTGAGCTTGGTCGAGGTGACGGAACCGCGATAACCCGTCGGCTTCTCGACCAACCCGTCGGCCAGCGCCCGGCACATCTCCCACAGCGGCGCGACGAGGCCATAGACTTGGCCGTCATGCTCGACGCACTCGCCGACCGCGAGCACGTCGGGGTCCGACGTCACCATATGATCGTCGACCTGAATGCCGCGCCCGACCGCGAGGCCCGCGGCGCGCGCCAGCGCCACCGAAGGCCGGATGCCGACCGCCATGACGACGAGACTCGCCGGGATGTCGCGGCCGTCCTTCAGCCGCACGCCCTCGACCTTGCCGTCGCCGTAGATCTCGGCGGTATCGGCGCCGGTCAGGATCGTCTGCCCGCGCGCCTCGAGTGCGGTCTTGAGCAGCCAGCCCGCCGCCTCGTCGAGCTGGCGTTCCATCAGCGTCGGCATCAGGTGCAGCACCGTCACCGTCATGCCGCGCAGCGACAGGCCGTGCGCCGCCTCCAGCCCCAGCAGGCCGCCACCGATCACCACCGCCTCGCCGCCACCGGCGGCCGCCGCCACCATCGTGTCGACGTCGGCCATGTCGCGGAAGCTGATGACGCCGGGCAGGTCGTGGCCGGGGACGGGGATGATGAAGGGGTCGGAGCCGGTGGCGATCAGCAGCTTGTCATAGCCGATCGTGCGCCCGGCCTGCGACGTCACCGTCTTCGCTGCCCGGTCGATCGCGGTCACCGGATCGCCGGCGATCAGCTCGATGCCGTTGTCCCGATACCAGTGATGGTCGTTGATGACGATGTCGTCGAACGTCTTCTCGCCCGCGAGCACGGGTGACAGCATGATGCGATTGTAATTCACGTGCGGCTCGGCACCGAAGATCGTTACCCAATACCGGCCCGCGTCGCGCGCCAGCAGTTCCTCGACCGCGCGGCAGCCGGCCATGCCGTTGCCGATCACCACCAGATGCTCGCGCCCCGGCGGGGCCTGCATCTCGATCGCGTCGGTCGCGCCGGGCGACGGAGAATCGCTGAAATCCATTCGTCTCGCTCCAAAACGAAAAAAGGCCGCCATCCGGACCCCGGTTCGAGACGGGGCCTGGATGGCGGCCTTGCCATCATTCGCGCCTTGACGATCCAACGGCGGATCGTCGCGGCTATGTCACGCGGGCATCATTGCCCTGTTGCGGTGCAACAATATCGCAATGTCGAGAAGCACTCAAGCGCCGAATTGCCTCAATAGGCCCAATCGACCTCAAGCCACACCTTGCTCGTGTCGGTGGCGAACCGGTCCGCGAGGTAGCGGGCGAAGCGCGCCGATACCTGCGTCCGGCCCTTGGTTGCCGCCGCCAGCAGGTCGATCTCGTCGCCATAATGGCGGTTGTTGCGGTCGCTGTCGAAACGGTGCCAGTCCGCCTGCAGCGCCAGCGAGTCGAACCCTATGAGCTTCGGCCAGCGATAGCCGCCGCCGGCCCGCAAATCGCGCACGCCATCGGGCGGATCGGTGAGGAACTTGTCGGCCCAGCCCTGGAACTTGAAGCCGGTCGCGAGCGGCGTCTGAAAGCTGGTCAACGCCACGCCGTGATCAGCACCCAGCACCTCGTATCCCGCGCCCGCCTGCCATTGCCCGTGCGACAGCGAGGCATCGGCGAGATAATAGCTCGCGGCATAATCATTGGGGTTGCGATGCCAGTCGGACTGGCGCGCCGCGCTCAACTGGTACGTCAGCTTGAACCCGCCGCCCAGCGGCCGCGCGCCCGCCAGCCGCGCGCCATAGGTCTGGCTCGACAGCCGATAGCCCTGCACTGCCGCCTCGTCCTGATCGACCAGATAGGCGAAGCCCGTCAGTGTGCCGATCGGCGTCGCATAGGAAAGGTTGGCGAACACATTGTTGCCGCCCACCGAAGGCTGTTTCGCGCCGGCGCCGTCGACGCCCCAGATGGTGCGCACATCCCACACGTAGGACACGTCCGCCTTCAACCCGTTCAGCGGCCGCCATTCGGCGCGGAGCGCGTCGAACGTCTGGGCGTTCTGACGGAAGCCGACGTTGCCGACGAACCGCTGGTCGTCGAGCGTGATGATCTGCCGCCCGGCGGTCAGCGTCAGCGTCGGCGCAACATATTGAAGCTGTGCGCGGTACAGGGCGACATTCTGCGGGTCCGCAACCAGCGGCCGCGTCGCGGCGCCGTGGAGGCCGTCGTAATAATCGCCGTCGATGGCGAGCGTGCCCTGCGCCTCGACCAGCGCGCGCCACGGCCCGGTCGTCGCCTGAACCCCCGCGCGGGCGCGCAGCGTCACCGCGTCGGCCTGGGCGGCGATGTCGTCCTGATCGACATGCTCGTAGCGCAGCCGCGCCTCGGCGAGCGGCTTCAGCGTGAAATCCTGGGCACAGGCCGGCCCTGCGGCGACCAGCGCGGCCGCCGCCCACAGATAGATCTTCATGGAAATCCCCCTGACTGAAGGGCGGGGCGCGCCTCGCGATCACCCCGCCCTCGGGCGTTCAGATGCGTGCGCCGGTGGTCCAGGTCTCACGCCAGCGGCGCTTGACGAGCGCCAGCCCGATCAGCGCCAGCACCGCCAGCCCCGCGAAGATCAGGAAGCCGGGTGCGAAGCTGCCGGTCAACTGCTTGGCGAAGCCCAGCGACGAGGCGAGATAGAAGCCGCCGACGCCGCCGGCCATGCCGACCAGCCCGGTCATCACCCCGATTTCCTGCTGGAAGCGCTGCGGCACGAGCTGGAATACCGATCCGTTGCCGACGCCCAGCGCCAGCATCGCGACCACGAACAGGCCGAGCGCGATCGCCACGCTCGGCGCGGCGCTCACCCCCGCCAGCGTCACGGCGGCGACCGTGAACACCACCGCCAGCGCCTTGATGCCGCCGACCCTGTCCGCCATCGCGCCGCCCAGCGGTCGCACCAGCGATCCGACGAACACGCAGGCCGCGGTGCAATATCCCGCCATCACCGGGCTCAGCCCGAACTGGTCGGTGAAATAGATGGGGAGCGACGCCGCCAGCCCCACGAACCCGCCGAAGGTGACGGCGTAGAAGCCCATCAGCCACCACGAATCGACGGACTTCAGGGGATGGAAATATTCGGTGAGCTTCTTCGGCGCAGGCTGGTTGGGTGCGTCCTTCGCCATCAGCATATAGACGATGAAGACGATGGCGAGCGGGATACAAGCGAGACCGAGCACGCTTGTCCAGCCGAGCAACTTGGCCAGCGTCGGCGCGAACAGCGCGGCGAGCACGGTCCCCGAATTGCCCATGCCGGCCAGCCCCATCGCCTTGCCCTGGTGTTCGGGCGGGTACCAGCGACTGGCGAGCGGCAGCGCGATCGCGAAGCTCGCGCCGGCAAAGCCCAGGATCACGCCCAGCGCCAGCGTACCGCCGAAGCTGTCGACGCCGAGCAGCCAGGCGGAGAGCAACCCGCCGATGACGATGAGCTGGCTGATCGCCCCCGATCGCTTCGGCCCTATGCGATCGACCAGCAGGCCGTTGGAGACGCGTAGCAGCGCGCCGGCCAGCGTGGGGGTGGCCACCATCAACCCCTTCTCCGCCGGGGTCAGCCCCAGCGACAGCGCGATCTGCGGCGCGAGCGGCCCCAGGATCACCCACACCATGAAGGCGAGGTCGAAATAGAAGAGCGCGGCGATCAGCGTCGGCCAATGGCCGACCTTCCAGAAATTGGCAGGCGCCTGCTCGTCTGCTGATGCGCGCGCCGTGCGGTCCCACAATGCGGTTGCCATGATGCTGTCCCCGATATGCGAATGGCATGAAAAAAGCCGCGGCCGGACGTTCGCACCTGCGAAATCCGGTCAGCGGCTCTGCTGCTTTTTTGGGTGGACGCCTGCCACCCCGCCTTTGGGGAAATTGCGTCCGGTCAGGCGCGCCTCATTGCGCGTCGGGGCAGGACTATCACCCGATTCAATTCATGTTGCAACACGGAAAAACGGGACGAGGTCTCGCCGTCCGTCACCGCGGTACGTCGAAGCCGGCGACATATTCCGCGATCCGCTCCGGATCGAACACACGATGATCGAAGAACCGATCCGGCCCCAGCACCAGCGCGCCGCGATGCGCCCCGACGCCGGTCGGGATCGTCACGGCGCCTTCCAGCTTCATGCTCGCCCCCGGCATGGCGACGTCGCTCACGGCCAGCGCACGACGGTAGACATCCGGCCGGAACACGCCCGCCGCCGCCCGCTCGGCCTGCGCGCTCGGCTTCACCAGCCGCCAGCGGACAAGCTGCGAATAGATCCACAGGGCCTGGCTGCGCCACGGGAAGGCGGTCGCCTCGCGATTGAAGATGACGAAGTCGGGCACTTCGACCGAGCCATAGTCCTGGCGCGGCACCACCGTTCCGGCGAGTGCCCGCTCGATCACCGCTGCCGGCTGCCCGACATAGGCCTCGCGCGCCAGCAGATCGGCCAGCTCCGCATGGTTGGCCGAATCGTCGCACCACCGCCCCGCCTCGGAAAGCGCCAGCAGCAGCCGGTCGACCGTTTCGGCTTCCTCTTCCAGCCAGGACGTGCGGAAGGCGAGGACCTTTTCCACGCCGCGCTGCCAGATGCGCGCCCCGATCGCCACTGCTTCGACCAGTCCTTCGTCGATCGCCAGCGCTGGCCAGGGATCGCCGGCGATGCAGCCGTCGATCTCGCCCAGCCGGAGCGCCTCGACCGTCAGTGACGGCGGCAATACGCGCAGCACCACGTCACGATCGGGAT
>JBQCHA010000233.1:0-2630 GCA_051955175.1 Sphingomonas sp.
CCGAAGAAGCGCCGCCCGAAAGCGTCGCCCGCGAGCCCTGCCCCCACACCCAAGCCGGCAAAGCCCCAGGCGCCCGCGCCCCGCCCGCCGCGCCCCGACCGGAGCCCGGTCGAAGAGGCCGAGCGCGCTGTCGCGGAGGCCCGGCCCGGGCCGCGCTGCGCGGCCGCGGCGCTCGCCAAGGAACAGGCGGCACTCGACCGGCGCCGCCGCGCGCTCGAGCGTGAACATCGCGCCGAAATCGACCGGCTGGAGCGCGAGGCCGAGCGCGCGCATGAGCGTTACACCGCGGCGGTGCGTGCCTGGCGCGGTTAGCTCAGCCCGCGGCGCGATCGAGTTCGCGCACCCAGATGTTGCGGAAGCTGAGCGGCGGGCTGGGATCGCCGTGCGCCTGCAGCTTGATCGGGGCACGGTCATACGGCTTGTAGCTCGGCGTGCCGGTATTGAGCGTCTCGCCGTGCAGCGCGACATGGTCCTGCACCAGCACGCCGTTGATGAACGCGGTGACATAGGCCGGGCTCTTCACGCTGCCGTCGGCGGCGAAGGTCGGCTTGGTCCAGATCACGTCGACGCGCTGCCACTCGCCGGGCTTGCGCACCGGATTCACCAGCGGCGGATATTGCTTGTAGACGCTGCCCGCCTGGCCGTTGACGTAGGTGTCGTTGTGATAGCTGTCGAGGATCTGCAGCTCGTAGCCGGCGTCGCCCGGCCCGGTCGAGGCGAGGAACAGGCCGCTGTTGCCGCGCTCTTGCCCCGATCCTGTGACGTCGGCGGGGATGCGGTATTCGAGGTGAAGCTGATAGCTGCCGAATGAGCGACGGGTCTGGATATTGCCGGCCTGCTTGACCACCGTCATCGCGCCGTCCGCCACCGCCCAGCCGGCGGGGGATCCGTCCTTCACCGCCGCCCATTGGGCGAGTGAGGTGCCGTCAAACAGTACGATCGCGTCGGACGGCGGCGATGCGGTCTCGCTGTTGCCGGGCGTGACGACGGGCACCGCGGGCGACCATTGTTCGGTATCCTGCGGCTTGGGCCCCGACTGCTGCGCGGCCACCGCCAAGGGCGCGGCGGCGAGCAGCAACCCGGCGCCCAGGATGATCGACTGCATCGGCTTGTTTCCCCCTTTCGAGGCGGCCGGGATCGGCTCGCATCGCATCACCCTGGCCGAAGTCGGCGCGGAACGCGACCGCAAACCGCTGGCCTTTCATCGCACCGCGCCCGCCGCGCCGGATCGTCGGGTCGGCTCAGCCGCGTGGCAGGTTTGCGTAAAAGCCCGCATATCGCCGCAGCCCCGACCAAATCCATCGAAGTCGCACCGACAATTCCCTTTAGGATATGCGCCGATGACCAACCGTATCGCCTGCCCCGAGTTGCGTGCCCGGACGATGAGCGCAGAGGATGCCGCGCGCTTGATCACATCGGGCAGCACGATCGGCATGAGCGGCTTTACCGGATCCGGCTACCCAAAGGCGGTGCCCCTCGCGCTGGCCGCGCGGATCGAGGCGGAACATGCCGCGGGGCGGCCGTTCAAGGTCAGGGTCTGGACCGGCGCCTCCACCGGTCCCGAGCTCGATGGCGCGCTCGCCAAGGCGGGCGGCATCGAGTTTCGCCTGCCCTACAATTCCGATCCGATCGCGCGGGAGAAGATCAATCACGGCGAGATGGATTATTTCGACATGCATCTCAGCCAAGTCGCGCCGATGGCGTGGCAGGGCTTTCTCGGCCCGCTCGACACCGCGGTGATCGAAGTGGCCGGCATCCGGCCGGACGGGTCGCTGATCCCCTCCTCCTCGGTGGGCAACAACAAGACGTGGCTCGATCGCGCCGAACGCGTGATCCTGGAGGTGAACAGCTGGCAGAACCCGGCGCTGGAGGGGATGCACGACATCTATTACGGCACCCGCCTGCCGCCGCACCGCGTGCCGATCCCGCTGGTCCGGGCCGACGATCGGATCGGCGAGCCGTACCTCGCCTGCGATCTCGACAAGATCGTCGCCATCGTCGAAACCGACGCGCCGGACCGCAACCTGCCGTTCGCCGCACCCGACGCGGCGGCGTTGACGATCGCGGGGCATCTGCTCGATTTCCTGCGCAACGAAGTGACGCGGGGGCGGCTGCCCGCCTCGCTGCTGCCGATCCAGTCGGGCGTCGGCAATATCGCCAATGCGGTGCTGACCGGCCTGATCGACAGCCCGTTCGACAACATGACCGCCTATACCGAGGTGCTGCAGGACGGCATGCTGGAACTGATGCAGGCCGGCAAGCTGCTGACCGCTTCGGCCACGGCCTTCTCGCTGAGTCCCGACGCGGCCCATGCGCTGAACGCCGACATGGCCCGCTTCCGCGACCGCCTGGTGCTGCGCCCGCAGGAGATCAGCAACCATCCCGAGGTGATCCGGCGCCTGGGCTGCATCGCCATGAACGGCATGATCGAGGCCGACATTCACGGGGCGGTGAACTCGACTCACCTGATGGGCTCGCGCATCCAGAACGGCATCGGCGGCAGCGGCGACTTCGCCCGCAACGCCTATGTCTCGATCTTCATGGCCCCCTCGACGGCCAAGGGCGGCAAGATCTCGACGATCGTGCCGAAGACCCCGCACGTCGACCACATCAACCAGGACGTCCAGATC
>JBQCHA010000234.1:0-22955 GCA_051955175.1 Sphingomonas sp.
CGATCTACCGTTTCCTGCTCAACAAATGGTATTTCGACGAACTGTACGACTTCATCTTCGTTCGCCCCGCCTTCGCGATCGGCCGGTTGTTCTGGCATCGCGGTGACGAGAAGACGATCAATCGCTTCGGCCCTGACGGCGTGGCGTGGGTCGTCGCGGGCGGCAGCCGCGTCGCTGGCCGGCTGCAATCGGGCTACATTTACACTTATGCCTTTGTGATGCTGATCGGGCTGACGGCCGCGGTCACCTGGGCGATGGCAAGCTGAGCGCGGGGGACATGAACGGCTTTCCTATCCTATCGATCATGCTCGCGATTCCCGCCGTGGCGGCGGTCGCGTGCCTGTTCCTCTCCGCCAACGCCGCACGGTGGCTGGCGCTGCTCGCAACGCTCGTCGATCTGGTGCTCGGCATCGTGCTGTGGGCCCATTTCGACATCGGCGGCGCGCAGTGGCAGTTCCAGGAGTTCGTGCCCCTGTTCGGCAGCTTCAGCTGGGCGCTGGGCATCGACGGCTTCGCGCTGATGCTGATCATGCTGAGCGTCTTTCTGATGCCGATCTGCATCGGCGCCAGCTGGCAGGCTATCACCACCCGCGTGCCCGAATATATGGCGGCGTTCCTGTTCACCGAAGTGCTGATGATCGGCACCTTCGCCGCGCAGGACCTGTTCCTGTTCTACATCTTCTTCGAAGGCGGCCTGATCCCGATGTTCCTGATCATCGGCATCTGGGGCGGCCCGAACCGGATCTACGCCAGCTACAAGTTCTTCCTGTACACGCTGCTCGGCTCAGTGGTGATGTTCATCGCGATGCTGTGGATGGCGATCCATGCCGGCACGTCGAGCATCCCGGTGCTGCTCAACTATGACTTCCCGGCCCATGCGCAGATGTGGCTATGGCTCGCCTTCTTCGCCTCGTTTGCGGTGAAGATGCCGATGTGGCCGGTCCACACCTGGTTGCCCGATGCGCACGTGCAGGCGCCGACCGCGGGTTCGGTGATCCTGGCCGGCGTGCTGTTGAAGCTCGGCGGATACGGCTTCCTGCGCTTCTCGCTGCCGATGTTTCCGGAAGCCAGCCATCAGTTCATCTGGCTGATCTACGGCCTGTCGGCTGTGGCCGTGGTCTACACCTCGCTCGTCGCGCTGGTGCAGTCCGACATGAAGAAGCTGATCGCCTATTCGTCGGTCGCGCACATGGCGATCGTCACGATCGGCCTGTTCGCCTTCAACGTCTACGGCATCGAGGGCGCGATGATCGTGATGCTGAGCCACGGCCTGGTGTCGGGCGCGCTGTTCCTGTGCGTCGGCGTCATCTACGATCGCCTGCACACCCGTGAGATCAACCGCTACGGCGGCGTGGTCAACGTGATGCCGCGCTACGCCGTGCTGTTCCTGCTGTTCACCATGGCCTCGATCGGCCTGCCGGCGACCAGCGGCTTCGTCGGCGAGTTCCTGTCGCTGATGGGCACCTATCAGGTGTCGACCTGGACGGCGCTGCTGTGCACCACCGGCATCATCCTGGGCGCTGCCTACATGCTCTACCTCTATCGGCGTGTCGTGTTCGGCAAGCTGGTCCATGACGACGTGAAACTGATGCCTGACCTGTCGCTGCGCGAATTCGCGCTGCTCGCGCCGATCGCCGCCGTGGTGCTGTGGATGGGCGTCTATCCGGAAAGCTTCCTGGCGCCGATGCGCAAGGACGCCGACATCCTGGCGGCACGGATCGAGCGCGCCAAGCCGGCCGGCGATTCGCACCTGATGACCAATGGTGGCGCGACGGCCGCGCCCGCGACCCAGGCGGAGGCCGAGTGATGGATTACGCGTCGAACCTGCGCATGGCGCTGCCCGAGGACATTCTCTCGCTCGGCTCGCTGGCGCTGATGCTGGTTGCCGCCTGGGGCGGGCAGCGCGCCACGCGCGCGGTCTCCTGGTGCGCTGTTGCGGTGCTGGTGGGCGCCGGCATCGCGCTGATCGGCCCGGGCTCGTCGGGCGGGCTGGCGTTCGCCGGCCTCTACCATGCCGATGCCTTTGCGGCGTTCGCCAAGGTGCTGATCTATGCCGCCGCCGCAGTGGCGATCATCATGGCGCCGAACTTCTTCCAGCGGACGTCCGGCGACGATCTTCGTCCCGAATATCCGGTGCTGATCCTGCTCTCCGCGGTCGGCATGGGCATCATGGTGTCGGCGGCCGATCTGCTGACGCTCTATGTCGGTCTCGAGCTGCAGAGCCTCGCCGCTTATGTGCTGGCGAGCTTCATGCGGCGCGATACGCGGTCGGCCGAAGCGGGCCTGAAGTATTTCGTGCTGGGCGCGCTTGCCTCGGGCATCCTGCTCTATGGCGTATCGCTGGTTTATGGGTTCAGCGGCACGACGCAGTTTGCCGGCATCGCTGCGCAATATGCCGCCGGCCGCTCGACCGGGCTGCTGTTCGGGCTGGTGTTCGTCTTGGCCGGTCTGGCGTTCAAGATGTCGGCGGTGCCGTTCCACATGTGGACACCCGACGTCTATGAAGGCGCGCCGACGCCGGTCACCGCCTTCTTCGCCAGCGCGCCGAAGGTCGCCGCGCTGGGCCTCGCCGTGCGCGTCGCCGTCGAGGCGATGGGGCCGGCGATCGGCGAATGGCGCCAGGTGGTGATCTTCGCCGCGCTCGCCTCGATCGTCCTCGGCGCGGTTGCGGCGATCGGGCAGCGCAACATCAAGCGGCTGCTGGCCTATTCGTCGATCAACAACGTCGGCTTCGCGCTGATCGGTCTCGCCGCCGGCACGCCCGAGGGTGTGGCCGCGGTGCTGATGTACCTCACCATCTACATCGTCATGACGCTGGGCTCGTTCCTGGTGGTCCTGCAGATGCGTGACGACGCCGGCCAGCCGGTCGAGAGCCTCGACAGTCTGTCAGGCATGTCGCAGACGCGGCCGGGGCTCGCCTGGGCGCTGGCGGCGTTCATGTTCAGCCTGGCCGGCATTCCGCCGCTGTTCGGCTTCTACGCCAAGTTCGCGGTGTTCCATGCGGCGATGGCCTCGGGCCTGTTCGCGCTCGGCGTGTTCGGTTACGTCGCTTCGGTGATCGGCGCTTATTACTATCTGCGGGTCGTCAAGACGATGTTCTTCGACGAGCCGGCGCCGGCCTTCCCGAAGAATGAAGGCGTGGTCGAGGGCGGGCTGATCGCGCTGACCGCGCTGTTCGTGTCGCCGCTCGGCTATCTACTGATCCCGGCGATCGGCGGCTGGACGATGATCGCGGCCAAGGCGCTGTTCTGACGGTTACCATCCGCACGGTCGCCGAGACCGGCTCGACCAACGCCGACTGCCTCGCGCTCGCCCGCACCGGGGCGCCCGAGGGCCTGTGGCTCCGCGCCGAACGGCAGAGTGCCGGGCGTGGCCGACAGGGCAGGGCGTGGGTTTCGCCGGTCGGCAATCTCTACGCCAGCACCATCGTGCGACTGCGCGCGAGCGACCCGCCGGCGGCGACGCTGGCACTGGTCGCCGCAGTGGCGCTGGAAGAGGCTGTATCGGTGTATTCTCACCCCGGCGAAGCGCGGGGGCCGGTTGGGAACGCCGGAGTAACCGAACGAAGCGCCAGCCGATCGGCTTCATCGCAGCTGGGCTCCGGCCTTGGTCGGGGCGGGTTGCTGTTGAAATGGCCCAACGATCTGCTGCTCGACGGCGCCAAGCTCGCCGGGATCCTGCTCGAACGCGCCGGTGACGCGGTGGTGATCGGGATCGGCGTCAACCTCGCTCATCATCCGGCCGATACCGACCGCCCGGCGACGAGCCTCGCCGCGCATGGCGTGCTCGTCGAGCCGGCGCTGTTCCTCGACTTGCTTGCGGAAATCTTCGAGCGCTGGCTGGCGCGGTGGCGCGTTGAGGGCTTGCCGCCGGTGCGCGATCGCTGGATCGAGCGGGCGCATCCCGCCGGCACCGCACTGACCGCGCGCCTGCCCGACGGCAGCAGCGTCGACGGCCTGTTCGAACGGCTCGACGCCGACGGTGCGCTAATCCTGCGCTTGGCGTCCGGCGAGCGGCGTGTCATTCACGCCGGCGACGTCTTCCTGATCTGACGAAGAGGCTGCCCATGCTGCTCGCGATCGATGCCGGCAACACCAATCTGGTCTTCGCGCTGGTCGATGACGGCGCGATCAAGGCGCGCTGGCGCATCGCCACCGATCCGCGACGCACGGCCGACGAATATGCCGTGTGGCTGAACCAGCTGCTGCAGCTCGAAGGCTATCAGCGCAGCGATGTCGAGGCGGTTATCATCGCGACGGTCGTGCCGCGCGCGCTGCACAACCTGCAGGTGCTGGCGGAGAAATATTTCGGCGTGACGGCGCTGGTCGCGGGTCAGCCGCCGGTCGAATGGGGCATCGCGCTCGACGTCGACGAGCCGCAGAATCTGGGCGCCGATCGCGCGGTCAACGTCATCGCCGCGCATGCGCTGCATGAGGGCGATCTGATCGTCATCGATTTCGGCACCGCCACCACGTTCGACGTCGTCGATTACCGCGGCGCCTATAAGGGCGGGATTATCGCGCCGGGGATCAACCTGTCGCTCGACGCGCTGGTGTCGGCCGCGGCCAAGCTGCCGCGCATCGCGATTGCCGCGCCGGAGGACGGCAGCGTGATTGGCCGCGACACCGTCAGCCAGATGCATATCGGCATCTATTGGGGCTATATCGCGATGATCGAGGGGCTGGTCACGCGCATGAAGGCGGAAATCGGCCGGCCGGTGAAGGTGATCAGCACCGGCGGCCTGGCCGTCCTGTTCGAGCAGCATACCGACGTTTTCGACGCGATCGAGCCGGACCTGACCATTCAGGGGCTGGCGATGATGTGGTCGCGGCCCCATATCCACCATTGACCGACGCTCGCGCCGACCGGCTGGCGGGCGCTCCGTACGAATTTCAAGAAAGACCTGAATGACCCCCGATAACGAACTGATTTTTTGCGCGCTCGGTGGCTCCGGTGAGATCGGCATGAACGTCAATCTCTACGGCTGCCGCGGGCAGTGGATGATGATCGATTGCGGCGTGACGTTCGCCGATCCTTATTATCCCGGCATCGACGTCATCCTGCCCGATCTCGGCTTTATCGAGGACCAGATCGACGGCCTCACCGGCATCGTCGTGACGCACGGGCATGAGGACCATATCGGCGCGCTGCCCTATCTCGCGCTCGATCTCGACGTGCCGATCTATGCCTCGCCGTTCACCGCCGGGCTGATCCGCGGCAAGCTGGAGGAAGAGGGTATCGCCGACCAGGTGACGCTGCGCGTCATGGAACCTGGCGAGCGCTTCGACCTCGGCCCGTTCGGCGTAACCTTCGTGCCGGTCTCTCACTCGATTCCCGAGGGGAACGCGATCCTGATCGAGACGCCGTTCGGCCGCGTGCTGCACACCGGCGACTGGAAGTTGGAGGAGGCGCCGGTACTCGACGATCCGGCCAATGCGCGGACGCTGAGCGCGATCGGCGATGACGGCGTGCTCGCGCTGGTGTGCGACTCGACCAATGTGTTCAACGCCGAGGCGTCCGGATCGGAAGCGAGCGTGAAGGCGGGGCTGCACGACGTCGTGGCGTCGGCGCGGGGCCGGGTGCTGGTCACGACCTTCGCCTCCAATGCCGCGCGGCTGCGGACGCTGGCCGACGTGGCAGAGGCGACCGGCCGCCGTCTGTGCCTCGCCGGGCGTTCGCTCGACCGCATCCTGCGCGTGGCGCAGGCGACCGGCTATCTCCGCGATTTTCCGAAGCTGGTCGATTTCGACACGGCGATGACGCTGCCGCGGCGCGACGTGATGATCGTCGCTACCGGTGGCCAGGGCGAGCCGCGCGCGGCGCTGTCGCGCATCGCCGACGGCAGTCATCCGATCCAGCTAGAGGAGGGCGACCGCGTCGTCTTCTCCTCCAAGCAGATTCCGGGCAACGAACTGGCGATCGGGCGGATCATGAACCAGCTCGCGGCGAAGGGCATCGAGACGATCACCGAGCGCCAGGCGCATATCCACGTGTCGGGCCACCCCGGGCGGCCGGAGCTCGCGCAGATGTACGCATGGATCCGCCCCGAACTGCTGGTGCCGGTGCATGGCGAGATGCGCCACCTGAAGGAGCATGCCCGCTTCGGCCTGTCGCAAGGCATTCCGCAGGCGCTGGTGCAGACCGATGGCGACATCGTCCGTCTCGCACCCGGCACGCCGGAGAAGATCGGGCACGCGCCGATCGGGCGCTTGGTGCTCGATGGCGACGTGATCCTGCCGGCCGACGGCGGGACGATCAACGAGCGGCGGAAGTTGAGCGCCAACGGACAGATTTCGGTGGCCGTCGCGGTGCGTGACCGTCGCCTGCTCGGCCGGCCGCAGCTTCGGCTGCAGGGCGTGCCGGTCGAGGAAGATCGAGAGCCGTTCCTGGAAGAGGCGGAGGCCGCCGCAGCGCGCGCGGCCGCCGACGATCGCCGCGGTGGCGAGGGCCTGCGCGAATCGATCAGGCTGGCGGTGCGCCATGTCGCCACGCGCTGGACGGGGAAGAAGCCGATCGTGGACGTGCTGATCGTCGAGGTCTGAGGGGGGACGCTCCCCAGCGCCCTCGTTCATCGATATCGAATACCCTTGGCGAAGGCCGGGTCCAGCAACGGGCCGCCCGAAACTGGACCCCGGCCTTTGCCAGGCTGGTGATTACAAGCGATTAGAAATCCCCCGCGGGCGACGTGACGTCGCCGCCCGCAGGCGCGCGGTCCTCAGGTCCGCAGTCGCTCGATCGCCTGGGCGAGCGCGACGTAAAGCTTGCCCATGTCCGATGACAGCAGCGTCACGCCCAGCGGCGAGCCCTCGCGCTGGGCCAGCACCGCGCGCAGCATCGCCTCGAAATCGTGGATGTAGCGATTGACCTGCTCGTGGAAGTCGGCGTCGTCATCGTACATGGTGGCGATCGCGTGGCTGTCACTAGCGTCGATCAGCCGCACCGCGCGGCGCGTGAACACACCCCGATCGCCCTTCAGATAGGCCGACCAGGCGCTGTCGGTCACTTCCGGCGAGAACGCCTTGGTGATGTCGATGGCATTGGAATTGAGCGCTTCGATCAGCAACGAGGCGCGACGCGCGAAGCTGTCGCGCTCGGCCTCGTCGCGCTCGGCGCGCGCCTGCTCGATACGCTGCTCGACGGCGGTGCCGGCCTGTTCGATCGCCGCGATTTCCTCCGCCAGCCGGGTGGAGGCGCGCGCCGCGGCGTCGACGGCCGCCTGCGTCGCATCGGCGAGGCTCAACACGTGGCGGCCCACCGTCTCGTCCGTCGCGCGCGCCAGCGCCTCGGCGCTCGCCTCGCCCAGCGACCGCGCCGCCTCGGGAATGACCGTCTCCAGCGATTCGCGCGCCCGCGTCGCCGCCGCCGTGGCGGTATCACGCACCCGGATCAGCGCCTCGACCAGACGAGGGGCCGATTCCTGCGCGAAATTCTGCGTACGGCCGATCGTTTCGTCCATCATGCGGCCGAGATGTTCGGTACTGCCACGGCTGGTCTCGAGCGTATCCGCCATGGTCGCGGCGATCTGCTCGACCGTGCTGCGCTGGCCGGCGACCAGTTGTGCGATCCCTTCGATGGCGTCGTGCGTGCTTTCCGCCGCGGTGACCAGGGCCATCAACTCGGGCTTGGTCTGGCCGATCACCTTGCGGCTGCCGTCGATCTTCGCCTCCAGCCGCGTGAGTGCGTCGGGCAGCGTCTCGTCGATCTCGCGCGCCGCAGCGTCGAGCGCCAGCAACAGGTCCTCCGACGTGGCGATCGCCGAGCGTGCCATGCTGTCGCCGGTCCGCAGCGCCTCTGTCATGGCATCGGCCGAGCTGCCCAGCGCGGTGATCGAGGCGGCAAGCTCCTGCGTCTGCACCACGCCCAGCGTGCGCAGCGCCTCCATGCGCATCTCGGCCGCGCCTAGGCTCTCGTTCAGCCCATCGAACAGCGTCTCGCCCGATCCATGCTGCTCGGCCAGGCGGGCCGCGAGGCGGTCGATCACGTCCTCGACCGCAACGATGCGCTGGCCCAGCGCCTCGACGCTGTCGCGGCTGGCGCGATCCAGGGCCGCCTGGTTGGTTTCCAGCATGGCCAGCATTGCTTCGCCCTGCGCGGCAATTCCCTTGCGGGCTTCGTCGACCGCGTTGGCGGTGCGGTCGAGCAGGTCGTCGACCGCCGCCGACATCTCGCCGGTGACCGATTCGAGGCGCGCGCCGGCGGTCTCACTGGTCGCCTCCATTCGCGCGATGTGGGCGGCAAGCTTCTGCGCGGCGCCGCCGGCGACGCTGTCCGCCTCACGCCCGCGCTCGGCCAGTGCCACCAACTGCGCATCGAGCGCGGCGGCGTGTTCGCTCGCGGTAAGCCCGGTCGAAGCGAGCGTCTTTGCCATTTCCGCGGTTTCGGCATGGGCGCGCGGCAAGGACGACAGCAGCACGCCCAGGCTGGTCTGCGCGGTGGTGACCGCGTCGGCCAGTCGGCGCGCCTGCTCGTCGGCGGCGGCGACCTCCTCGGCCATTGCCTGGCGCACGCTGCCCAGCCGGTCGGCGGCGGCATCGCCCATCGCCATCAGGGCGGTGGTCTGGTCCGCCAGCTGCTCCCGATTGGCATCGAGATGGCGCGACAGCGCGGCCAGCGTTTGCTCGAGGACGGCGGATTCGGCGCGCATCGCCGCCGCGGTGCGGCCGAATCGCCGCGCCTCCGCCGTGCTGGTGCGCAGCGCGAGCAGCCAGACGATGCCGAACAGCACCGGCGGCACGCACAAGGCCGCGATGAATTCCACCAGCGCCACCGGGGCCAGCCCGGCGACGAGGCTGGGCCACGCCAGCCATAACATGCCGCCGAGCCAAGCGAGCGTCGCGACCGCCGCAACGGCGATCGGCCAGCGCGGCGCTGGCGCCTCGTCCGGCTCCACATCGAAGGCCACGACAGTCTCGCCGTCCGGCGCAGGCGCTGCCGCGACGGGCTCGACCTCCTCGTTGGCGATTTCTTCGGTGCGGCCCCTCAGGCCGTAAATGCGCGAGCCCCCATTCATGGCCGAAGTCTATCATGAAATCATCCGACGCAAAGCGAATAGCGAAACCTTGCCTTAACGTCTCAGCCCATAGAAGATGCGTTATGGCCTATGATCCCGGAGCAATCGACGCGACCCTGGCAGCGGCGGTGGGAGACGATCCCGTGCTGATTGCCGAGTTGCGCGACGCGTTCCTCGAAAGCGCGCGGCGCGTCGTCGCCGCGCTGGACACCGCCGACAATGGCGAGGCGTGGCGCGCCGCGGCCTGGCGGTTGAAGGGCCTGGCCGCGAGCTTCGGTGCGGTACGCCTGATGGCGCTGGCGGAAGAGGCGGCGCAGGCCGAGTCCGGCGATATTGTCACGATCAATCGCATCCGCCGGGCGATCGAGCGCCTTTGACGGGCGGTCGGCGCAACGCGGGCTTTGCGTTCCGCGTGCTGTCCGCCTAACAGCCCCGGATGCTTGCGGGGCTCTTGTTTGCCAAAGATGATGCCGATGATCGGCCGGACACGCTGACGGCGACCTTGCCGTTCGGCGGCGGGACGTTGATCGAATATCAGGCACGGTTGCTGGTCGCGGCGGGTGCCGCGCAGATCATCGTGGCGGTGACGCGCACGACACCCGAACTGATTGGCGCGATCAACCGCATCGCGCGGCGTGGCGTCTCGGTCGATGTGGTGCGGACGGCCGCGGAGGCGCTGGAGAAGGCGCATCCGCTGGCGACCATCGTGCTGATCGCCGACGGCCTGATCACCACAGAGGCGATCGTCGCCGGTGTCGCGCGCGAGGAAGGCGACGCGATGCTGGTCACCGACGACGCCCATGCCGTGCCCGGCCTCGAGCGGCTCGATTCAGAAACACTGTGGGCGGGCATTGCGCGGCTGGGGCCGCGGCGGCTGGCCGATGCCGCGCGCCTGCCTGAGGAATACGATCTGCAGTCGACGCTGCTGCGCGTCGTCGCGCAGGGTCATCCGACCTGGCTGGACCTGCCGTCCGCGGCGCTGGCCGAAGGGCACGGCATCGAGCGCGATTCGCGCCGGCTGGTGCAGCGCAGCCGCCGGGCATTGGGGGCGCGCCTGTCGCGCCGCCGCGCGTGGATCGACCGTTTCGTGCTCACGCCGCTCGGGCAGCTGGCGCTGCCCACCCTGATCGATCGGCGCGTGCCGGCCACCGCCATGGCAGGCCTGGGCGGGGTGCTGGCTCTGGTCGGCTGGGCATTGCTGGTTCTGCGCTGGCCGGTCACCGCAATGCTGCTCGAATGCCTGTCGGTGGTGGCGTTCAGCCTTGGCCACGGCCTTAGCTGGCTGCGCGACGAGGAACGCCAGGCCGGCTGGTGCGACGGCGCCATCCGGCTGGTCGCGGTGGTGACGACGGTGCTGCTGGGCTTCGTCGTCAGCCGCGAAGCGCAGACCGGCACCGGCTGGCTGGCGGCGGCCGCCGCTCTGGTCGTCGGTGCGCTGCTCGAACGCGTCGCTCTTCCCGCCGAGCGCCGCACCTGGTGGGGCAGCCCGGCGGCCTATGTACTGGTCGAGGCGGTGCTGACGATTCTCGGCGCGCCGCTCGCCGGACTGGTGCTGACGGCGGGCTATGGGGCGGCGGGCCTAGCCGACGCGATCGAGAAATTGCGCGAGAAACCTTAGTCTCGCTTTAACAACACATCGGCTAATCGGGCGCCATGTCGGCTGATCGTGACGCCCCCGATACGGGCCTGGCCCAACCTGTCGCCGCGCTGTTCGCGCGGGCGGCATCGGCCGAGGCGCGCGCGGTGCGCCGGCTGGCGGCGCTGGCGACCGAACTGGGCCGTGCCGACGACATGCGGCTCGACGATGAGGCCCGCGCGGCGATCCGGGCTGCGCTGGACCGCATGGTCGCGGCGATCAAGCAGGATCTGCGGCTCTATGCCGACCGCTTGCTCGACACGCCGTTGCCCGTGGTGCCCGACCTGATCGACCGGTTGATCGCCGCGGGCCTGCTCGACGATGCCACGCTGGTCGAGGAACTCGTCGCTCGGGCCTGGGGCGAGATCATCGCCGAGCGCTTGCCGGGCGGCGAGGGGAGCGACGATCCCGAACGGCCCAGCCTGCTGCCGCGGCTTGCCGGCGCGCCCGACCGCGTGGTCGCCAGCGCCGCGAGCGCGCTGATGGTCGCGGAAGGGCGGCGACGGGGCCAAGGCGCCGATGCCGGTCGCCACGATCTGCCGGCTGAGTTGCATCACCGGCTGGTCTGGTGGGTCGCGGCCGGGCTGCGGCCCATCAACGATGCCGCGGCCGACCATGCGCTCGCCGATGCGGCGCGTCGTGCGCTCGGTGCGCATGACGAGGGTGCCAGGCTGGAGGCGGTCGCCGATCGTCTCGCCGCCGCGCTCGACTGCACCCGCGATGAACTACCCGACGTGCTGGAGGAGGCACTGGCCGACCGGCGGCTCGCCTTGTTCGTCGCGCTCATTGCCCACGCGTTGGGCCTGCCGGCGGTGACCATCCGCGGCATCGTGCTCGATCCCGACCCTAGCCGTCTGTGGCTAGCCATGCGCGCCCTCGACTTGCCGCGCGGCTGTGTGGCAAGATGCGGCCTCGCGCTCGCCGAGGCGGATCGGCGTCGCGACGCGGTGGCGTTCGCCGAATCGGTCGACACCATCATGGCGATCTCCGCGGACGCAGCGCGCGCCGCGTTGGCGCCCTTGCGGCTGCCGGCGGCCTATCGCGCCGCCATGCGGGCGATGGAGGGTACGCGATGAACGCTTATGACCCGACGGCGCCGATCGCTCGCGGGTTGGTCGACGGCGCCGGCCGGCTGGTCCATGCCGATCCGCGTCTGGCGGAGCTCAACGCGCGGGCAGGGGGCGCCATCGGCCGGCCGCTGGCGATCCCGCAACTGGCGACGCTGGCACGCCTCGCCGCGCGCCTGGAAACGCTGATTTCGCGCGGTGTCCTCGCCGCTGACGGCGAGGCTGACCTCGACCTCTGGGTCCGTGCCGAGCCGGTCGACGAAGGCGTCCGGCTTGCGCTGACCGGCTGGCGGCCGCGTGCCGCCTGGACCTCCCCCGCTGAGCCGATGCACGACGCCGATTTCGTGCGCAGCGGCGCCGACTGGCTGTGGGAGACCGATGCATCGCTGCATCTTACCCATGTTTCGGTGATTTCAGGCGCGCCGGATGCCGGCAATCTGGAGAGCCTGCTCGGCCAGCCGCTGACGCGCCTGTTCGCCATCAGCGCGGATGACGACGGCCGCGTGCCGATGCTGCACGCCTTGTCGTTGCGGCAGCGGTTCGAAGCGCAGCCGGCGACGGTGCGCGCCACGGGGCGGCCGGTGCGTCTCTCGGCGACGCCGCGGACCGATCGCGCGGGCGGGTTCGCCGGGTTCATCGGCGGCGCGCGGCTGGTCTCGTCGCCCGCCGCGCCGCCGCCCGATGCATTCAGCACGCGGCTCGACAAGGCGCTGCGCGCGCCATTGGGCGCGATCATTTCCAATGCGGAGAGCATCGGCGCGCACCAGAACGGCGACCTGTCGCCCGATTACGCCGGCTATGCGGCGGACATCGCGACCGCCGGCCGGCATCTGCTGGGGCTGGTCGACGACCTGGTCGATCTGCAGGCGATCGAGCGTCCCGGTTTCCATGTCGAGGCGGAGCCGATCGACCTCGCCGACCTCGCGCGTCGCGCGGCGGGGCTGCTGCAGGTCCGCGCCGGCGACAAGCATGTCGCGATCGACCGTCCGGAAGGCGACGAAAGCGTGCCCGCGACCGGCGAGTTTCGCCGGGTGCTGCAGATCCTGGTCAATCTGATCGGCAATGCGGTGCGGTATGCGCCGGAGGGAAGCACCGTGTGGGTGCACGCCGATCGCGAGAGCGGCCTGGCGGCAGTGATGGTCGCCGACGAGGGGAAGGGGATCGCGCACGAGGACCAGGCGCGCATCTTCGAAAAGTTCGAGCGCGTCGACACGCGTGAGCCGGGCGGTAGCGGGCTGGGCCTCTACATCGCGCGGCGGCTGGCGCGGGCGATGGGCGGCGACATCACGGTGGAAAGCGCCCCGGGGGAGGGCGCGCGATTCCTGCTCACGCTACCCGCCCGCGACGGTTGATCAGGACGCCCGCAGGCGCCCGTTACGCGAACTTGCCGGCGAGCAGCAGCCGGCCCGGGCCCAGGCGGGTCAGCACCTCGGGCAGATGTTCCTCGGCGACCGCGAAACAGCCCTCGCTGCGGCCCAGCATGCCGTGCTGCCGGATCATGTCGTCGCTGACGTACCAGGCGCCGTGCACCACGATGGCGCGCGATTCGGCGTTGCTGTTGGTCGCTTCCAGGCCCTGCACGCGCATCGACTTGCCATGCTTGCCGACATAGTAATCGGCGGTGCGATAGGCGCCTTCCGACGTGCAGTTGGAACCCGACTCGTTCGAGAAGCGCTGTAAGAAGCCGGTGTGCTGCGGATCGGAGCCGCGGCCATGGGCGACCAGGAAGCTCGTCTCCCGGCGGCTGCGCATGTCGAGCAGGTGCAGCCGCGTGGAGCGCGACGCCGGCGAGAAGTTGGCGATGCCGACGACGTCGTCATGCGCGATGCTGCCGGCGTGCTTGCGCAGGCCAGCCTCGGCATGGGCGAACAGGTCCGACGGACCATCGGTGCTGAGGACAGGAGCGGCCAGCGCGCGCGAGCCCCAGAGGGCTCCGGCGCCAACGGCGGCGAGGGACAAAAATCCGCGACGGTTCAGGTTGTTCATGCTCATGATTTGCATGATTTACCATGAAAGGTTCCGTAATAGGCGGGGATTCTGCCACCATCTGGCGCAGTGAGCGAACGACCGGTCGCAGATTACGCCAACATCGGGCCGGCGAAGGCGCTTTCGGCATCCATCGCCGTGCGAAATGCGAAACGAATGTGGTGGCGATAGACCTCTCCCGGCGCGATCCGGGCGGAAGGGTAGTCCGGCCGATTGGGGCTGTCGGGGAACAGTTGCGGCTCGAGGCACAGGCCCTGGCGGGCGCGATAAGGCGTGCCCCCGAGGCCGGGTTCATCGCTTGCGAGCGCGTTGCCGGAATAGAATTGCAGCCCCGGTGCGGTCGATGACAGGTCCAGCACGCGGCCGGAATGGGGATCGTACAGCGTCGCCACGCGGCGGAGCGTGCCGGCAGGCGAATCAACGACATAATTATGGTCGTATCCGCCAGCCTGCGCGACCTGCGGATGGTCGCTGTCCCACCGATCTCCGATCCGATGCGGCGTGCGGAAATCGAACGGGGACCCGGCGACGTCGGTCAACGGCCCCAGCGGGATCGAGCCGGCATCGACCGGCGTATAGCGGCTCGCGGCCAGCATCAGCAGGTGGTCGCCGATCGAGCCGCCGCGACGCTGCCCCGCCAGGTTGAAATAGGCGTGGTGGGTCAGGTTGACGACCGTTGGCGCGTCGCAGCGGGCGGTGAACACGATGTCGAGCGCGCCCGGCTCGACGAAGGCGTAGCGCGCCTCCACCGCCAGGCCACCGGGGTAGCCCTGGTCGCCGTCAGGGCTGATCAGCCGGAGCGTGACCGCATGCGGCTCGCGCGTGACCACCTCCCACGGCCGATGGTGGAATCCCTCCGGCCCGCCATGCAGATGATTCGCCCCGTCGTTGGCGGGCAGATCGTACGTCCGCCCGTCGAGCGACAAGCGCGCTCCGGCGATGCGGTTGGCGTACCGGCCGATCAGCGCGCCGAGGAACACCGCGTCGCGCCGATAGCTCTCCGGGTCGGCATGGCCGAGCACCACCGAATCGATCTCGCCGTCGCGATCGGGCACGTCGAGCCGCTGCAGGCGGCCGCCGTAGCTCAGCACGGCGGCCCGCAAGCCGCGGGGGCCGGCGATCTCGATCGTCTCGATGCTGCTCAACGCGGCGGCAGTCCGATCGAGACCTTTGGCGCGGGCAGTCCCGGCACGTCCACCTCGAACGAGAACAGGCAACCGGCGAGCGGCTGCTCGGCAAGTTGCGCCTCGTCCAGCCCCATCGAGGCAGTGGTCGCGAACGCCGTGGTCAGGTTGGGGCCGCCCAGCGCGATCTTGGTGACGTTGGCGACGGGCAGCTTCACCTCCGCCAGCAACTCGCCGCTGGGCGAATAGCGGCGCACGCCCCAGCCGCCAAACAGCCCGACCCAGATGCAGCCTTCGGCGTCGATCGTCGGGCCGTCGGGATGGCCGGCGGTATGCTCGATCTCGGTCAGCACCTCGGCATTGGACAGTTCGCCCGAGGCGGCGATGTCATAGCGCCAGATGCGGCTGGCGAGCGTGTCGACATGATAGAGCGTCTTGCCGTCCGGGCTGGCGACGGGTCCGTTGACGATGCAGCATTCAGGGCCACAGGCAACCGCCGTGCCGTCCTCTGTCAGGCGATAGACGCTGCCGGTCGCTTCCTTCTCCGCGTCGTCCATCGTGCCGAACCACAGGCGGCCATGGGGATCGACGCAACTGTCGTTGAGGCGATTGCCGGGTAGCTGCGGTTCGGGATCGAACCATTTGGTGAAGCTGCCGCTTTCGGGGTCGAACCAGTGCAGGCCGGTCTTCAGCCCGGCGAGCCAGCGGCCGTCGACGGTGGGCTGCACCCATGCAACCTGGTCCGGCGCATGCCAGCTCTTCCGCTCGTTGGTCGAGGGCGTAAACCGGTGGACCTGATGCCGTTTGATATCGACGAACCACACCGCGCCATCATCGGCGTTCCACATCGGGCCTTCGCCCAGCGTCGCGCCCAGTTCCCAAACGCATTCGACCGTCGGTTGCGGCATGCCTCTCTCCCGTGTTGCAGATGGTGCGCATCATAAGTCGGCGGCCGCGTGGCGCAATCGCGTGGTCAGACAAAATGATCGGCATGACGTGAAAGAATTCTTCCGCTAAGCGGCGTTCCCGCAATGCCGGTGAACATCCTCCACATCCATTCGACCTTCGCGCCGGGCGGCAAGGAACTGCGCGCCGTGCGGCTGATGAACGCGTTCGGCGATGCCGCGCGGCACACGATCGTGTCGGCCATGCCCGACCAGCTCGGTGCGCGCGAGGCGATCGCGCCGGGCATCAAGTACGAGATCGCGCAGGACCCGCCGCCGCTCACCGGGCGCCCGTCGGTCAGCCGCTATGACGAGATCTCGCGGATGATGAGCCGGTTCGACCTGGTGCTGACCTATAATTGGGGAGCGATGGACGCGGTGATGGCCGGCCGTGCCTTCGCCAAGCGTGTGCCGCCGATCGTGCACCACGAAGACGGCTTCAACGCCGACGAGGCGGACAAGCTGAAGCCGCAGCGATCGATGTATCGCCGCGTCGCCCTGTCGGCGGCGAAGGCGCTGGTCGTCCCGTCGGAGACGTTGGAGGAGATCGCCCTCACTAACTGGAAGCAGCCGCGCGAGCGCGTGCAACGCATCCCGAACGGCGTGGCGGTCGAGCGTTATGCCAAGCCGCCGCGGCCCGACGCCATTCCAGGCTTTACCCGTGGCACCGAGGAACTGGTGATCGGCACGCTGGCGGGCCTGCGCGAGGTCAAGAACCTGCCGATGCTGGTCCGCGCGGTCGCCGGCGTGCCGGTCAAGACGCGGCTGGTGATCGTGGGAGAGGGACCGGAACGCGCGCGGATCGAGGCTACCGCGCAGGCGATGGACATGGCCGACAAGGTCCACCTGCCGGGCTTCCTGCCGGACCCGTGGCGCTACCTCGGCCTGTTCGACGTGTTCGCGCTGTCCTCGACCAGTGAGCAGTTTCCGATTTCGGTTATCGAGGCGATGGCGGCGGCGCTGCCGGTTTCCTCGCCAAACGTCGGCGATGTGTCGCGGATGTTGTCGATGGCCAACTACCCGTTCATCACGCCCAAGGTCGACGAGGTCGAGCTTAGGGATTCGCTGACGCTGTTCGCCCGCGACGCGGACAAGCGGAAGACGGTGGGCGAGGCCAACCGTACTCGCGCGCGCGCCGACTATGATGAAAAGGCGATGATCGCGCGTTATGCTCAACTGTACGGTGAGGCGCTCGGCCAGCCCGGCATCCTGGGCTGAGTCGCAATTTTCTCGATTCGTCTGGCGGCGCCGCTATATGTGTAATCCAGAAAACTGGAGGTTTCGTTCGTGTTCAAAGGTCTAAAGCCGATCAACTACAACGGCCGCGAAGTCTGGCCGCTCGTGGAGGGCGGCAAGGGCGTTGCGGCAACCAATCACGCCAGCGCCGGCGCCTGGGCGGCGGCCGGCGGTATCGGCACCGTGTCGGCGGTCAATGCCGACAGCTACGATCCCGAAGGCAAGATCATCCCGCAGGTCTACACGTCGCTGACCCGCCGCGAACGTCACGAGGAATTGGTCGAATATGCGATCGAGGGCGCGGTGCAGCAGGTCAAGCGCGCGTTCGACATCGCCGGCGGCAAGGGCGCGATCAACATCAACGTGCTGTGGGAAATGGGCGGTGCGCAGCGTGTGCTAAACGGCGTGCTGGAACGCACCCGCGGCCTCGTCTCCGGCGTCACCTGCGGTGCGGGCATGCCGTACAAGCTCAGCGAGATCGCGGCGTCCTATCACGTCAATTACCTGCCGATCGTCAGCTCCGCGCGCGCGTTCCGCGCATTGTGGAAGCGCGCCTATTCCAAGGCGGCGGAATGGCTGGCGGCGGTGGTCTACGAAGACCCCTGGCTCGCGGGCGGCCACAACGGCCTCTCCAATGCCGAGGACCCGCTGGCGCCGCAGGACCCTTATCCGCGCGTCAAGGCGCTGCGCGAGACGATGCGCGAGGGCGGCCTGTCGGACGACGTGCCGATCGTGATGGCGGGCGGCGTCTGGTACCTGCGCGACTGGAACGACTGGATCGACAATGAGGAACTGGGCGCGATCGCTTTCCAGTTCGGCACCCGGCCGCTGCTGACGAAGGAAAGCCCGATCCCGCAGGAGTGGAAGGACAAGCTGCTCGATATCGAGGAAGGCGAGGTGCTGCTGCATCGCTTCTCGCCGACCGGCTTCTATTCGAGCGCGGTGCGCAACCCGTTCCTGCGCAATCTCGAGGCGCGGTCGGAGCGGCAGATCCCGTTCTCCACCCAGGAAGCGGGCGACCACACCTTCCAGCTCGACGTGGGCGTGAAGGGCAAGAACTTCTGGGTGACGCGCAACGACCTGATGCGCGCGCGCGGCTGGTATGGCGCCGGCTTCACCGAGGCACTGAAGACACCGGACAATACCCTGGTGTTCGTTACCGAGGCCGAGAAGAAGGAAATCCGCAAGGATCAGGCGGACTGCATGGGCTGCCTCAGCCAGTGCCTGTTCTCATCCTGGGCCGACAGTGAGACCAACTCGACCGGGCGGCTGGCCGATCCGCGCAGCTTCTGCATCCAGAAGACGCTGCAGGACATCGCCCATGGCGGCCCCACCGACCAGAATCTGATGTTCGCTGGTCACGGCGCTTACAATTTCAAGCGCGACCCGTTCTATTCCAACGGTTTCGTGCCGACGGTGAAGCAACTGGTCGATCGGATCCTGACCGGCGACTGAGCCAGGAGGTCCGCGGTTTGGACGACACGTGCGCGAGCCGCCGCGAACGATCGCGGCGGCTCGTAATGGTCTGGCGTGGAGCCGCCGCGTCGCCCTAGTGCGCGACCGTGCCGACCACGCCGCCGGCGACACCGCCGACTGCAGCACCTTTTTCGACGCTGTTACCAGTTGCCGCGGCGACTGCTGCACCGCCGGCGCCGCCGATCGCCGCGCCCTTCAGCGTCGAGCAGGCGGATACCGCGAAGGCGGTTGCGGTCAGCGCGACCGCGAAAGCGAGCTTGCGCATGGTCCTGTCTCCCAACAGTTGACGCTGGGACAACCGCGCAACCGGCGGGCGGTTCCCGGCGGTCGTCGCGGCTAGACCCAGCCTTCGAGCACCTGGTCCGGTGGTCGGTGGCCGTCGGCCCAGGTGCGGATGTTGGCGATCACCCGCTCGCCGGCGGCAGCGCGGCCTTCGAACGTCGCCGAGCCCATGTGCGGCAGCAGTACGACGTTGGGCAGCGCCAGCAGCCGCGGATCGACCGCCGGCTCATGTTCGTAGACATCGAGGCCGGCCCCGGCGAGCCGCCCGCTTTCCAGCGCATCGATCAGCGCCGTCTCGTCGAGGATATCGCCGCGCGAAGTGTTGATCAGATAGACGTGCGGGCCAAGCAACGCCAACCGGCGGGCGTCGATCAGATGCTCGGTCTGCGGCGTGTGCGGCGCGTTGATCGAGACGATGTCGGCGATCCGCAGCATCTCGTCGAGCTCGGGATGGAACGTCGCGCCCAGCTCGGTTTCCAGCGCCGGCGGCACGCGGTGGCGGTTGTGATAGTGGATGGTCAGGCCGAAGGCGCGCGCGCGCCGCGCCACCGCCTGGCCGATCCTGCCCATGCCGATGATGCCCAGCGCCTTGCCGCCGATCCGGTGGCCCAGCATGCCGCCCGGGCTCCAGCCGCGCCACGCGCCCGAACGGACCAGCTTCTCGCCCTCGGCCAGCCGGCGCGGCACCGACAGGATCAGCGCCATCGCCATGTCGGCGGTGTCCTGCGTCAGCACACCGGGCGTGTTGGTGACGATGATGTCGCGCGCCCGCGCCGCAGTGAGGTCGATATGGTCGACGCCGGCGCCGAAATTGGCGATCAGCTGCAGCCGATCGCCAGCGGCGGCGATCAGCTCCGCGTCGATGCGGTCGGTGACCGTGGGCACCAGCACGTCGCATGTCGCCATCGCCGCCGTCAGCGCCGCGCGGTCCATCGCCACGTCTCTGCGGTTGTTGGTTGTGTCGAACAGCTCCTCCAGCCGGTTCATCACCGTATCGGGCAGTTCGCGGGTGACGATCACCTTGGGATGGGATCGGCGTCTGTTGTCGGCCATGTCCAATCGTGAGCCACTTCGCCGCACGGCGTCAACGGTGGTTGAAGCACCGGGCGCGATGGCGTTACAGCGATACGGACGATTGGTGAAATTGGGGGGTAGTGCGCATGCGGATCTGGTCGTGGCTGGTGTTTGGCGCTGCCGCGATCATGCTGGTGCTGGCGGCCACCGAGCACGCCTCTGCCCAGCATCAGCAGCTACCCTATTACGAATCGATCAAGCCCAATCGCGCGCGAATGCGGGCCGGACCCGGCCGCAACTATCCGGCGACCTGGCTCTATGTGCGCGCAGGCCTGCCGATCAAGGTGATCGCGGTCTACAAGAACTGGAAGAAGATCGAGGATCCCGATGGCACCCAGGGCTGGTTCCTCGACGCGCTGCTCAGCAGCCGGCGCACGGCGATGGTCACTGGCGGGATCGCCGCGATGCGCGACACGCGCGACTTCGACGGGCATGTATCCTGGCGCGCGGCACCGGGCGTGATCGGCAGGATCAGCGACTGTTCCGGCGGCTGGTGCTGGTTCGATGTGAACGGCAAGGGCGGCTATGTCGAGGAGACGCAGCTGTGGGGCGTCGATCCCGGCGAACAGGTCGATTGACGATCGCCACATTCGCTGCGCCCGTCATCGCGCGGCGGTGAACCCAATCGGGATTAACGGGTTTAGCGGGCTCCACTACAGGAGCGCATCGATGAAGATGACCTTGCTTGCCGCGGCCGCGTTCGGCCTTGCCGCGCCCCCCGTCCTGCCGACGGCGGCGATCGCCCAGCATCATCACCGCGATCACCGCGATCGGGACAACCACCAGCGTCACGACGATTATCGCTGGCAGGGCGACCGCAGCGACAGCCGCTGGGATCCCGCCGACCATTATCACGAAGGCCGCTATCGGGAGCGTCGACTGAGCCGCAACGACCACATCTACCGTGGCCGCGACGGACGCTATTACTGCCGTCGCAACGACGGCACGACCGGTCTGGTAATCGGCGGGTTGGCCGGTGGCCTGCTCGGCAATGCGGTAAGCGGCAGCACGTTGGGCACGCTGATCGGTGCCGGCGGTGGCGCGCTGCTTGGCCGTTCGATCGACCGCGGCAACGTGAAATGCCGCTGAGTTGAAACGCTGTTCCCGTCCGGCGCGCGACGCGACGCCGGGCGGGACACTCAGCCGGCAGTCGAGGCGGCGCGTCCGGCAGTCCGCCCGTCGACCAGGTCGATCGCCTTCTTCACCGCAGCGTCGATCGACAGGAAGCTGGTGTCGAGCACCATCGCGTCGGGCGCCTGCACCATGGGTGCGGTGGCGCGTGCGGAATCGCGCTGGTCGCGGGCGCGGATGTCGGCCAGCACGCGATCATAGGTCAGCGTCGAGCCGCGCCCCTTCAGTTCATCGTGCCGGCGCCGGGCCCGAATCATCGGCGTCGCCTTCACGAACAGCTTGGCGTCGGCGTCGGGCGCGATCACTGTGCCGATGTCGCGCCCGTCGAGCACTGCGCCGCCGGGCTGCTGCGCGAAACGGCGCTGCCGTTGCAACAGCGCCGCGCGGACCAGCGGATGCGCCGAGACGACCGAGGCGATCTTGCCGATCTCGTCGCTGCGCAGCTCCGGCTCCTCCAGCAAATGGTCAGCGAAATCGCACGACGCCACCGCATCGGCCTCGATCGACGGATCGAGATGATTGCGCACCACCGTCAGCGCGACGGCACGGTAGAGCAGGCCGGTATCGAGATGGGGCAAGTTGTAATGGCGGGAAAGGGCACGGGCGATGGTGCCCTTGCCCGAAGCGGCAGGTCCGTCGACGGCAATGATCATGAGGTGCAGGGAAACTCTATCGGGTCAGGTCGTCAAGCGTGGCGAAGAACGCCGGGTAGCTGGTCGCCACCGGCGCAACGTCGTCGATCGTGACCGGCTGGCGCGCCACCAGTCCAGCCACCGCCATGCTCATTGCGATACGGTGATCCAGTTTCGAGGCGACCTGAGCCCCGCCGGGGACCGGCGCGCCGCTGGTGCCGGTGATCGCCAGTCCGTCTTCGAACTCCTCGACTGCCACGCCGCAGGCCGCGAGCGCCTCGGCCATGGTGGCGATGCGGTCGGATTCCTTCACGCGCAGCTCATGCGCGCCGCGCGCTACTGTGCGACCGTCGGCCAGCGCGGCGGCGACGAACAGGACCGGATATTCGTCGATCATGCTCGGCGTCAGCTCGGTCGGCACGTCGATCGCCTTCAGCGCCGCGTGGCGGATGCGCAGGTCGGCGACCGGCTCGCCGCCGACGATGCGGGCATCCTGCTCGACGATGTCGGCACCCATCGCCTTCAATGCGGCGAACAGGCCGGTGCGCGTCGGGTTCATGCCGACATTGGTGATCAGCACGTCGGAGCCGGGCACGATCGATGCCGCGACCGCCCAGAAGGCGGCGGAGGAGGGGTCGCCCGGCACGACGATCTGCTGCGGCTTCAGCTCGGCCTCACCGGTAAGCGAGATGATCCGGCCGTCGGGCGTCTGCTCGACGCTGATCTCGGCGCCGAAGCCGGCCAGCATCCGCTCCGAATGATCGCGGGTTGGCACCGGCTCGATGACGCGGGTGATGCCCGGCGTGTTGAGCCCGGCGAGCAGCACCGCCGACTTCACCTGTGCCGATGCAACCGGCAGCGTATAGGTGATCGGCACCGCCGGCACGATGCCGCGTACCATCAGCGGCAGGCGCCCGCCCGGCGAGGCGGTGATGTCGGCGCCCATCTCCGACAGGGGCTCGATAACGCGGGCCATCGGCCGCTTCGACAGCGAGGCATCGCCGGTGAAGGTCGCGGTGACCGCATGGCTGGACACCAGGCCCATCAGCAGCCGTGTCGAGGTGCCCGAATTGCCCATGTCGAGCGCGCTATCGGGTTGCAACAACCCGCCGACGCCCACGCCATGGACGGTCCAGGCGCCGTCATCATGCCGTTCGATCGTGGCGCCCATGGCGCGCATCGCGGCGGCGGTGGCGAGCACGTCCTCGCCCTCCAGCAGCCCCTCGATCCGGCTCTCGCCGACGGCCAGTGCGGAGAGCATCAGCGCGCGGTGGCTGATCGACTTGTCACCGGGAACGGCGACGGTGCCGGCCAGCGGTCCGCGGGCGGCGACGGTCATCGGGCGGGGGGCTGGGTG
>JBQCHA010000235.1:0-13735 GCA_051955175.1 Sphingomonas sp.
GCCACCGTGTAGCGCCGTCGAACGACAGGCCCGGATTTTCGTGCAGCCATCGTTCGATCCGCTTGTGCGCGTTTTCGATCATGACGATCGCGGCGTCGACCATCGCGCCGATTGCGATCGCGATTCCGCCCAGCGACATGATGTTGGCGTTAAGCCCCTGGAACCGCATCACGATCAGCGCGGCGAGCACCCCCAGCGGCAGCGTCAGGATCGCGACCAGCGCCGAGCGGACGTGCCAGAGGAACAGCGCGCAAACCAGGCCGACGACGATGAACTCCTCGATCAGCTTGTGCGATAGATTGTCCACCGAAGCGTCGATCAGTCCCGACCGGTCATAGGTCGGCACGACCTCCACGCCGGGCGGCAGGCTCGCCTTCAGGTCTGCGAGCTTGGCCTTGACCGCAGCTATGGTGGCGCCGGCATTGCCACCGGAACGCAGAACGATGACACCGCCTGCCACTTCGCCCTTGCCGTTAAGCTCGGCGACGCCGCGGCGTATCTCCGGGCCCAGCTGGATCGTGGCGACATCGCCGAGCGTCACCGGAATGCCGCCCGCGGCGGTTCGCAATGGGATCGTCTGAAAGTCGGCAAGCGAGCCAAGATAGCCGCTGGCGCGCACCATGTAATCGGCGCCCGCCATCTCGACGACCGAGCCGCCGGTCTCCTGATTGGCGTTGCGGATCGCTGCCACCGCTTGCTGGTAGGTGATCCCGAAGCCGGCGAGCTTCACCGGATCGAGCACCACCTGATATTCCTTGACCATGCCGCCGATGCTCGCGACCTCGGCGACGCCGGGCACGGTCTTCAGCTCGAAGCGCAGGAACCAGTCCTGGATCGAGCGAAGCTGGGCGAGATCATGCCGCCCGGTGCGGTCGACCAGCGCATATTCGTAGATCCATCCCACGCCTGTTGCATCGGGACCGAGCGTGCTCTGCGCACCCTCGGGCAGGCTCGCCTGCGCCTGGTTGAGATATTCGAGCACGCGGCTGCGCGCCCAGTAGAGATCGGTGCCGTCCTTGAACAGGATATAGACGTAGCTGTCGCCGAAGAACGAATAGCCGCGCACCGTCTTCGCGCCGGGCACCGACAACATCGTGGTGGCGATGGGATAGGTCACCTGATCCTCGACGATCTGCGGCGCCTGACCCGGATAGGTGGTGCGCACGATCACCTGCACGTCGGAAAGGTCGGGCAGCGCATCGACCGGCGTCGCGCGCATGGCGATGACGCCGGCGATCGCCAGCGCAATCGCCGCGAGCGCGACGAGGAAGCGGTTGGCGATCGACCAGCGTATGATGGCGCCGATCATCGCTTGGCTCCCTTGCCGGTCGTTGCCTTTGCGTCAGGCGTACTGGCACCAGTCGGCACTGCATCAATCGGGCGCGCTTGCACGTCCGCAAGGCTCGCCTCCGAATCGATCAGGAACTGACCTGAGGCCACGACCCGCTCGCCTTGGGCCAGACCGGCGAGGATCTCGGTCTCGCCCCCCGCGGTCGCCCCGATCCGCACTTCGGCGGGGCGATAGCGGCCATCCTTCTCCGCGAGCATCACGAGATTACGCGTGCCGGTGCGGATGACCGCTTCGGACGGCACCAGCAACGCGCTACGCGCTCGATCGGTGAACGCCGCCGTTGCGAACATGCCGGGACGCAGCCGCCCCCCTCGATTGGCGATTTCGATCCGTGCCGTCAGCGTGCGGCTGGCCACATCGGCCTGCGGCAGGATTGCGGTGACGCGGCCTGAAAAGGTCTCGCCGGGGAACGCCGTGATGGTGACGGTCGCGTGCGTGCCGACGCTGACGCGGCTTGCCAGCGTCTCTGGCAAGGCGGCATTGACCCACACGGTGGCGAGCCCATTGACCTCGGCGAGCGTTTGCCCCGCGCTGACCGTCATCCCCTGTCGCACGCCAAGCGTCTTGACCGCGCCGCCCACAGGCGTGCGGATCGTCGTCACATTATGGACGCGGCCCGATCGGGCGACCGCATCGATCTGCGCCGGCGGCATGCCGAGCAGGACGAGCCGCTGGCGCGCCGCGCGCGCCAGCGCGCCATCACCGGTTTGCCGAACCGCTAGATATTCCTGCTGCGCACCGCCCCAGTCCGGGACGAGCACGTCGGCGATCGGCGCACCGGCGCGGATGAGATCATCGGGGGCAAGGCCATAGACGCGTTCGACAAACCCGCCCGCGCGCGCCTGGACGATCGCTACGTCACGTTCGTTATAGTCGACCGTTCCGGTCGCGGTGATCCCCGACGGCAGCGTGCCGTATTCTGCTTTGACGATGCGGGCGCCGAGATTCTGGACGGCGGCGGGGTCAATATGCACGCCCGGTGTGCCGGCCGCGCTTTCGCCAGCATATTTGGGAATGAGCTTCATGCCCATCGATGAGAGCCCCGGTCCGTCATGATGCTCGTTGGGAATCATCGGATCGTACCAATAGAGAACCTTGCGACCTTCGGATGCGCCGGCCGGCGTGCTCTCATGGCGGTCGGTGAGCCGCGCCGCGCCGAACCCGATGGCGACACTTGCGAGGACCGCGACCGTTGCGATGGCCGCAGCGCGCGACCTAGGGGCGAATTTCATCGGTTATCGCTCCGATAGGTGAGGACGAGGCGTGCGCCATCGACGGCGACAAGCGCTTCTCGATCAAGCGTGGTGAGCTCGGCATCGGCGAGCGCGGCGTGGGCATCTGAAATGTCGGCGAGGCTGGCGCGGCCTGCCGCGTAGCTCGCGGTCTCGAGCTTGAGGCGCTGTTGGGCGAGCGGCTCGAGCCTGTCGCGGGATCGCACCCATTGCTCGTGATGCATGGCATGGTCGGCGAGATCGGCGGCGAGCGCGTCGGCAAGGGCGCGGCGTGCATCCTCGCGCTCGGCGTCGGCCGCCGCGGCTTCGGCCTGGCTGGCCGCGATTTGTGCGTTCTGGCGGTGACGCGTGAAGATCGGCAAGCTGATCGTCACGCCGGCCGAGACATAATCGCCGAACCGCGGATCGCGATGTTGATAGGCCAGATTGACGCCGAAATCGGGGCGACGATCGGCCTCGGCGATGCGGACGCCGGCATCGGCCTGCCTGTCCTTCGCGTCGGCGGCTCGAATCGTCGGATGCGCGTCGAGCGCAGCGCGAAGGATCGCGGGATCCACCTCGAAATCGGGAACAGGTCCGGTGACGTCCGGGTTGGGATCGCCCGTCCACCGCGTGAGCGCAGCCCGCGCCGTCGCAACGGCGGAAACGAGCTCGCTACGGCGATCCTCGAGCTTCGCAACTGCCTCTTCGCCCGCCAGCACCTGTGCGGGACGCGCCGAGCCCGATGCAATCGACGTTTTCGAACTGCCCACGATCCTTTTTAGACGGCGGAGCACCTCATCGAGTGCGGCAACGCGGCGCTCTGCATAGGCAAGATCGATCCACGCAACCGCGGCGGCAACCTCGACATTGCGCCGGGTGACTGCACTTTCGGCTTGGGCGGCGACGATGTCGCTATCGGCACGCGCCTGCTCGGCGTGACGCTTGGCGAGATTGGGGATCGCCTGCGATGCCTCGACCTTGACCCACGTGAAATTGTCGCGATTCGGCTCGAACGCCAACGGACCCGAGATCGGGAAGCTGTCGACGCTTACCCCCAGGGTTGGATCAGGCAATGCACCCGCAGCGCCCCGTGCAGCACGCGCGGCATCGACTGATCGCGCCTTGGCGCGGAGCGTGGGAGCGTTGGCGCGCGCTCGATCAATCGCTTGCGCGAAGGTCAGCGGCGAGGCGGCCGCTGGTGCGCTCGCCAGCACGGCCGAAGCCAATCCGGCGAACGCCAACGCCAGGCGGCATCGCGGCGACCGCCGCGACAATGTGGGGATGGTCATGGAAAATCCTGAAGCTGAATAGGGCGATCGAGGCGGCGCACGAATTTCGTGCACCGGTCACGCGGAGCAGGATTGCGCTCCCATTCAGATCAGGCGTGCGGGAGGCTCGGGCTCGGGAACAAGGTTGCGACCGATAAGAGGCGTAGTGCGCGCAGCGACCGGGCCGAGGGATGAAGTCGTCAGCAATGCCAGTTTCGCAGCGGGATCAGCGGCGGTCGCGAACGACGCGCCACCCAGCATCACGGCGATGCAGTCCGCGCGCGAGCAGTTGCACGGCTTTTGCCGATCCGCTTTGTTCATCTGCTTCATGCAGTCGGGCATCGCCGCCATAGCTGCGGCAGCCTGCGCGGTTAGCGGTGGCGCGAGGACGCGAGCCGGCGCCTGAGCGGCGAGGCCCAGCATCGCGCCGACGAGCAGCAAGAGGAGCGCCAAACGCTTCATCTACGTTCTCACCATGTGGCCGGCAGCCGAAGCTGTCAATCGACCGACACTTGGCGATATCGCTGGGCGGTGTCTTACCGACCGCATCAATGGCCGTGATCCGCCGCGCCGGGCATCACGTCCTTCATCATTTCGTCATGATCCTCCGGCGCGCTGGCGATCGTCGCCTTATACTGCTCGGACGTCATCCCCGGCATCCTCTGAAGGAAGGCGACCATGTCCCAGATCAGCGGATCGGGGTGCGTCTTGCCCCAAGCCGGCATCGCGGTGAGCTTGATGCCATGTTTGATGATCCAGAATTGCTGCGCTGGCGTTAGGTCCGTGCCCTTGGCCAGCTCGGGTGCCTGCGGATAAAGTCCCTGGCTGATTTCCGTTTTCTCGACACCGGGGCCGAGATGGCAGCCTTGGCACATCTCGCCGTAAAGTCCGGCGCCGGCCGAGACGCGCTCCGCGCTGGCAAGATCGCCGGGCGGCGTGATGCCGCGCGCATGAACCGCGATCGAGCGGTCGCGCAAGCTTTCAAGCAGCGCGAACACCGGGCGGGTGTGCGGCGAATCCGCGGCAATATTGTAGGCGCCGAAGTAGATGAACGCGGCGAACAGCAGCGCGACGAAGATCGCGGCGGCGGCGATGAACGGTCCGCTCGGAAAGTGATGGCGCAGGCGCGTGCGATTATCGGCCATAGCGGTTTCCTCAAAACCAGGTGCGAATGCCGAGCACCAGACTTAACATGTGCGGGCGTTCGCCATGAGCGCGGGCGAAATTGGCGGTGCGGCCGGTCTTTGCTTCGTAGGAAACGCCAACATAAGGCGCGAACTGGCGGCTGATCTCGTAGCGCAGCCTCAGCCCCAGTTCAGCATCGGTCAGGCCGGCGCCGAGCCGATCGCGGGGCACGTCCTGTGCAGCGAAATTGAGCTCGGCGCGCGGTTGCAGCACGAGGCGCTGGGTGATGTGTTCATCATACCAGCCCTCGGCGCGCGCCAGCACGTCTCCCTTGGTCGAGACGAACAGCGCCGCCTCGGTCTCGAATTCGTACGGAGTAAGTCCTTCCACGCCGACCGTGGCGTAAGTCTGGGTCGGCGATGGCCGGAAATCGTGCCTCACGCCGCCTTGGAGGTTGAAATAGGGACCGATCGCGCGGCTGTAGAGCGCCTGCACCTCGGCCGAATCGACGCCATTGCGGAACGTGCCTTCGCCTTCGGATTTGACGACGAAGCGGTTGTAGTCGCCGCCGAACCAGCCTTCGCCGTCCCAGCGATAGCCGTCTCGGCCGTTCCGGATCTGCACCTCGGCGAGGTTGAACATTACTTGAGCGAAGGTCTCGCCGCCATTCTCGTGGCGGAACATCGCACGTGCCGGCCGCATGGCGGCGACCGGAAAGCTGCGGTCGGCATAGTGATCAGCAGGCGGTGGCGGGGCCGCCGCATTGCCGGCCGGCAGATCGGTGCCGCTCGGCGCTGGCTGCATGGCCATCCCGGGCATCGGGGCCGTGTCGTGCCGACCCGACATGTCCATCCCCGACATCGATTGCATCTGACCGCCCGTATCGACACCGGACATGTCCATGCCGGGCATCATATTAGCAGCTCCAGTCTTGGCGGAGCCTGACTGCTGACCCGTCGGGGCGTGCTGCGACATCTTCGGCTTGACCGGCGCTTTCCGGTCAGACGCCTTCTTCGCCGGTGCCTTCGGCTTCGAGGCCGGCTCCTTTTTCGCCGGCATCGGCTTCGACATATCCATGCCCGGCATCTGCATGCCCTGCATCGATTGCGCCGCGGCGGGGCTGGCTAAGACTGCAAGCGCGCCAGCGGTGGCGGTGAGCGCCCAGATCATGCCGCGTCTCCCGTCTTGCGAACCGAGACGACGCGCATCATCCCCGCCATCATGTGGTAGAGCAGGTGGCAATGGAACGCCCAGTCGCCGGGCGCATCGGCGGTCAGGTCGAACGTCACCTTTCCGCCGGGCGCCACCACTACCGTGTGCTTGCGTGGTGCGTGATCGCCGTGGCCCGTCACCAGCTCGTAGAAATGACCGTGAAGGTGGATCGGGTGCGCCATCATCGTGTCGTTGATCAGGTTGACGCGCACGCGCTCGCCATTGCGGAACGGAATGGGCGCGGCATGGTCGGACATCTTCACCCCGTCGAACGACCACATGAAGCGCTCCATGTTGCCGGTCAGGTGAACATCGATCGACCGAGACGGCGCGCGCACATCGGGATTACGCTCGAGCGCGACGAGATCTTGATAGACCAGCACGCGGTGGCCGACATTCTCAAGCCCCTGGCCGAAATCGCCGGTGCGGTCCTGCGGCATTGGCGCGATAGTGGAGACGCCGACGTTTTTGGCGACCTGCGGCGCGTTCTTGAAATCACGCATCGACATTGAGGCCATGTCCATGCTGCCGCCTTTGCCGCCCGACATATCCATGCCGCCCATGTCATCGCCGCCCGTTTTCATTCCGGGCATGTCGTGCGCCGCCATCGCCATGCCCGCCATAGCGCCACCGAGCGGCGTCGCGCGCTTCGACGGCGCACCATATCGGTCGGCAACCGGCTCGCTCGCCAACCGCCGTGAGCGGTTCTGCTCGGCGGTCGGATCGGCGCCGCGCGGCGGTATCGCCTTCATCGCCATGCTGCCCATGCCCATGTCGGTCATCGTCGCCAGCGTCCGCGGGCGCAGCGGCGGCACCGGGGTGACCATGCCCGCGCGCGGCGCCAATGTCGCCCGCCCCATCCCCGAGCGATCGACTGCCTCCGCGACCAGCGTGTAGGCGCGGTCTTCCGTGGGGGTCACCACCGCGTCGAACGTCTCGGCAACGCCGATCTGGAATTCGTCGGTCTCGACCGGGCGGATGTTCTGTCCGTCAGCCTGCACCATCGTCATCGGCAGGCCGGGTATGCGCACGTTGAAGATCGTCATCGACGAACCGTTGATGACCCTCAGCCGCACGCGCTCGCCGGGCGTAAACAACGCGGTCCAATTGTCCTCGGGACCATGGCCATTAATCGTGTAGGTGTAGATTGCGCCGGTGCCGTCCGAAATGTCGGCCGGGTCCATCCGCATCCCGCCCCATTTGAGCCGCTCGGATTCGGTCTGGTCGCGCCCGGCGAGAAGGCCCGCGAGCGTCTGTTTCTGGAAGTTCATGCCGCCCGGATTGAGCTTCATCCGCCGGAAGATCGCCTCCGGCGACAACTGGCTGTCGTCCGACAGGAACACGACATGCTCGCGGTCATAGCCGACCGGGTCGGCGCCGGCCGGGTCGATCACGATCGGGCCGTGAAGACCCGACTGTTCCTGTCCGCCGGTGTGACTATGATACCAGTAGGTGCCGGCCTGTTTGATCGGGAACTCGTAGAGGAACGTCGCGCCCGCATCGATGCCGGGGAACGAGACGCCCGGCACACCATCGAATTGTGGTGGCACCAGCAGGCCATGCCAGTGGATCGAGCTCGACGTGCCGAGCCGGTTTGCGACGTGCAGCCGCACGTTCTGGCCTTCGCGTAGGCGGATCAGCGGTCCCGGCGTCGTGCCGTTGATGCCGATCGCGCGGAACGGGCGCCCGTCGATCGTCGCCGTTCGCCACGCGATCTCGAGCGCGATGTCCCTGCCCGAAACGGATGGCAGTGGTGCGGCAATCCCTTTCGATACCGCTCGCGCCCAGGCGGGCGTCCAGCTCGTCAGGGCAGCACCGCCGGCCGCGAGCGCGGCGCCGCGCAGCATCTGCCGACGGTCGATTGGCTGGTTCATGGAAACTCCCGGTTGATGACCGCCCGTGGCGGCTCGTTACCCCTGAGATACGCGGGCGCTCGGGCGATCCCTCATTCTGGTACAAATTTTTCCGTCAGCCGCGCCCGCGCCCGAGCCAGGCGCGTCTCGACCGCCTTGATCGTGATGCCCAGCGCGTCGGCGGTCTCGGCCTGGCTCAGCCCCTCGATCGTCCGCAACACGAGCACATCACGCAGCTTCGCCGGCAGCTTCGCGATCTCGCGCCGCAGCGCATCGAGCGCCGCCCGATCTCCGGCGACCGTCTCCGGATCGGGGCTGTCGTCGGGGACGGTCGTGGCTGCAGCATCGCCCCACGCCAACAGTGCCCGGACCCGCCGCCGACGCCGCCAGTCTCGGCAGCGATTGAGCGCGATCGCAGATAGCCACGGCCGCAATGGCCGCGCGGAATCGTATCGAATGAGGTTGCGATAGGCTGCCACGAAACTGTCTTGCGTCAGGTCGAGCGCTTCCTCGGCATCACCCGAGCAGATCGACACCAGCCGATAAATCGCTGCGCGGTGCCGATGCATGATCTCGGCGAAAGCCGCCTCGTCGCCGTCACGGGCCAGCACGGCGAGCACCCGATCGTCGAGTTGGTGAAGCGCCGCGTTCACTTCTGGTCGGCGGTCAGTGCCTTCACCACCGCGCGATCGTAACGTCCTTCCTGATCGGGCCGAAGGATCTGACGCATCGCAAAAACGTGCGCGAGCGTCGCCTTCTGCAGCCGCCCCATATCGGCATGCGAGGCATCGACTGCGGCGGCGACCGCTGGGCCGTAGCCATGTTCTGCCTCGATCGCCTCGGCAAGCCGCGCATTGTCGGCCCGCATCGCCGCCTCGATCGTCGTGCGCCGCAAAGCGTAGCTCGACTCGAGTTGTTCGAGACGCGCCTTCTGCGCGGCATCAAGATCGAGCTCTTGGTGCAGCAGTTCGTGCAACTCGGTGCTCGGGCTGGGCGGCGCGGGCAGTAGCGCTCTCCCGACAAACACGCCGGCCACCGCGGCGACGAACGCGATCGCCGCGACCAGAACCGTCCAGCCGCCGCGCGTCACTGCTCGCCCATCAGCAGGTGAGAAGGCGCCAATAGCGAACCGTCAAGCGAGGCCGCTTCCGCTGGTGCCCCACCCGAGGGAAGTCCGGCGCCGACGATCCCCAACCCCACCGCCGCAAGCGCCGCTAGCACCGCCATGCGCCGCGGCATCTGGCGATCGGCCTCCGCGAGATCGTGAATCCGCGAGAAAACCTGATGCTCGAGGTGGTCGAGCGCCGGGGGGGGCAGCGCCGCCAATTCATTCAACCGCTGGTCGAGATCAGCCATCGTCAGTCTCCTATATCGACAGCTTATACGCGCCGCTGCCGCCATTCCCTCAATTTTGCAATCCAGCGCGAGGGATCATTCGGCGGCGCGCGTAATTGTCATAGGCAAGCGATCGAGGGAAACGACGAATGGCGGAGCTCGGGCACGATCATCAACACCGCGCGCAAGACGACACGCCCGATCTAGCGACCGATCCGGTCTGCGGCATGACCGTCGATCCCGCGACGTCCAAGCACAAGGCCAGCCATGAAGGGGGCGACTTCTCCTTTTGTTCGGCGGGGTGTCGCACCAAGTTCGTGGCCGATCCGGATCGCTATATCGGTGGCGCAACACCCGCTGAACCCGAAGCCACGCCCGGCGCAATTTGGACTTGCCCGATGCATCCCGAAATCCGGCAGGAAGGACCGGGCACGTGCCCGATCTGCGGCATGGCGCTGGAGCCCGAGGAGCCGAGCTTCGACGACGCGCCCAATCCCGAACTCGTGGACTTTACCCGGCGGCTGTGGGTGGCCGGCATTCTTGCCGTGCCGCTGCTCTTGCTGTCGATGGGCGCCGACATGTTCGGGCTCAGGCTGGTCAGCGCCGCGGTCTCGCCCTGGATGCAACTCGCGCTCGCCGCGCCGATTGTGCTGTGGGCCGGCTTTCCGTTCTTCGCGCGCGGCGCGGCCTCGATCCGCTCGGGCCATTACAACATGTTCACGCTGATCGCGATCGGGGTTGGCGCGGCATTCGCCTACAGCCTGGTCGCGACGATCGCGCCGCAGCTGTTTCCGCCGGCCTTCCACACGATGCACGGGCAGGTGCCCGTCTATTACGAGGCCGCCGGCGTCGTCGTCGCGCTGGTGCTGCTCGGCCAGGTGCTCGAGCTGCGCGCGCGCGCCGCGACGGGCCGCGCGATCCGCGCGCTGATGGACCTCGCGCCGAAGACGGCGCGGCGGATCGACGACGACGGTGCCGAGCATGAAGTAGCGCTCGATGCTGTCCAGCCCGGCGATCGTCTGCGCGTTCGACCGGGCGACGCGGTGCCGGTCGACGGCGTCGTCATCGCGGGCCGGTCCAATATCGACGAGTCGATGCTGACTGGCGAGCCCGAGCCGGTCGAGAAGCATCCTGACGATGCGGTGACCGGCGGCACCGTCAACGGCACCGGCAGCGTCGTCATGCGCGCCGAAGCGGTAGGCGCGCGCACGATGCTCGCGCGGATCGTGCGCATGGTGGCCGATGCCCAGCGCAGCCGCGCCCCGATCCAGGCGGTCGCCGATCGCGTGTCGGGCTGGTTCGTGCCGAGCGTGGTCGGCATCGCGGTGGTGACGTTCATCGTCTGGATGCTGGTTGGGCCCGACCCGCGCTTCGGCCATGCGCTCCTCAATGCGATCGCGGTGCTGGTCATTGCGTGTCCCTGCGCGCTCGGCTTGGCGACGCCGATGTCAGTGATGGTCGCGGCGGGCCGCGGGGCGCAGGCCGGCGTCCTGATCCGCAATGCCGAAGCATTGCAGGCGTTCGAGAAGGTCGACACGCTGGTCATCGACAAGACCGGCACCCTGACCGAGGGCAAGCCTCGCCTCACCGACATCGAAACGGTGACGGGGGTCGAGCGCGGCGACGTGCTCGCGCTTACTGCCGCGGTCGAGCGACAGTCGGAGCATCCGCTGGCGACCGCGATCGTCGCAGCAGCCGAAACCGAGGGTGCCGGCGCATCGCAAGCGCAGAACTTCGTCTCGCACACCGGTCTTGGCGTCGAGGCGACCGTCGACGGTCGCCGCGTGGCAATTGGCAACCCGACGCTGATGGAGCAGATCGGTGTCGATCCAGCGCCGCTCGTCGAACAGGCCACTCGGCTGCAAGCGAAGGGTGGCGGCACCATGTTCGTTGCCATCGATGGCTCGCTCGCCGCGGTTATCGCCGTGGCGGACCCGGTCCGGACGGGCGCGCCCGACGCCATCTCCGACCTCCGCGCAAACGGCCTTAGCGTCGTCATGCTGACCGGCGACAATGCTGCCACGGCAGAGGCGGTGGCCAAGGCGGTCGGCGGGCTGGATGAGGTTCATGCCGGGCTCAAGCCCGAGGACAAGGCGAGGGTGATCCGCGAGCTGCAGTCTGCAGGCCACGCGGTCGCAATGGCTGGCGACGGGATCAACGATGCACCCGCGCTCGCCGCTGCCGATGTCGGCCTCGCCATGGGCACCGGCACGGATGTCGCGATCGAAAGCGCGGGCATCACACTGACCAAGGGCGACCTCGCCGCGATAGTTCGTGCGCGCCACCTCGCCCGTGCGACGATGGGGAACATTAGGCAAAACCTGCTGTTTTCGTTTCTGTTCAATGGAATCGGCGTGCCCGTTGCGGCCGGCGTGCTCTACCCGGTCGCCGGCATCCTGCTCTCGCCGATGATTGCTGGCGCAGCGATGGCGCTGTCGTCGTTCACCGTCGTGCTGAACGCCCTGCGCCTCAACACTGCCCGCTTATGAAGGAGACCTGATGCACGCTGCTTTTCCCGCCTGGCTTCATACGCTTTCGATCGTCACGCTCGTCGCCGGCGCGATCTGCGCTGCAATCATCGTCATCGATGAGATCAACCGGCCCCAGAAGATGGGGATCATGAACTTCGTATGGCCGTTGACCGCGCTGTTCGGCAGCCTCCTCTGGCTGGCAGCCTATTTCCGGTGGGGCCGAGCGAAACCTGGTGACGACGACAAACGACATCCACCGATGGCGATCATGGTCGGCAAAGGCTCAAGCCACTGCGGCGCCGGCTGCACCCTCGGCGACATCATCGCCGAATGGGCGGCATTCGCTTTCCCGACGATCGCGGTCTGGTTCGGCTGGCATCATTGGACGGCAGAGAAGATCTTTGCGGTCTGGATCCCAGATTTCATCCTCGCCTATCTCATCGGCGTCATTTTCCAATACTACACCATCAAGCCGATGCGCGATCTTACCGTCGGCAAAGGTATCTGGGCGGCAATCAAAGCCGACACCGCGTCGATCACGTCCTGGCAGATCGGCATGTATGGAATGATGGCGATCGTCCAGTTCCTGTGGTTCAGGCCCGCGTTCGGCGGCACGGCGGAAGTGAACACGCCGGAATTCTGGTTTGCGATGCAGATCGCAATGCTGGCGGGGTTCTGCACCTCCTATCCAGTAAATTGGCTGCTGATCCGGATCGGCTGGAAAGAGAAGATGTAACGATCGGCGACGTTGCCAGGATTGACACCCTCGCCGTTAGGGGTAGGGGGTATCCCTATGGGCCATCTTTCCGCAACCAACGCCGATCTCCTCGCTCGCGTGCGCCGCATCGCGGGCCAAGTCGGTGCGGTTGATCGCGCACTTCAGTCGGAATCGAGCTGCACCGACGTGCTTCATCTCGTTGCTGCGGTGCGCGGCGCGGTAAATGGGCTGCTCGACGAGATTATCGCCGAGCATCTGGAGGCGCATGTCTCGCGGCCCGGCCTCTCCGATGACGAACGGACCGAAGGCGCCGAAGAACTGCTGGCGGTGATCCGCCGCTACTCGAGATAGGAATCGCCGGAAATGGCCTCAGTGACCAACGACCCCCACCCACACGACCACGTGTTTCTGGGCGCCGGGCACGAGCGTAACGAACGGCGCACCTGGTTCGTCATTATCTTGTGCAGTGCGATGATGTTGCTTGAGATCGTCGGCGGCATCGCCTTTGGCTCGATCGCGCTCGTCGCGGACGGCCTCCATATGTCGACTCACGCAGGCGCGTTGCTGCTTGCGGCGCTCGCCTACACCTTTTCGCGCCGCCATGCGCAAGACGCGCGCTTCACCTTCGGCACGGGAAAGTTCGGCGATCTGGCGGGATTCACCAGCGCGATCGTGCTGCTGATGATCGCGATGCTGATCGGTTACGAATCGGTCACGCGGTTCCTGGCCCCGGTGCCGATCCATTTCGGCGAAGCGATCCCGATTGCCGTGCTTGGCCTGTGCGTCAACGTCGCCAGCGCGTGGCTGCTGAGCGGTGGCGGTCACGAACACGGCCATAGCCATGGGCATTCGCACGGCCATGATGGGCATCACGACCACGGAGGCGAAGAGCCAGAGGTGCATCGCCTCGACGTCGCCGGTCGGCTCGTGGCGCTATCGATCCATGAGGACGGGGTGCCGCCGCGTTTTCGCCTGGCGGCGGGGGCTCAGCCGTTCGAGGCTGTGGTCGAGACGATCCGGCCCGACGGGACGCGCCAGCAATTCGCAATGGTGCAACGCGTCGGCTATCTGGAGAGCCGCGAGGAGATTCCCGAACCACACGCATTTGTCGCGCGCGTGATGATCGTCGGCCAGTCGGCCGAGGCGCGTTTTGATGAAGACGAGCACCATCACGGCGCGCACGACCGC
>JBQCHA010000236.1:0-9395 GCA_051955175.1 Sphingomonas sp.
CGGAGAGCGTAAAACTCATCCTCGCTCTTGATGTGACCCCGGCGGATTACCCGCTGCACCAGCCTAGAGAAGCTTGCGCGCACTTCCGACAGCGTCGGTAGCCCCAACTGTGAGAGCTCGTCGTCGCACGACCCCACCTCGCTGGGTGGCCAGTCATTCGTAAACTCCACAATGTCGCCGATCGCGATACGCAGCCCGCTCCGCGCCTTCGACGGGGCCTGCACAGTAATCCTATCGAGGACGGCTATGGGATGCGCATCTTCGGTGAGCAGTTCCGAAGGAAAAACCTTTGGGACCATGTAGCTGAGCCAAGACCGGAGGCGGGCGTGTTCGGAAGGGTCGATCCGCATGGCCGTTATGCTGACAGCGCCTAGCTTCTGACGCAACGACAGCTTTCCACACGTCCAGGCCGCAGAACGGACGGCCGCCTTACCACCCATTCGTTGCTGTTCGCTGCCGAGAAACAAGAACGCCAGAAGCCATCGTCGGCCAGCGCCCCACTAGCAGACCTTTCGACAGAGACCGCGCCTTGCCGGTTGCGGCCACTCCGTGAGCGTGATGGAATGGACAAATGAAAGCTGCGGCTTCACTTCTGCTCGGCATCCTTAACTTGGCTGGTTGTTCCGCCGGAAAGCCGCCACTCCGGGAGGTAAGAGCAATTGAGGCGGCGACAGCCAAAAGCGCTTGCGTCGGATCGCTCAACCGCTGGCACAGGGCTTTCGCCTTTCAAAAGCGTGGCGTCCACATAAACCGCGATGTGATTTTCGTCGCCTACACACAAGCGGGGCACCGTGGATTGGCAGCGGGACGTTTCATCGTAGAGCCGGACCGGCAAACCATCATCGATGACACGCAGCATCGCGTCGCGTTTGGCGACTATGACCGAAAAGCGCATCGTTTCTCCGATTGGACCTGCGGCTGTAACTTCCCGCCCTACAACGTGGACCATGAGACCGAGTGTCTACCGAAAGGCAGCTAACTGCCTCAGGGCCTCGATACCCGCCGTTCGGCAAACCGCCCACAATGCGTCATGCCGGGCAGGCGGGAATTCAGATGCGGTGACGTTTTTGGGTCTAAAGACGCTGGCATTTTTGGATCCCCGCCTCAGCGGGGATGGCGAAGGCGCGCGGGCGGACGCCATTTCCCTCGCTGCTTTGCCCCTCAGATCGTCTCGTCGCCCTGGTATTTGATCTGCAGGTAACGCCCGCGCGTCGCCAGCAGGTCGAGGTCGCCCTTGGCGAGTTGCTCGGTCATCTGGGCGAGGTCACGGTCGAGCAGCTTCAGGCCATCGGCGTGTGGCTGGTCGGGGGTGGCGCCGTTGCGCTCCACCGTGCGCAACGGCGCGGGGACGCGGGTGTAGCTGTTGATCAGCTCGGGCAGGTTTTCGCCGACCAGCTTGCGGATTTCGCCGGCCGCCGGCGTGTTCTCGTCGACGCCGACGAGCTGCGGCGCCAGCGTCTCCAGCCGCTGGCCGATCGCGTCGAGCAGCCGCATCGATGTCGCGGGCACCGTGGCGCGCTGTGTTTCCAGCCATTGTTCGGTCCTGAGCGGCAGGATACGCAGCGGCGTCTGTCGCAGCGTCTCCGGCTTCGCTTCGGGCGTGGTGGGGAAAATCGCGAGGACCAGCGTCGCGACGATCAGCAGCAGCATCACCAGCATCGCGCCACCGATGCCGAGCGGGATGAACCAGCCCAGCACCATCGCGGCGAACAGGATGGCGGCGTCCGCCACCACGATCCGGCCGAGGCGGCCGACGATCGTCTCCTTCTGCCGCTCGCGGCGCCGGGCGCCGAGCGACCGGTACCGCTCCGAGGTGCGGTTGAGCAACTCGGCCGAGCGTGCGATCTGCTCGTCGACCTCGCTCGTCATCCGGCCAGCGCCTCGAGCTTGAACTGATCGCTCGCGGAGCTGCCGGCATTCTGCGCGGCGCCTTCGGCCCGGGCGATATAGCCCTTGGACTTCTCGACCTCGTTGGACAGCGTGTCGACCGTGGTCTTCATCGAATCGAGCGCCTTCAGCTTGAACGTGTCGATCGCGTCCATCGTGTCATAGATGTTCTGGAACGCACGCTGCAGCGTTTCGATCGGGATGGTCGAGGCGGCGGCCTGCTCGTGGATCGCGGCGGTCTGGCTCTTCAACAGCTTGCCCGTCGAATCGATGATGTTGGCCGTGGTCGTGTTCAGCGCCGTGATCTGGTCGAGCACCAGCTTCTGGCTGGTCAGCGCCTGGGCGACGGTGACCGCGGTACGCAGCGCCGCGACGGTGGTGGTCGACGCGCGGTCGACGCCCTTCACCAGCTCGACATTGTTCTTCTTGACCAGATCGAGCGCGAGATAGCCCTGCACGGTGACCGCCATCTGCGTCAGCAGATCCTGCGTGCGCTGGCGGACGTAGAACAAGGCGGTCTCGCGGATCGCCTTGGCCTTGGCGGGATCGGTGGCGTCGAGTTCCTCGGCCTTGTCCTCCAGCCGCTGGTCCATCGTCTTGGCGAGCACGATCATCTGCTCGAGCCGGCCCATCGCGTTCCACAGGTTGGCGCGCTCGGTATCGATCGCGGCATTGTCCATCAGCAGCTCATCCTTGCCCGAGCCCAGGCTCTTCAGGATCGCCGCGATATGCGTCTGCGAGGACTGGTAGCTGTCGAAATAGTTCTTCAGCTTGCTGCCGAACGGGATCACGCCGAACAGCTTGCGCGGGCCGGACAGGCTGCCGTGCTTGCCGGGATCGAGTTCCTCGATCGTGCGGCGCAGTTCGGACAGGTTGGCGCCGACGCCATTGTCCTTGTCCATCGCGCGGATCGGGCGATCGAGGAAGCGATTGGACTGGCCGGCCGCCTCGCGGATTTCCTTCTGCCCCATCGCGGTGATCGCATCGACGCGCTTCCCGAATTCGGGCGAGTTGACGTCCTGGCTGACAAGATCGGTGACGAAGCCGTCGACCTTCTCCTCCAGCTGGCTGCGCGTCTTGTCGTCGACCGGCACCAGCCCCGCCGCTTTCTCCGCCGCCACGCTGGGCACGGGCTCGGGGGGCGTCAGCTTCAGGTCTTGTTCGGCCGTATCGGTTGCCGTCGTCGCCATCGATATTCTCCGCTTGCGGAAACCCTGACTAGATGACCGGGTTCGCGTTTGCGTTCAAGTGTATCAGCAATGTAATACGCTTGTCGATGGCAGCAAGCACCAATGAACGCCGCTCAGCGGCGGCGACGCCTCAGGCGGCGGCGGGCTTCCACGGGCCGGTGATGACGGTCGCGGCGGTGTCGCCGGAGCGGATCGTGCGGCGGAACAGCTCCATGTCGAGCATGTCGGTGAACAGGCAGCCGGTCGCCTTGTGATCGCTCCACACCACGCGGGCCATGATCGGCTCCGCCTCGGGCAGGCGCAGCCATACGATGCTGTCGACGGCGAGCCCGTCCACCTCGACCCGGAAGCCGAAGCGCGAGATGTCGAGCAGTCGCGTCGACGTCGCATGCTGCCCCTGTTCGCGCAGCGCCACCGCCAGGTCGGTAGCCACCCGCTTGTTGCGCCGTGCCTCCGTCGTCCCTCGCACTGCTCGTGCCGTAGCCATTCGTCCCCACCTCCCCAACGATTTCCGCGCGATAATCGCGCGCGGACGACTAACATTACGTAAAGCGCTTCCCGCAACGCAGCAAATGCGCTATCGGCGCGCCCATATATCCGCATCCCACAATCGAGTATTTCGAATGAGCCTCCGCAACGTGGCCATCATCGCGCACGTCGATCATGGCAAGACCACCCTGGTCGACCAACTTTTCCGCCAGTCGGGCACCTTTCGCGACAATCAGCGCGTCGAAGAGCGCGCGATGGATTCGAACGACCTGGAAAAGGAGCGCGGGATCACGATTCTCGCCAAGCCGACGTCGATCGAGTGGGACGACAACAAGGGCAACAAGACGCGGATCAACATCGTCGATACCCCCGGCCACGCCGATTTCGGCGGCGAGGTGGAGCGCATCCTGTCGATGGTCGATGGCGTGATCCTGCTGGTCGATGCCGCCGAAGGCGCGATGCCGCAGACCAAGTTCGTCACCGGCAAGGCGCTGGCGCTGGGCCTGCGGCCGATCGTGGTGGTCAACAAGGTCGACCGCTCCGACGCGCGCATCCAGGAAGTGCTCGACGAGGTATTCGACCTGTTCGTGACGCTGGATGCGACCGACGAGCAGCTCGATTTCCCGGTGCTCTACGCCTCGGGCCGCAACGGCTACGCGTCGACCGATCCGGAACGACGCGAAGGCGATTTGATCCCGATGTTCGAGACGATCGTCGGCCACGTCCCGCCGCCCGCGCTCAACGAGGATGCGCCCTTCACTTTCCTGGTGACGCTGCTCGATCGCGACAACTTCCTCGGTCGTATTCTGACCGGCCGGGTTAATTCGGGCGTGGTCAAGTTGAACCAGCCGATCCACGCGCTCGACAACGACGGCAAGGTGCTGGAGACCGGGCGCGCGTCGAAGCTGATGAGCTTCCGCGGGCTTGATCGCGTGCCGGTCGAGGAGGCGCGTGCCGGCGACATCATTTCGATGGCGGGCCTCGAGGTCGCGACGGTCGCCAACACCATCGCCGACACCTCGGTGAGCGAGCCGCTCCACGCCCAGCCGATCGATCCGCCGACGCTGTCGATGCGCTTCGCCGTCAACGATTCCCCGATGGCGGGGCGCGAGGGCAGCAAGGTAACGAGCCGCATGATCCGCGATCGTCTGTTCCGTGAGGCGGAATCGAACGTCGCCATCAAGGTCACCGAAGCCGCAGACAAGGATTCGTTCGAAGTCGCCGGTCGCGGCGAATTGCAGCTCGGCGTGCTGATCGAGACGATGCGCCGCGAGGGCTTCGAGCTCGGTATCAGCCGCCCGCGCGTGCTGTTCCGCGACGGCGAGAACGGCCGAGAAGAGCCTTACGAAACCGTCGTCATCGACGTCGACGAGGAGCATTCCGGCACGGTCGTCGACAAGATGAACCAGCGCAAGGCCGAGATGACCGACATGCGCCCGTCGGGCGGCGGCAAGACGCGCATCACCTTCTCGGCGCCGTCGCGCGGCCTGATCGGCTATCACGGCGAGTTCCTGTCGGACACCCGCGGTACCGGCATCATGAACCGCGTGTTCGAGAAATACGGTCCGTACAAGGGCACGATCGAGGGCCGGAAGAACGGCGTCCTCATCTCCAACGGCACCGGCGAGGCGAATGCCTATGCGCTGAACTCGCTGGAGGAACGCGGCATCCTGATGGTGAGCCCGGGCGAGCCGCTGTACGAGGGCATGATCATCGGCGAGAACGCCAAGACGGATGACCTGGAGGTCAATCCGATGAAGGCGAAGCAGCTGACCAACATCCGCTCGTCGGGCAAGGACGACGCGATCCGCCTGACCCCGCCGCGCAAGCTGACGCTGGAACAGGCGATCGCCTATATCGACGATGACGAGATGGTCGAGGTGACGCCGAAGTCGATCCGTCTGCGCAAGCGCCACCTCGATCCGCATGAACGCAAGCGCGCCTCGCGGCAGAAGGATGCGGCCTGACCTTACCTTCCTGAGCGACGTCCACCCGGTCGCGGTTGCGCAGCACCGTGCCCGGGGCTGGCGCGCCTGGGTGCAGCGGCGGGTACGTGCCAGCGAGGCGGCGTTCGTACTGGTGGCGATCGCCGTCGGCGCCAGCGCCGGCGTCCTGGCGGTGGTCCAGTCGGGCCTGGCGCACCTCGTCCAGCACGCGCTGTACCGCTTGCCGCCCTCCGTCCGGCTGAGCAGCATGTCGGCGATCCCCTGGCCCGCGCTGCTCGCCCTGCCGATCGGCGGCGTGCTGCTCGCCGCCTTTTCGGCGCTGGTCAGGGCGCGTCGCCGCCAGTTGGTCGACGCGGTGGAGGCCAATGCGCTGCACGGCGGCCGCATGTCGATGGGCGACAGCCTGGTGATCGCCGGGCAGACGGTTATTTCGAACGGCTTCGGTGCCTCGGTGGGGCTGGAAGCGGCGTACGCGCAGCTCGGCGGCGCGGTCGCCGCGGTCGGCGGGCGACTGCTGAACCTGCGGCGATCGGACACACGCACGCTGGTCGGCGCCGGCGCCGGCGCGGCGATCGGCGCCGCGTTCGGTGCGCCGCTCGCCGGCGCGTTCTACGGGTTCGAGATCGTCATCGGCGCCTATGCGCCCTCGGCCATCGCGCCGGTGCTCGGCGCCTCGCTTGCCGCCGCGCTGGTCGCGCAGGTGCTGGGCGCGCACGCCTATGTCATCACTGCGGTCGAAGGGGCGCCGGTCGAGACGCATCATTATCTCGTCTACGCCGGCCTGGGCGCGATCTGCGCCGCGGTGGGGATCGCGTTGATGATCGCGGTCACGCAGGTCGAGAAGGTCGTGCGTCGTTCCCCGCTGCCGCAATGGGCGCGGCCGGCGCTCGGCGGGCTGCTGCTGGTGCCGATCGCGAGCATCTCGCCGCAGGTGATGTCGTCGGGCCATGGCGCGCTGCACACCGACCTGGCGATCGGCGCGCCGTTGATGTTCATCGCGCTCGTCTTCCTCGCCAAGTGCGCGGCCTCGATCGTCTCGCTGGGGTTCGGGTTCCGCGGCGGGCTGTTCTTCGCGTCACTGTTCCTCGGCACGCTGCTCGGCCATCTGTTCGCTGGGGTGCTGACCCTTGCGGTGGGTCACGCGGTGGTCGATCCGCGCAATGCCGCGCTGGTCGGCATGGGGGCATTGGCGGTCGCGATCGTCGGCGGCCCGATGACGATGTCGATGCTGGTGCTGGAATCCACACACGATTTCTCGCTGACTGCGGCAGCGATCGGCGCCTCGCTGGTTTCCTCGACGATCGTGCGCGAGGCGTTCGGTTATTCCTTCTCGACCTGGCGGCTGCACACCCGGGGTGAGACGATCAAGAGCGCGCGCGACGTCGGCTGGGTCAAGACGCTGACCGCTGGCCGCATGATGCGGCGCGAAACGCGGCCGACGCCGGCATCATTGACGATCGGCGAGTTCCGCCGCCGCTTCCCGCTCGGTTCGACCAGCCGCGTCGTGCTGATCGATGGCGACGACCGCTATGCCGGTATCATCCAGACCGCGCAGGCGTTCGTCGACGGCAACGATCCCGACGCGCCGGTAGCCTCGATCGCGATCAATCGCCGCGAGATGCTGGCGCCCGACGAGGATATCGGCGCGGTCATGCGCCATTTCGACGCGACGCGCAGCGACGAACTCGCGGTGGTCGATGCCGATCGCCGCGTGCTCGGCATCCTGTCGGAAACCTACGTCCGTCGGCGTTATGCCGAGGAGCTGGAAAAGGCCCAGCGGCAGCTGTTCGGCGAGCGCTGACGCGGCCGGCGGCGCGTGCCGCCGACCTCCGCCCGATCAATAGCCGTTGTTGTATTCGTCGTGGTCGTGATCGCCATCGTGATCATGGTGATGGCCGTCACCATCACGGTCGCCACGATGGTGATGGTGGTCGCCCCAGCGGCCCGGGTGATCGTTATAGCAGCCGGCAAGTGACAGGCCGGCGGCGATCAGGCCGGCGGTGACGAGCGTTTTGACGATGCGCATGGGCAGTCTCCTTCTCGAAGACCGCCACCAAGCGCCCATGCTGCTGTACGATTGCTGTACGGCGGAGGGGCGGGGCGGCGGACCGCCCCGTTTCCCCGCCGATCAGCCGGTCGGGCGGACCACCTGCACCAGGCTCGCCGCATCCTGGCCGGTCGGCAGCTTGCCCGATGCCGTCAGGCGCCCTGCCGCATCGTCCCAGCGCAGGGTCGCGGTGCGGCCGCCGCTCTTGCGGTAGGCGTTGCTCTCGCCATCGTCGTCGTAGAGCGTGAAGCTACCATCGCGGCCGGGGTAGACCTTGATCGCCTCAAGCTTCTGCGCGGTGTCGGTGCTCGGCACCTGGACGCCCAGCGGCACGATCGAGCCGGCACGCACGAACAGCGGGATCTGGTCTATCGGGGCGTTCGCCGCGATCGTCTGGCCGCCGGTGTAGCGCTTGTCGGTCCAGTAATCGTACCAGTCGCTGCCGGCCGGCAGATAGACCTGGCGGCTGGTCTCGCCCTGGCTGGTCACCGGCGCGACCAGGAAGGCGGGGCCGAACATATATTCGTCGCCCAGATTGGCGACATTGGGATCGTTCGGGAAATCCATGAAAAGGGCGCGCATGAACGGCGCGCCGGTTTCATAGGTGCGATGCCCCAGCGCATAGATATATGGGATCAGCGCGTAGCGCAGCCGCAGGAACTTGGCGAGGATCGGCTCGGCGGCCTTGCCATACTGCCAGATCGCGGTGGCGGGGCGCTGGCCGTGGATACGCAGCGTCGGCGTAAAGCTGTTATATTCGAACCAGCGGACGAACAGCTCCGGATAATCGGGATAGTCGGCACCGGCAGCCTCGTCGCCGGCCGGATCGACCAGCAGCGGACGTTCGGCCTTGGGGCCGCTCGGCCATTGCCAGCCGCCGGTGTCGCTGCCCCAATAGGCGAGACCCGTCGCGGTGAAGTCCAGGCCGGTCGGGACCTGTCGCTTCAGTGCATCCCAGGTCGAGCTGACGTCCGACGACCAGAACAGGCAGCCGTTGCGCTGCGTGCCCAGATAAGCGGCACGGCACAGGATCATGTTGCGCTTGTCGGGCCGGTCGCGCGCCGATCCGTCGGCGACCGCTTCGGTGTGCAGCAGCGGGTAGACATTGTGGTATCGGTCGCCCGAGCCGATCGAGAACCAATGGCCGTCCGGCACCAGATCAGGCTCGGTCTCGTCGAGCCAGAACCAGTCGAAGCCCTGGCTGGCGATATTGTCGCGGATCTTGTCCCAATACCATTCTCGCGCGTCGGGATTGGTCGAGTCGAGCAACGCCCCGGCACGATCGGAGCGCAGCGGCAGGCCGTCGACCACCGATCCGTCCTTGTCGTGCAGGAACCAGCCACGTTGCGCGAGCAGGTTATAGTAACGCGATTCCTTCTCGAACCGCGGCCACACGCTGACGATGCTGTGCAGCCCCATGTCGTGCAGCTTGGCGTTCATGGCGGCAGGATCGGGGAAGTAGGGGTGATCGATGTCGAGCTGGCCCATCCGGGTCCAGTAGAACCAGTCGAGCACCATCGCGTCGAGCGGCAGGCCGCGGCTGCGATAGCCCTCGGCGATGCTCATCAGTTCCTGCTGGCTCTCGTAGCGCGCCTTGGACTGGATCAGGCCGAACGCGGCCTTGGGCGGCAGCGGCGTCTTGCCGGTCAGCCGAGCATAGCCGGCGTAGAGGTCGTCGGTGGTCGGCCCGGTCACAACGAAGAACGACACGCGCTCGCCGACTTCAGAAGTCCACTGCGTGCGGTTGTTGAGGCCGGGCGAGACGGTGGTGTCGGACGGATTGTCCCACAGGATGGCGTAATGTTTGTTGGTCACCATGTACGGCACGCAGACCGT
>JBQCHA010000237.1:0-3099 GCA_051955175.1 Sphingomonas sp.
CGGCGGTCGGTTGTATAGTCGGCGAGGCAATTCCCGTCGCCGCCGCAGACACCAAACTTCTGATCAAGCAGAGGCACCAGCCGTCCGAAATCGAACGTATAGAACTGGCTGATCGCGTTGGGATCGCTGGCGCCGCTCAGCCCCTTGAACTTGTCGGGAATGGTGGTCAGCGAAAAGATGTCGTCCGGAATATCCGCCGGCGTGCCGAGACCGCTCCAGGTATCGTTCTGGATATAACCGTAAGCGGAACGCACATGGTTGTTCGCGTACGACACGCCCCAGTCGATCGAATCCAGGAAGTCGCCCTGATGGTCGTAATGACCCTTCAGCTGAACCTGGTCGATCCGGTCCTTGAAGTAGGAATTGCGGAACACGTTGCCGGTGGCGTGGATCTGCGACGCATCGAGCGGATTGACGTCCGGATAGAAGGACGCCGAGATCACCGGGAAGTCGTGCTCGAAGTTGATCGACTGATCTTCGATCCCGAAGATCGCGGTGCCGACCGACTGGCTGTTGCCATACTTCGATCCGGGCTTCGATTCTGCCGTCGAATGATGCGCGTCGAGCTGCATGGTGACGCCGCCCGGCGCTTCCCACGTCAGGTTGCCGCCCAGCGACTTGTTCTCGTTACGCACGGCGGTGAGCGCGCCGCTGTAGGACAGGTCCTTGTTCTCGCTGCGCTGGAAATGCTCGGCGTAGAAGATGGGGCTGGCGATCGGCCCGTCGGTCCAGGCGCTCGAAGTATCGGCGTGATTGTAATAGATGCCGACGTTGCTGTTGTGCGTCTGCAGATCGTAGCGCGAATAGGTGTAGTCGATCGTCGCAGTCAGCGAATCAATCGGCCGGAATTGCAGTACCGCCTGGCCGTTGATCCGCTTGCGATCGATATCGTTGAGGTCATAGGACGCGTTCTGCGCCGTCTGATAAACGTCGTTCGGACCCGGGCGGTTGGTGATGTTGGCGTAGCGCGGATCGCCCGCCTGCGGCAGCGAGCCCCAGTTGTTCTCCGACCCGAGATAGCCGTCGCGATACCCGACGTTGGCGGCATTGTTGCTCGCCTTGCGCCGCGAATATTCGCCGATCAACAGAATGCCGATGCGGTTGTCGGCGAAGGTATCGCTGACGATCCCCGAGATTTCCGGCGTCACGGGCGTCTTGCCGTTGCGCGACGTATCGTAGACGCCCTTGACCGACAGGCTGCCCCGCAGCCCATATTTGTCGAAGGGGCGTGGCGTGATGATGTTGATTACCGAGCCGATACCGCCGGTCGGCAGCGTGACGCGACCCGATTTGTAGACCTCCAGCGCCTTCACACCCTGCGAGGCGAGGTTGGCGAAATCGAACGAGCGCGACGTCGGCGCGCCGAAGCCGTCGCCGATCGTCGAGGTCGGCATCTCGCGGCCGTTCAGCAGCACCAGGTTGAACTCCGGGCCGAAGCCGCGGACGGTGACGAACTGGCCTTCGCCGTTCGAGCGGTCGATCGACACGCCGGTGATACGCTGCAGCGATTCGGCGAGGTTGGTGTCGGGGAACTTGCCGATGTCCTCGGCCGAAATCGCGTCGACGACGCCTTGGGCGTTGCGCTTCAGGTTCATCGAGCTTTGGAGGCTCGCGCGGATACCGGTGACGACGATCTCCGTGCCCTGCGCAGCGCCGGCCGCGTCTGTCTGCGTCGCATCGGCGGGCGTCGGAATTTGCGAATCGCCGGGCTGCCCCGCCGTGGTGCGCGCATCAGGCGCCTGGTCCTGCGCGAAGGCAGCGCTGCTCAGGCCGGCCACGGCCAGCGTCGAAACACCCAAAAGCAGATGTGAAAGCGTGCGCGAACAGCTGCGGCGCATCCGATCCTCCCCGTTTGATGGACGCGATGCCAATCCCGCGCCTCGATTTGTGTTGAGAACGTTCACATGCTCGGCCTATGAACAGGTGTCAAGACGACGCAACAGAACGTCGGCAGCCGTGATCAAAAAGCCACGGTTCAGCCGAACGACGCACGATCAGGATGGAGAGGCACGATGAAGGCGGCTCGAATGTATGGCGCGATGGGGGCGGTGCTGCTCGCCACGACCGCACTGGCGCCCGCGGTGGCGCAGCAGGCGCCGATCACGCGGTCGCAGCAAGAGGCGGCGCAGACCCGCGCCCGCGCCATCGTCGCCAAAATGACGCAGGCCGAGAAGCTGCAGCTGGTCCACGGCCTGTTCCCGCCGATGGCGAAGGGCAAGACACGGAATGAGCTGATCCCGTCCGCCGGCCATATCGACGGCGTTCCGCGGCTGGGCGTGCCGCTGGTGCGTGAAACCGACGCGTCGCTCGGCGTCGCCAACCAAGTGGAGCAGCGCAAGGGCGATGTCGCCACCGCGCTGCCCTCCAGCCTTTCGACCGCGGCGAGCTTCGATCCAGCCATTGCGCGCGCCGGCGGCGAGATGATCGGGGCGGAAGCGCGCGCCAAGCGGTTCAACGTCATGCTCGCCGGCGGCGTCGACCTGACCCGTGATCCGTGGAACGGCCGGAACTTCGAATATCTGGGCGAGGACCCGCTGCTCGCCGGCCGCATGGACGGCGCCCACATCGCCGGGGTGCAATCCAATCATATCGTTTCGACGATCAAGCATTTCGCGCTCAATTCGCAGGAGACCGGGCGGATGGTGCTCGATGCACGCATCGGCGAGGCTGCGCTGCGCGAAAGCGACTTGCTGGCGTTCGAAATCGCCATCGAACGGGGTCATCCCGGATCGGTGATGTGCGCGTACAACAAGGTGAATGGCGACTATGCCTGTGAGAACGACTTCCTGCTCAACCAGGTGCTGAAGCACGACTGGCATTATCCCGGCTGGGTGATGAGCGACTGGGGCGCGGTCCATTCGACCGTGAAGGCCGCCAATGCGGGGCTTGATCAGGAATCGGGCCAGGAGCTCGACAAACACGTCTATTTCGGCGCGCCGCTCGCCGCCGCGATCGCCGCCGGCAAGGTGACGGAGGCGCGGCTCGACGACATGGTCGCGCGATACCTCACCGGTCTTATCGAGACCGGCGCCTTTGATACGCCAGCGCCAACCAGCGCGCAGCCGATCGATTATGCCGCCCACGCCGAGGTGGCGCAGC
>JBQCHA010000238.1:0-10578 GCA_051955175.1 Sphingomonas sp.
TGCCGGCGCACCTGATCGGCGGCGTGCGCTATGAGGACACGAGCATTCTGTCGTCCGCGCTGGTGCCCACACCGAACGGCACCGAGTGGATTTCAATGAACGAACTCCACGTCACGTTCAGCGGGCAGAGCTCGTTCACGACGTTCAAGGGGCATTACCAGAACTGGCTGCCCGCATTCGATTTCGACATCGAGCCGACCAACAACATCAAGCTGCGCGCGTCGTACAGCCACACCATCACCCGGCCGGACTACGGCTCGCTGCAGGGTGGCCAGACGATCGACCAGCTGTTCCGCGTCTATCCGGCGCACGGCACCGGCAGCCAGGGCAATCCGGGCCTTCTGCCGTACATGTCGAAGAACATCGACCTCTCGGCCGAATGGTATTACGGCCGCGACAGCTACATCTCGGTCGGATATTTCCGGAAGAAGGTGTCGAACTTCATCTCGTCGGCGCGCGTGACGACGCAGGCGTTCGGGCTCACCAACCCGACCGATGGTCCGCTGTATCGCGAAGCGCTGGCGGCGATCGGCGCGACCGCGACCTCGCAGGCGATCCGGCAGTATATCTACGATCATCACCCGGATGCCGTGCAGGGAGCCGTTGTCGACGCCAACGGTGCGCTGACCAGCGGCAGCATCGCCGGCACGGCCGCTGACAACCCGTTGCTGTTCGACATCACGCAGCCGGTGAACAGCGACCAGACGGCGACGCTCAACGGTTGGGAATTCGCGCTGCAGAACACGTTCTGGAACACCGGCTTCGGCGTCATCCTGAACTATACCATCGTCAACGGCGACGCGACTTACGACAACAGCCAGCCCGCCAGCGTGACGCAGTTCGCGCTGACCGGTCTCAGCGACAGCGCCAATGCCGTGCTGTTCTATGACAAGAACGGCGCGCAGGTGCGTCTCGCCTACAATTGGCGTGATCAGTTCCTGTCGGGCTCCGGCCCGAACCCGTTCTACGTCGAGCCGTACGGCCAGCTCGATCTCAGCGCGAGCTATGACATCACGCCGCACGTGAACGTGTTCTTCGAAGGCATCAACCTGACGGGGGCAAGCCGCCGCGGCCATACCCGCAGCGATGCCTATGTCACGTTCATCTCGCCCGGTGCGGCGCGCTATTCGGCGGGCTTGCGCTACGTTTTCTGATCGTCGGGCAAAAAGGGGGCCGACGATCAGCTTGGGAGGTCCTCCCGATACGGGAGGGCCTTCCATGTCCGGCACACCCACTCGTGCGGACCGCTTGCCCCGCACCGCGTAATAACTAGTATCCGCAGGGCCGCTATGTCCGATCACGCCGTCCTCAATCTCGAGCAGCATCGCAACCTGCGCGTCCGACCGGATCGGGGCGCGGCGTTCGGCGACGGGGTGATGTGCTGCATCACCGTGCCCAGCGAATTTCGCCGAGTGCAGAACGAATATGCGATTCTGTTCCGGCGCAATGCTGATCAGGACAGTTTCGCCGCGCTGGCCATGTTCGGCTTTGAGAATGGCGAAAACCTGTATCTTGAGGACGGCCGCTGGCGCGCTCGCTACCGACCGTTGGCGATGGAAATCCAGCCGTTTCTGATCGGCCAGCCTGCACCTGGTTCAGCGGAGCGCCACGTCCACGTGGACATGGCGAGCCCTCGCATCGCCCAAGGTGACGGCGTTGCCGTGTTCGGCGATGACGGCCAGCCGACGGCATATATGCAGCGGATGACCGAACTGCTCGGCGAACTTGATCACGGCTATCGTGCTTCGGCGGCGTTCTTCGAGGCACTGGGCCGCTATGACCTGCTCGAGCCCCTGGCAGTCGAATTTCCGCTGTCGGACGGCTCGACCAAGCGGCTGGTTGGATTCCATGCGATCAACGAGGATCGGCTGCAGACGCTCGAGCCGGCGGCGCTCGCCGAGTTACACGCGGCGGGCCATCTGATGCCGGTCTTCATGGCGCTGGCGTCGCTTGCCAACCTCGATGCGCTGATCCGGCGCAAGGACCGGCGGCTCGGCAGTGGTTGAGGGGACGTCCGCGATCCTCGACAGCTTACCCGCGGTGGCCGAGTGCACAGTCGCCGATACGGACGATCTCGACCGACTGTTGCGTGAGGCGAACGCTCCTTTCATCACCCGTGGTCTGGTCAGCGACTGGCCGTTGGTCGCCGCCGGGCGGCAGTCGGCCAAGGCTGCCCGCGACTATATTCGCGCGCGCGGCCGCGACATGCCGTTCACCGTCTCGGTGGGGCCGCCCGGTTCCGATGGGCGGATGTTCTACGATCCGCAGATGGGCATGAACTTCCGCACGCTGCAGGCACCGCTGCCCGAAATCTTCGCGCGCATGGACGCGGAACGGGGCACGCCGGACGCGCATACCATTTATCTCGCGTCGCTCGACATGCACCGTTTCTTCAGCGGGCTGGCCGAGGATAATCCGATCGATCTCGCCGGTCGGCAGACGCTCGACGGCATCTGGATCGGCACGCGGACACGGATCGCCGCGCATAACGACTTTCCGGACAATCTCGCCTGCGTCGCGGTCGGGCGCCGGCGCTTCACGCTCTTCCCGCCGGACCAGTTCCGCAACCTCTATCTCGGGCCGATCGACAACACGCCGGCGGGGCGCGCAGTCAGCATGGTGGACTTCCATCAGCCCGATTTCGAGCGCTTTCCGCGGTTTCGCGATGCGCTTGACCAGGCGCAGGTGGCCGAGCTCGAACCCGGCGACGCGCTGCACATCCCGTCGATGTGGTGGCACCACGTCGAGGGGCTGTCGCCGTTCAACGTGCTGGTCAATTACTGGTGGCGCGACACGCCGCGCTGGCTTGGCCAGCCGCAGAACGCACTCAACCTGGCGATCATGGCGATCCGCGACCTGCCGGAGCATGAAAAGCGCCACTGGCGCGCGCTGTTCGACCATTATGTGTTCGCCAATTCCGACGAAGTCGTCGCACATATCCCGGAAGGCGCGCGCGGCGTGCTCGACCCGCTGACAGCGGAGAGCGCTGATCGGCTCCGCAGCTTCCTGTTGAGACAGTTGAGCCAATGAAAGACCAGGACAAGCGCCCCAGCAACCGCCTGCGCCAGGTAGTGATCGCGGGCGGCGGCACTGCGGGCTGGATGGCGGCAGCGGCGATCGCGCGCACCCTGGGCGGGGTGATCGACGTCACGCTGGTGGAATCGGATGCGATCGGCACCGTCGGGGTCGGCGAGAGCACGATCCCGCCGCTGATCACGTTCAACCGTATCCTGCGCATTGCGGAGGCCGATTTCATGCGGGCGACGCAAGCGACGTTCAAGCTCGGCATCCTGTTCGACGGCTGGAAGAACGGCCATGACCGCTACTTCCATTCCTTCGGCCTTACCGGAAAGGACCATTGGTCGGCCGGTTTCCAGCATTTCTGGCTGTACGGCCAGGAGAAGGGGCATGAGCAGCCCTATGACGACTATTGCCTGGAACTGGTGGCGGCGCTGCAAGGCCGTTTCGCGCATTTGCCCGACAACCGCATGAACTATGCCTACCAGCTCGATTCGACTGGCTATGCGCGCTTCCTGCGCAGCTTGTCGGAAGGCGAGGGCGTCAAGCGCGTCGAAGGCAAGATCGCGCAGGTCGAGCTGGACCATGACAGCGGCGATATCGCCGCGCTGGTGCTGGAAAACGGCGCACGGATCGAGGGCGACCTGTTTCTTGATTGCACCGGCTTTCGTGCGCTTCTGATCGGGCAGGCGCTGCACGTCGGCTATGACGATTGGACGCACTGGCTGCCGTGTGACTCCGCCATCGCTGTGCAGACCGAGAGCGTCGGCCCCCCGGTGCCGTACACGCGCGCCATGGCGCATGACGCCGGCTGGCAATGGCGCATTCCGCTACAGCACCGCACCGGTAACGGGCTGGTCTATTGCAGCCGCTATCTGGAGCGCGACGCGGCGCTCCAGCGGTTGCTCGCCAACCTCGAGGGGCCGACGCGGACCGAACCCAATTTCATCCGCTTCACCTCGGGCGCCCGGCGGCGGCAATGGTATCGCAACTGCATCGCGCTCGGCCTGTCGAGCGGGTTTATGGAACCGTTGGAGTCGACCAGCATCCACCTCATCCAGCGCGCCGTACTGCGGCTCATCCGCATGATGCCGCTGCGGGAGATCAGCGATCGCGACGTCGCTGAATTCAACGCGCAGCAGGACGCCGACATGGAGCAGATCCGCGACTTCCTGATCCTGCACTACAAGGCGACTGAGCGCCGCGACAGCGCGTTCTGGCGCCATTGTGTCGACATGCCGGTCCCGGAGACGCTCACCCATCGCATCGAGCTGTTCCGCGAGACGGGACGCGTATTCCGCAAGAACGAGGAACTATTCGCGGAAAACAGCTGGGTGCAGGTGCTGATGGGACAGGGGATCATGCCGCAATCGTTCCACCCGATCGCGGAGAAGCTGGGCGACGAGGAACTCGATCGCCTGCTCGCCGGCTTGCGGGACGAGGTATCGCGTACCGTCGGCAGCCTGCCGCCGCATGGCGAATACGTCGCGCATTTCTGCGGGGCCGCGCGCGCGGCGGCGCAGTGACCACGACGCGCAGGGCCTGAACTCTGATGGTGCGTCGACGGCAAGCGGTCACCATCAGGCACGTCGCGGCCGATGCCGGGGTGTCGCTGCAGACCGTCAGCCGCGTTCTGCACGACGAGCCCAGCGTCAGCGACGGTGTGCGTGCGCGGGTGAAGGAATCGATCGAGCGGCTGGGTTATGTCCCCTCGATCGCCGCGCAAAGGATGAGCGGATCGCGGTCCTACATCATCCTGGCGATCAACGATCGCGATCGTACCGTGGCCGACTGGCAGGAGCGCCAGGGTACCGACTGGGTCGACCAGATGTTGCTCGGCGGCATGCTGCGCTGTGCCGAATACGGCTATCGCCTGATCTTCGAACTCGTCGACACGCATAGCGACCATGTCACGCGGGAAGTTGGCGGTGCGCTCGGCGCACTACGCCCCGATGGTGTGATCCTGACGCCGCCGCATTCCGACAATCCGCTGATGGTCGGCCTGCTCAAGAAACGCGCGATCCCCTTCGTCCGGATCGGCTCGACGGCCCGGGATGGAGGCATCCCGCTGACGATGGACGATCGCGGCGGCGCGCGCCTCGCCGCCGAGCATCTGATTGCGCTCGGCCACCGCCGCATCGGGTTCATCGCCGGATCGAGCGAATATGCATTGTCGGGTCGCCGCGTCGACGGCTGGCGCGACGCGATGACCGCGAATGGTCTCGCTTGGGAGGGCCTGCTGGCCGAGGGCGATTTCAGCTATGAATCGGGCGAAGCCGCGGCACGGATGCTGCTCGGCAACGCGGCAGCGCCGAGCGCGATCATCGCGAGCAACGACCGCATGGCGCTGGCGACGCTGGAGGTGGCGCGTCAGCTGCAGTTGGTCGTCCCGGACGACCTGTCGCTGATCAGCTTCGACAACACGCCTATCGTGCGGCTGACCCAGCCACCGCTGACCGCGATCGACCAGCCGATCGCTGAAGCCGCGTCCCGCGCCGTCGACCTGCTGATGACCGCACAGGCCGACCCCGAGGCCCTGCCTGGCCCCGAGGACGAGGTGATCAACATCCCGATGAGCCTCGTCGAACGTGCCTCCACCGCACCCCTGCGCCGGAAGCATGGCGGCTAGGGTCAGGGCCTCATTGATCCAGAAGATGAAGATGCCCTCGAAGGTGATGGCGGCGGGTGGTATTGCCCCTCTATCAGTTGCCATTATGTTCTCGTGATGCGCAGCACCGTAACTCGAAATCGCATAATGGATGTCCGCCGCCTCGGCGGGCGGCCGGGCGTTTGGCGACGTCGAGTGACGGGGGACCGGCGCGGATGATGGCTGAATTCGATCTGTTTGACAGACCGGTGCTGCCGGGCTTCGCCAGCCGACATGACTTCATCTCGCCGGACGAGGAAGCGAAGCTCATCGAACGCATCGACGGGGAGGGCCTCTCGCCGTTTCGGTTTCAGGGCTGGCTCGGCAAGCGGCTGACGCGATCGTTCGGCTGGTCCTACGATTTCGACACCGGCAAGTTCGCACCGACCGATCCTATTCCTGCGTGGCTGGAGCCGTTCAAGACGCGCGCCGCGGCGTTCGCGGGTCTGTCGGCCGACGACATCGTCCAGGTGCTTCTCATCCGATACGATCCGGGCGCCGGGATAGGGTGGCACAAGGACCGGCCGGTGTTCGAGCACGTCATCGGCGTGTCGCTCGGCAATGCCGCGACGATGCGGTTCCGGCGACGGGTGGGGACCAAATTCGAGCGCGCCTCGGCGCCGTTGAGCCCGCGGGGCATCTATCACCTCTCGGGCGAGGTTCGTCACCTTTGGGAGCACAGCATCGTGGAGATGACCGTGCCGCGCTGGTCGATCACGTTTCGAAGCATCCGACAGGAAAAGTAGGGGTCGTCATGGGGAGGAGAGGCCTGGCCGATTGCAAATCGGCGCCGCGGCCCCACATTCGCACCATCGTCAACAACCGAAAGGAGGTGGTCAGATGTCTCATTGTCACATGCCGCACGCGGCAGTCCTCTTGAGCAAGACCTCCGCCATGGGGGTCCGGCTCGGTTGAGCTGCCCGTCTAGGTAGGACAATGGAAGGGTCGCCCCGATAGGGGCGGCCCTTCAGTTTTTGGCGGACACGTGCCGACCTGCAGGGCACGTTGTAGGAAGTGGCGCCGGTCTCGATGGCGGCCGGCGAGCATCAGCAAAGCGCCGCCCCTGCGAAAGGTCTGAAGATGGCGGACGCGCCCAGCGCTGCGCGAGTGCCTGGCCCATCGCGTTCCGGCTCCGTGCGCGAACGGGGAATTGGATCAGTTCCGAGCTGCTTCGACGATGCCTGATGCGCCGCGACAACGCCGCATTTGAGCGGCCGTGCGGCGAGACCTGGACCCACCTCCCCACTGGCGCAGAGAGGCGTTACGCGCGTCCCAACCCCTGCAGCGTGGTGCGTAGCGCCGCGGCCAGCGGCGTTGCCGGCACCTCGCCCAGAAAGCGCCGCAGCCTGTCGTCGAGCAGGCGCAGGGGCCGTCGCCACAGGTAGATCATCTCGCGCATCTCGCGGGCGGTCTCGTTGAACGGGGACAGCGCGTGGACCAGGGGCCAGGGGAACGGATAGATCGGCGCCTTCGGCCTGCCGGCCGCCGAACGGATGGCCTCGGCGAAAGCACGATTGTCGTCCACCCAGGTGCCGCCGAAATGGAAGCTGTCGAAATCGGCAAGCTCGTCGCCTCTTTCCAGCAGGCGCGCGATCGCTTCGGCCAGGTCGGGCAGGTACGCCCAGGCGTGGCCGATCCGGCGGCGTGCCGGATTGAACACCCGCTTCACCGGTCCCGGCATTGGCACCATTCCTTGCGCCAACCAGCTGTTGCCGGTGCGCGGGCCGTAGAAGTCGCCGGCCCGGACCACGAGTGCCTTCGCTCCAGCGCCCGCTGCCCGCTGCAGCCGCCGCTCCATCTCGGCGCGGATCGCTCCCTTGCGTGTTTGTGGATTTTGCGGAGCGCTTTCATCCACTGCCTCGCCCGCATCCGGACCGTAATTATACACCGTGCCCGGCAGCAGCACACGGGCACCGTGCGCCGTCGCGGCGGCGATCGTGTTGTCGAGCATCGGTAGGACGAGCCCCGCCCAGTTGCGATAGCCCGGCGGGTTCACTGCGTGCACGATTACCGTCATGCCTTCGGCTGCGCGGACGACCGCTTCCCGCTCCATCGCGTCGCCGGCGACCCATTGCAGGGCAGGGTTGCTGGTCGCAGCGCGCTGGGGATCGCGATGTAGCGCCCGCACCGCCCACCCGCGCGCCAGCAATGCCCGCGCGAGCTCGCTGCCGATTCCGCCGGTTGCCCCGATGACGAGTGCCTTCTTCGAATGCTGTTCCAAGGTGCATCTCCGTGTCTGTGGAACGGAGATGGCGCCAGCGAGGATAAACGGGAATTGCGTAAAGATGCAGCGCGGCTATGCATAATTGCATGGCTGCGGAAGCGCCCGGCTGGGACCTCTGGCGGACCTTCGACGCAGTGATGCGCGAGGGAAGCCTGTCGAGCGCCGCACGGGCGCTCGGTATCACGCAGCCGACCGTCGGGCGGCACATCGTCGACCTCGAAGCCGCCCTGGCCACGGGTGCGTTGTTCACGCGCTCCTCGCGTGGCCTGCATCCGACGGACGCCGCCCGGGCCTTGGCGCCGCATGCTGAAGCGATGGCCGCCGCCGCGGCGGCGCTCGTCCGCACCGCGTCGGCACCGACGGAAGCCGTTGCGGGCGTTGTTCGTGTCAGCGCCAGCGACGTGATCGGGGCCGAGGTCCTGCCGCCGATAGTGGCGACGTTGCACGCGCAACACCCGGGTCTCATCCTGGAGTTGCTGCTCACCAATGCGTCGTCCGACCTGCTGCGACGGGATGCAGATATCGCAATCCGGATGATACAGCCGATACAGCAGGCGCTACTCGCGAAATCGCTGGGGCGGATTCGCCTCGGCTTCTATGCGCATCGCGATTATCTCGCGCGATCGGGACCGGTCGAGACGGCGGCGGACCTTGCCCGGCACGCGCTCATCGGGTTCGATCGCGACGCGGCCTCGTTGCGCGCGCTTGGGGCCGTCTGGCCTGATCGGCCCCCCTTTGCGCTGCGGACCGATAATCAACTGGCCCAGGTGGCGGCGGTGCGCGCCGGCTTCGGGATCGGCGTGCTGCAGGATCCGATCGCCCGTCGCGATCCGGCGCTCGTCCCTGTCCTGCGCGAGCTGTTCGTCGCGCACCTGCCGGTGTGGATCGTGATGCACGAGGACCTCCGCTCCACCCGCCGCATGCGGATCGCCTTCGACGCGCTGGTGGCCGGAATGGCTGCGCACATCAGCGCGGGGCGCGACTGACAGATCTGCTCGGCAGCGCGGCGTGCGTCGGTTACGTCGGGTCCGTCGCGCAGGTCTGCCGGATGAACTGCTCGTGCGGGACGGCGGCGCGCAGGCCGTCTGCGATCTGCCCGCGAATGCGGGCGAAGGCGTCTGTAAGCTCATCGACCGAAAAGTCGTCGGCGAGCGGGTCCCACCGGCCGTCCGGCAACAGGTCGAGGCCGGCGAACATCGATAGCCAGCTCGGGTCCTGGAACGCGTCCCATTCGTAGCGGACCATGCGCGCGCGGTGCGTGAACATGCGGACCTTGTGGGCGAGCTTGTCCGGCAGATCGAGCGCTTTCACGTCCGTCCAGAGCGGCTCCGGGCGGCGCGCTCCCCAATAATGCAGCAGCAGGAAATCGCGGACGCGTTCATATTCCAGCGTGGTGATGCGGTTGTAATCGTCCGCGAGGGCGGGATCGAATGAGCGGTCGGGGAGCAGTTGCAGCAGCCGTTCGATGCCGGAGAAGATGAGCGTGATGCTGGTCGATTCCAGCGGCTCGAGAAACCCCGCGGAGAGGCCGAGCGCGACGCAATTGCCCGACCAGAACCGGCGGCGATGGCCGGTGACGAAGCGGATCAGGTTGGGCTCGCCCAGCGCCTCGCCCTCCAACGCGGCGGACAGCGTGGCGACCGCTTCGTCATCCGAAAGGTGGCGGCTGGAATAGACGTAACCGTTGCCGACCCGGTGCTGCAGCGGGATGCGCCAGCGCCAGCCGGCCGGCATCGCCACGGCGCGCGTATAAGGCGTCAGCGGTCCCGATGGCGCGCAGGGCATGGCCACCGCGCGATCGCAGGGCAGGAGGTCGGTCCAGTCGATGTACGGCTCCGCCATCGCCTGGCCGAGCAGCAGCGAGCGGAAACCGGTGCAGTCGATGAACAGGTCGGCCGCGACGGTGCCCGCCGCGTCGGTATCGATTGCCGCGATCAAGCCCGTCTCGCCGTCGCGGATCACCTCACGAACGCGGGCGTCGACATGGCGCACGCCGCGCGCCGTCGCCACCTCGCGCAGGTGACGGGCAAAAAGGCTGGCGTCGAAATGCACGGCATAGTCGAAAAAGGCATAATCGGGCGCCGGTCGGTGCGGCGGCAGGAAGCGGTCGGAGAGCGCGAGTTGCGTGGCGAAGCAATAGTCGTCGATCGGGTGCGGGTGGCCCGCCGCGCGCAGCTTCAGCCAGTAATCGTGAAAGGCGACCCCACGCTGGGCAACCCCGTACAGGCCGAAGGGATGGAAGAAGGATGACCCCGGCCCGGTCCAGTCGTCGAAGCGGATGCCGAGCTTGAAGGTCGCGCTTGACGCCTTCATCACCGCCGCCTCGTCGAGACCGGCAGCCTGGAAATAGTCGCGTATCGCCGGTGTCGTCGCCTCGCCGACGCCGACGGTGCCGATTGCCGACGATTCCACGACGGTGATCGCGATGCCCTGCCGCTTCAGCCGGTGGCTGAGGAGCGCCGCCGCCATCCAGCCGGCAGTCCCGCCGCCGACGATGACGATCGAGCGGAGCGGGTCGCCGGATCGCTGTGCCGTGTCGGTCGCTGCCATGATCCCCTTCCTAGCGCGGTCGGCCGTTCAAGAAAAAGGCCAGCCCGCCCCCCCCAAGGCGGGGGCCCGCCCGCCCCGGACCACCGCCTTGTTACCAACCTTACGCGCACCCCCCCGGGGAAGCGGCGCGCATAGCATT
>JBQCHA010000239.1:0-10978 GCA_051955175.1 Sphingomonas sp.
GTACACCTTCTTTGCTTCCTTCTGCTCGATATGGTCGCTGGGCAGCTTCACCTTGATGATGTGCGCGCCGATCTCGGCCGCCATGTGCGCGGCATAAGCGGCGACGTCGAGCGCGGTCTCGCCCTCCTTGGAAAGCTCGCCGCCGCGCGGATAGGACCAGATCACCGTCGCGAGGCCGGCCGCGTGCGCCTCGGCGCGCAGCTCCTTGATCTCCTCGACCAGCTCGAAGAAATATTCGGAAGCCGGATAGATGGTAAAGCCGATCGCCGCGCAGCCGAGCCGCAGCGCATCGTCGACGCCGCCGGTGACCGCCTGGTCCTTGGCCGTCGCCCAGCTGTTCGAACTGTTGAGCTTGAGGATGGTCGGGATCTGCCCGGCGAAGGTGTCGGCCCCCGCCTCGATCATGCCGAGCGGCGCGGCATAGGCGTTGAGCCCGGCGTCGATCGCGAGCTGGAAATGGTAATGCGGGTCGTAGGCGGGCGGATTGACCGCGAAGCTGCGCGCGGGGCCGTGCTCGAACCCCTGGTCGACGGGCAGGATGACCAGCTTGCCGGTGCCGCCGAGATGCCCCTGCATCAGGATTCGGGCAAGGTTGGCCTTCACCCCGGGATTGTCCGATTCGTATTTATCGAGGATCGACTTGACGGCTGGCGTGATGCTCATGTGCGGGCCTTCCCTTCCCTTGTGATTATGCGGCGGGACGATAGTGCGCTCGACGCACGGCGACAATGAGCGGAACGTCCGTCCCGCCGTGTCGTTGCTGCACCGCAGCGTTTTTCCGCGAGAGATGATGGCCCGATCCGATCCCCAGCACGACCAACTGACCCGCGCCGCGACGGTGCTGATCGCCGTCGCCTGCGGCGCCATGGTGGCGAACCTCTATTATGCGCAGACGCTGATCGACGAGATCGGGCCGGAGATCGGGCTGTCCCCTCGCCTCGGTGGTACGATCACCATGCTGACGCAACTGGGCTACGGCCTGGGTCTGGCGCTGCTGGTGCCGCTGGGTGACCTGTTCGAGAACAAGCGGCTGGCACTGATTGCGACGGGCGGCGCCATCCTCGCCTGCCTGGGGATCGGCCTGTCACAGGGCCCGGTCACGTTCCTTGCGGCCTCGTTCGTCACCGGCGTGTGCGCGACCGGCGCGCAGGTGCTGCTGCCGCTCGCCACGCACCTCACCCCCGACGAGCAGCAGGGGCGCGTGATCGGCCGGATCATGGGCGGGCTGCTGACCGGCATCATGCTGGCGCGGCCGGCGGCGAGCTTCGTCGCGCATGCGATCGGCTGGCGCGCGATCTTCTTCATGTCGGCCGGGCTGATGGCAGCGATCGCGGTCGCGCTGATCGCGATGTGCCCGCAGCGGCGGCCCGAGGCGCGGCTCGGCTATGGCGCGATCCTGCTGTCGACCGTGAAGCAGCTGCGCGATCGCCGGGCGCTTCGGCTGCGCGCCTTTTATCAGGCGATGATGTTCGCCGCGTTCAACCTGTTCTGGACGGCGGCGCCGCTGGTGCTGCTGCACCGGTTCGATTTTTCGCAGAACGAGGTGGCGTTGTTCGCGCTGGCGGGCGCCGGCGGGGCACTGGCGGCGCCGCTCGCCGGATGGATGGCGGACAAGGGGCTGAGCTGGTGGACCAGCCTGGGCGCGCTGGGGATCATCGTGCTGGGCTTCCTCGGCGCGATCCCCGCCGTCGCGGCGACCAGCGTGATCGCGTTCGCCGCCGCCGCGATATTGATCGACGCCGCCGTGCAGCTGAGCCAGATCACCGGGCAGAAGATCATCTTCGCCCTGTCGCGCGAGGCGCGGGCGCGGATCAACTCGGGCTATATGACCGTGATGTTCGTGATCGGCGCGACCGGCTCGCTGATCGGCTCGGCGAGCTTCGGGGCGGGCGGATGGGCCGCCAGCGCGATCGCCGGCGCCGCGATCGGCGCCGTCACGCTGGCGGTGTTCCTGCTGTTCGACCGGGGCGCCAGTCGCGACGACTGACGTCCCGGCGACGCGCTTACCAGTCGATGCCGACCTTCACGTACAGCCGGCGGCCGTTGAAGCCGAACGGCGAGTAGAAAGGGAAGTCCAGCACGCCGGTCGAGCTGCGCGCGACAGCCTGCGTGACATCGGGATAGACGTCGAACAGGTTCTCGACGCCCAGGCCGAAGTGGAACTGATCCGCGACGTCGAACCGCGCCTCGGCATCGGTGATGAACTTCTCGCCGGTGTGGATGTCCTTGGCCGGATCCGAGGTCGACGGTTCGTTGACGTCGCCGTAATAGGTGCCGCGCAGCGTCAGGCCGACGGGACCCGTCTTCCAGTCGATCGTGCCGGTTACCTTCTTCTCGGGCGTGCCATCCTCCAGCGTCAGGATCGTGGCGCGGCCCACCAGCGTCGGCGCCGGGTTCAGCGTCGAGGTGCTGGTCGGCACCTCAAGCACCTTCAGGTCGTTGTAGTTGCCGGCAACGGTGAAGTTGAACGTGCCGACATTGTCGGTCCGCAGCGTATAATTCGCCACCACGTCGACGCCGCGGGTGCGCGTCTTCACGCCGTTGAGGAAGAAGCGCGCGGCCGAGACCCCGGCGGAATCGAGGATGGCGTTCACCGGGTTGGCCGGATTGTTGGGATCGTGCTGGATGTTTTCCGACAGCACCAGACCATTGCGGATATCGATTTCGTAGCCATCGACCGTCAGGTTGAACGGGCCGTGACGGAAAACGAAGCCGGCCGAATAGTTGGTCGACTTCTCCGGCTCGAGCGGCAGGCCACCAAGCTTCGCGGCGCGCGGATCGACCGAGGGGAAAGTACCCGTTTCCACCACGTTGCCGTCGATGATCACCGAGGCGATCGAGGTGAAATATTCCTGCTGCAGCGACGGCGCACGGAAGCCGGTCTGCACGCCGCCGCGCAACGCGAAGCTGGGCGTGATGTCCCAGCGTGCCGACAGCTTGCCGTTGGCGGTGGTGCCGAAGTCCGAATAATGCTCGACACGGCCCGCCGCACCGATGCTGACCGGGCCGAACTTGCCTTCAAGATCCAGGTAGCCGCTGACGTTGTCGCGATGCTGGTCGACGACATTCAGCGGGCTGAAACCGCCGAAGCCCTGCGCCCCGCCGGATGTCGCGTTGCCGTTCACCGGGCTCACCGTCACGGGGCCCTTGTCGTACGATTCGGGCTCGCCGGCGCTGATGCTGTAACCCTCGCGGCGATATTCGGCGCCGAACGCGACGGTCAGGTCGCTATCGGTGCCCAGCGAATAATCGTGCGACACGTCGAGGTTGGTGAGGAACTGGTCGTAAGCCGCCGCGCCGTCGTAGAAGCGCGTCTTCGACGCCGCGCCATAGCTGGCGTTGAGCGTGTGCAGCGTGGAATAGTCGAGCGTGTTCTTGCCGTAGGACGCGATCAGGCTGGTGTTCCACCCAGCGACGTCGCCCTTGACGCCGCCGGCAATGTTGTAATCGCGCGACTTGGTCTGGATGAGCGGCAGGAAGCCGTTGGGATAGATCGACGGCACATTGTTGGTGTTGCTCGGATTGCGCGGGAACGCGGCCGATTGCGTGCGGCGGTACTGATAGCCGCCCCAGCCGACGACCTGCCAGCCGCTGTCGCCGATCGGCACGCCCAGGTTGGCATAGCCGGTATATTGATGGACGTCGGGATCGCCGTAACGCGAACGCACCACGTACGGCGTGTCGCGCGTGTCGTAATCGCCGCGGCTGGTCGGATTGCGGCGGACGAACTCACCGGTGACGTCGAGATAGCCGCCATCGCCGATCGCCACGTTCTGCCACACCGACGCGGTGGTGGTGCCGCCGTCGATGACGTGGCGCGGATCGAGCGGCGCCGGAACCTGCGTGTCATAGCCGCCGAAGGTGACGTCGGCACCGCCGCCGGTCTTCTGCTGGCGCAGGCGCAGGTTGACCACGCCGGCGATCGCGTCCGAGCCGTACAGCGCCGAGGCGCCGTCGCGCAGCACCTCGATCGATTCCAGCGCGTGCGTCGGAATGGTGTTGAGGTCGACCGCCGCGGCGCCGCGGCCGACCGAGCCGTTGATGTTGAGCAGCGCCGACGGATGCGCGCGGATGCCGTTGATCAGCACCAGCGTCTGGTCCGGCGACAGGCCGCGCAACGTCGCGGGGCGGATCGCGTCGGTCGCGTCGGTGACCGCCGGGCGCGGGAAGTCGATCGATGGCGCGACATTTGCGAGCGCAGCGGCGGTTTCGGTCGTGCCCTGGTTCTGCAGCGCCGAGGCCGACAGCACGTCGACCGGCGAGATGGTGTCCAGCCGGGTGCGGCCGGCGGCACGCGTGCCGGTGACGACGATTTCCTGGTTGGCCTGCGCCCCGGCATCGGGCGCGGCGGGTGCCGTAGCATCGGTCTGCGCGAAGGCGGGCGCGGTGATCAGTGCCGCGGCCGCGGTACCGCCGAGGAAGAGAAGCTTACGATGCATGATGGAGTCCCTTTGCTGTCGAACCAGGCGATGGCGGCCGGTTGAGGACCTGTCCTTGCGCCCGGCGAATGCATGTGCGCCGACATCTTTCCCGAAACGCGCCTATCGATGGCGCTTGGGCAGAATATGCGGCCTGCGCCCACGCCGCTTCAAGGCAGTGGTACCGGTTTCGCGTGCTTCCGCTCGCCCGTATGACATTTTTGCAACATCACCGTGACAGTCTGAAGGCAGAGGCGGTTCGGCGCATCGCGATCACCGGGTGCGGGAACATTGCGCGCGCGTTCCGGTTCTAACCCGCGTTAGTCAGGAGGTTCGCTTTATGTCGCACATACCCGAATCCGCCATGCCCCATGCCAAGGCAGCGCCCGAGAAGCCGGAGCCCAAGCGCTCGAAGACCGTCGTCAGCAAGGCGAGCAAGAGCGCGAAGACCGCGATCAAGCAGGTGAAGGCCAACCCCGGCAAGGCTGCTGCCGCGATCGGCGTGGTCGTTGCCGGCGCCGCAGCCGCCATCGCCGCGCCGCGGGTGCGCAAGGCCGCCGAAAAGGCCGGCTCCGACAAGGGCAAGACCACGAAGAAGAGCGCGGCGAAGCCCGCCGCCAAGAAAGCGCCCGCCAAGGCCGCTGCCGCGAAACCGAAGGCGACGACCGCCAAGGCCAAACCTGCGGCCAAGCCGAAGGCAGCGGCCAAGCCCAAGCCGGCCGCCGCCGACTCGGCTCAGTAGATCAGATAAGGAGCCCGGGCGTCGATCCACTCGCGCTCGTCCGGGCTCGTCAGCGCGTCGAGGTCGCGCGGCGCCGCGGCGTCGTCGTCGACCCATGCGCGCAGCGCGGGGCCGCCGTTGATCACGTCGATCGCCAGCTTGTCGAATTCATATTCGTACGGGAAGTCCCGCCACAGCGCATAGTCGGGGTAGAGGCGGCGGATCGCCTTGAACGCCAGCGCCTGCAACCGCCACGGCCGAAATGCCTGATGGTCATAGAACGGGCGCTCGGCGTGAAACTGCAGTCCGTTGCACAGGGCGCCGACATGCTTGTGGAACGTCGGCTGGAACCAGACATCGCGCAGCGCGCAGCCGGCGAGCCAGTCGGGCGCGAGGCGCCGCATCTCGGTCAGCACGGCGCGTGCGTCGATGTCGGGCGCACCGAACAGTTCGAGCGGCCTCGTTGTGCCGCGCCCTTCCGACAGCGTCGTGCCTTCCAGCATCACCGTGCCGGCATAGGCGCGCGCCATCGCCAGATTGGCCGCGTTGGGGCTCGGGTTGATCCACACCCGCTCGCCCTCGGGCCAGCCGAAGCCGGGCCCCTCTTCGGGCAGCCAGCCGGTCATCTCGACCACCCGATAGTCGACGTCGAGGCCCAGCGTGGCGACGAACCACCGACCGAGCTCGCCCATCGTCAGGCCGTGGCGCATCGGCATCGGCCCGGCGCCGACAAAACTCTCCCAGCCGGGGCGTAGCGTCAGCCCCTCGACCGGGCGGCCGACCGGATTGGGCCGATCGAGCACCCAGACGCTCTTGCCGTGCTCGGCGGCCGCTTCCAGCACATACCGCAGCGTGGTGATGAACGTGTAGATACGCGTGCCGAGGTCCTGCAGGTCGACCAGCAGCACGTCGAACGTACGCATCCACTGCGCACGCGGCCGCCGCACCTCGCCATACAGGCTGAACACCGGCATGCCGTAAGTCGGGTCGGTATAGTCGGGCGACTCCATCATGTTGTCCTGGAGGTCGCCGCGCACGCCGTGTTGCGGCCCGAACACCGCCGACACGTTCAGCCCCGCCGCGACCAGCGCGTCGAGCGAGTGCGTCAGGTCCTCGGTCACCGACGCGGGATGGGCCAGCAGCGCGACGCGCTTGCCCTCCAGCGGGCGGCGCAGGGCGGGGTCGGCCAGCAGCCGATCGATACCGAATTTCATGCGCCCGCTGGTGCCGCAAGCCGCGCCGCAAAGCAAACGGAAGCGTGGAAATCGGGCCTGCCCGGCGGATGCGCCAGCGCCCAATAGGACTTCGTGCCGTCTGCCGCCTCGATCACCGCAGAGAGCCCCAGGCACCAATCGATTTCCGCATCCAATGCGGTCAGTTGCACCGAACGGCGCACGCGCAGGCTCTGCTCGCCCCAGGTGCGCCCGCCGGCGACCAGCACCTGGCCCAGCGGCCGCATCCCCGCACGATAGCCATCGAACTGATAGGCCGCCCACTGCCCCGACGTGGAGAAGTTGAGCTCGACATAACCGGGCTGGTCGGGAAAGCCGACGAACGCCTCGAAGCAACTATGCTGCCACAGCCCGTCCGCCGGCTCGACGCCGATCCAGTCGGGCCAGCTCGCCCGATCCACGTCGCCGGCCGCGCAGAATTCGAAGTCGAGCCGCCCGTGAGACGCCCGTGTGGCTGCAACTTCGATCGACGCGATGGGCGAATCCGCGAAATCGGGATGCGGAACCAGCTCGAGACGGACCATCCGACTCACCTAGAAATTTCTACCGCGATGGTTATATGCGGACGCATTCCCATGGCAACGCAACTTCCCTCTCCGCCCAAGGTGGGCATGGTGTCGCTCGGCTGTCCCAAGAACCTGGTGGACAGCGAGCGGATCCTGACTCAGCTCCGCTCCGACGGCTATCAGATGTCGCCCGATTATGCCGGCGCGGACGTCGTGCTGGTCAATACCTGCGGCTTCCTCGATTCCGCCAAGGAGGAAAGCCTGGAGGCGATCGGCGAGGCGATCGCGGAGAACGGCCGCGTCATCGTCACCGGGTGCATGGGCAAGGAAGCCGAGACGATCCGCGAGCGCTTCCCCAACGTCCTCGCGATCACCGGCGCGCATGAATACGAGCAGGTGGTGGGTGCCGTGCATGAGGCGGCGCCGATGCCGCCGCACGCGTTCCTGAACCTGGTGCCCGACGCCGGGCTGAAGCTGACGCCGCGGCATTACAGCTATCTGAAGATTTCGGAGGGCTGCAACCATCGCTGCGCCTTCTGCATCATTCCGCAGCTGCGCTGCGACCTTGTCAGCCGGCGGCCCGACGCGATCCTGCGCGAGGCGGAGAAGCTGGTCGAAGCCGGCACCCGCGAGTTGCTGGTGATTAGCCAGGACACGTCGGCTTACGGAGTCGACATCAAGCACTTCCCGCGCATGTGGCACGGCCAGGAAGTCCGCGCGCATATGACCGACCTTGCCCGCGAACTCGGTAAGATCGCTCCCTGGGTGCGGTTGCACTACGTCTATCCCTACCCGCACGTCGACCAGGTCATCCCGCTGATGGCCGAGGGGCTGGTGCTGCCCTATCTCGACATTCCGTTCCAGCATGCCAGCCGCAGCGTGCTGAAGGCGATGCGCCGGCCGGCCAACGAGGCCAAGGTTCTGGAGCGCATCAAGGGCTGGCGGGCGATCTGCCCCGACATCGCCGTGCGCTCGACCTTCGTCGTCGGCTTCCCCGGCGAGACCGAGGACGATTTCCGCTACCTGATGGACTGGCTGGAGGAAGCGCAGCTCGACCGTGTCGGCGCGTTCCGCTTCGAGCCGGTCGAGGGCGCGGCGGCCAATGCGCTGCCCGACCCGGTGCCCGAAGCGGTCAAGGAGGAGCGCTATGCCCGCCTGATGGCGCTGACGGCGCGCATCTCGGCGGCGAAGCTGGAGGCGAAGATCGGGCGTACGCTCGACGTCATCATCGATGCGGTGGACGCGGAATCGGGCGGTGCCACCGGCCGCTCCAAGGCCGATGCCCCGGAAATCGACGGCGAGGTGCACCTGCGCGACGCCGGACACCTCAAGGTCGGCGACATCGTCGCGGTCGAGGTGGAGGATGCCGACGCGCACGACCTGTTCGGGGTACCGACGGTCTGAGGGTCGAGTGGCGGGCCTACCGCCCTCACCCTTCCCACTCGCCTTCGGCTCGTGGGTCCAGGAAGGGTGAGGGTGAGCCATTCTCTGCCTCTAAAGCGCCGCCACGGTGCCGACGAACGCGCGCGCGCGGTCATGCAGGCGCCGCGCGGACTGGGCGAGATCTTGCGACAGGCTCTCCAGCGCGTCGGCGTCGCCGCCCAGCGCCTGCGCGCCGTCGCCGATCTGCTGCACGCGCATGCCCATGTCGCTGCCGGCCTCGACCGATTGCGCGACGTTGAACGCGATCGCGCGGGTGGCGTCGTTCTGAAACTCGACCGCGGCATCGATCGAGCGTGAGATATCGGCGATGTTGGTGATCGCGTGCTGGATGTCACGATGGCCGCCGACCACCTGGTCGAGTTCCTGGTGAATGCCGTCGATCAGCCGCGAGATGTCGCGCGCCGCGTCGGCGGTCTGGCCGGCCAGCGTCTTCACCTCCGCAGCAACGACCGCGAAGCCGCGGCCCGCCTCCCCTGCCCGCGCCGCCTCGATCCGGGCGTTGAGCGCCAGCAGGTTGGTGCGCCCGGCAATCGTCTGGATCAGCGCGAGCATGGCGTCCGCCGCCTCGGCGGTGCGGGTCAGCGAGGCGACGTGATCGCCCGCGGCGGCGACGGTCTGCTGCGCCTCGGTGCGGATCGACCGCGCGCTTTCGGTCTCGGCGGCGATGCGATCGAGCGTGCCGGCGAGGCCCCTGCCCTGGTCGGCGATCTGGTCGAGCGCCTGCACCGTCTGCGTCACCGCCGCCGCGACTGAGGTGGCGCTTTCGCCGGTGGTCACCGCGCGCGTCGCAAGGTGGCGCGCCACCGCCTGCACCTCGCCCGACAGCGCAATCAGCCGGTCCGACAATGCGGCGACATCGCGCGTGAAGGCGCTGCCGGCGGCGTCGATCCGGCCCGCGCGCACCACGCGCGCCTGCGCCAGCTCGAGCTCGCGCTGCGCCGCCAGCTGCACCATCGCCCGCGCGTCGAGCGTGCCGACGAACCGGCCACGCCGCGTCAGGATCATGCCCTCGCCACGGCCGGCGGCGGCGTAGAGATCGAGCAGCACTTCGGGCGCGCTGTCGACCTCCGCCTGCGGCAGGTGGCGGAGCAATTCGGCGAGCAGCACGCCGATCCCCGGGTTCATCATCAGCGCATGGCCGAACGGGTTGAACAGGATGCCGCGCACATCGACCTCGCACACGGCGCCGACCGGCCGGCCGTCATCATCGATCACCGCCAGCACGCGCAGATCGGGATCGCGGCGGAACCGCTGGATCACCTCCGGCAGCGCCGCGTCGTGGCGGACGCTGACGTGTCGCCCCTCCGCCGGGGCGGGGAGCGCGAGAGGCGACGGCTGGTTGAGGTAAGCGAAATCGAGACCCATGGCCGACGCGGTAAAGGTCTACGGTAAACGCACGGTTAGGGTTTGATGACAGTTGCATGACGCGCCGGGCTGGCGATCGCATCGCCATTCTGTATGGTGCGCGGCGCCACATCCCGCTGGAAGGAACCCGATGATCCGCCCCCGTCTTTCCTCGCTACCGATTGCCGCCATGCTGATGCTCGGCGCCGCGGCCCCCGCCGTCGCCCAATCGCTGACCAGCCAGCAGGCCGCGAAGATCGACCAGATCGTCGCCAGCACGCTTGCCGAGACCGGCGTGCCCTCGGCATCGGTGGCGGTGGTGAAGGACGGGCGCGTGGTGTTCACCAAGGCCTATGGCACGCAATCGCCGACGATCACCACGGCGCGCACCGACGTGCCCTATCGCATCGCATCGATCTCCAAGCAGTTCACGGCTGCGGCGATCCTGCTGCTCGCCGACCAGGGGAAGCTCAGCCTCGACGATCCGATCGGCAAGTACGTGGCCGGCATCACCGACGGCGACCACATCACCATCCGGCAGATCCTGTCGCACACCGCCGGAATCCAGGATTACTGGCCGCAGGATTACAGCTTCGCGGCGATGGAGCATGCCACCACGCCGCAGCAGATCCTTGACCGCTGGGCCAAGAAGCCGCTCGACTTTCAGCCTGGCGCGAAGTGGCAATATTCCAACACCGGCTATGTCATCGCCGGCATGATCGTCGAGAAGGTGTCGGGCCGGCCGCTGTTCGATTTCCTGCGGCAGAACATCTTCCAGCCGCTCGACATGCATCCGGTGAACCAGGACGATGCCGTCGGGCCGACCTATGCGGTCGGTTATCATCGCTATGCGCTGGGGCCGGTGCGCGTCGAGAAACAGCCGGCGCCGGGCTGGTTCTTCGCGATGGGCGAGCTGGCGATGACGCCCAGCGACCTCGCCAAATGGGACATCGCCCGGATGGACCGCAAGGTGCTGCCCGCCAAGGCATGGCAGGAGCAGGAAACGCCGATCATGCTGACCGACGGCACCAATTCGCATTACGGGCTGGGCGTCGACGTGCGCGCCACCGATGCCGGCCATACCGAGATCGAGCATAGCGGCGAGGCGGCCGGCTTCCTGACCGAAAATGCGGTGTTCCCTGACGACAAGGCGGCCGTGATCGTGTTCACCAACGCCGATTTCAGCAACGCCTTCACCCATATCGCCGAAGGGATCGAGCAGGCGGTGTTCCCCGACGTCGTCGGCGGCGCTGCGAAGGACGAGACGGCGATCACCGCGCACGCGCGCAAGGTGTTCGACGAGTTGCGCGAGGG
>JBQCHA010000240.1:0-9539 GCA_051955175.1 Sphingomonas sp.
CGGAACTCCACCGCCGACGCCGCTCCGGCCCCGAAAACACTGTCATCTGGCCCATCGACCGCTCCTAAGCGCACTCATAAGAGCATGCTTAAGACCGGCCGTTCCCCTCAGCGGCAAGGCGGCACCCGCCGGATGGATACGGCGAATACCGCACTATCCGCACAGGTAAGGGCGGGAATTGGTTTTGTTACCCGGAATACATAACCGGTCAGATGGACACGCTGTTCGCGCGGCTTGTTGACTCGGCATTCCAGCCTGGAGTTGCTAGCGACACCTTCATCCCGGCACTAGCCGAATTTGTGGGCGAGCTGAACGCCATACATCCGTTTCGCGAAGGCAACGGACGCGCGCAACTCATCTTCACTCGCTTGCTGGGTCAGCGGACGGGCCACCCATTTCGACTTGAAGGCATCGAAGCCGAAGAATTCCTTCAGGCCATGATCGCCACCTTCAGCTGCAACTACGCGCCGCTGATCGATGAACTACAGCGACTGCTGGCCGGGTAAGGCGGCCTACTCCTCCCCCATCCGTCACGCCTACTTCTAATCGAACACATTGCCATATTCCACATCTTGGTGTTACCCTTCTTCTGCTTCTCCAGCAGCTTACTCTTGCGCGTGATATCCCCGCTGTAGCACTTGGGGGTCACTCCCTTGCGCATCGCGCTGATCGTCTCCCTCGCCACCAGTGGCCGCCGATCGCGGCATGGATCGGAATCTTGAACACGTGGCACGGACTCAGGTCCGTGAGGCGCTCGCACATGTGCCGGCCCCGCGTCTCAGCCGCGTTGCAGTGGACGATCATGCTGAGCTTTCGGGTCTCGTGTATGGAATGGCCGATCTTAGGGTAACCGCAAGGAGGTGAGAACGGCTGAAGTCAGGGTGCGTAGCTGCCACTAGCGCGATCCTGAACGAACAGCAGATTTGAGGTCGTCTCTGGAGCCTCTCGAATGACCGCGATGAGGGCGCGAAGCTGACGAGCCAGTTCACCCGCTACCCCGTCCGCTATCCCGGTAAGCGATCCTGAAAGGAGCCATTCCGGTCTGTCGAACTCCACAGACATTCTGAACGCCGCCGTCCAACCTTCCAACCTCGGCGATCGGCAAATTCGTGATCAAGGAGGGAGCCGCTGATCGGGCGAGACCGGAGGTGCCGACCGACCGGCTTTTGGCCGATACCAGTTTGCCGGCCCCTCCGGGGGCGGGGCCGGCCTTCCGTCAGGCAGGCGGGTTCCAGATGATCACCTTCTGGTCAGGCGCGCCGCCCGGCGCGTTGGCGATGTTGCCATAGATCGTCCCGAACTCGGGTGCCGAGAGCGTGACCGAGATGTACTCGCTGCCGGTGCTGCGCGCGAACCGCTTCCAGCCGGCGCCGAGTTCGAACCCGTTGCGACGGCTGAGTATCCGATAGTCTGGCTCGCTGTCCTTGGCCTTGCTCGGGTTGGGAACAATGGCGATGGCGGCGGTGACCATCAGTGTGGTGAGCGTGCCCTCGAAGCTGCAGTCGGGCTTGGCGGTCAAGGTTGCAACGGTTGTCATCGTATGTCTCCTTCGGTTTGATCGGGGACCATCCCCGATGGCGCCCACCGAAGGGGTCGATCGCCGCCGTCACCGAAGTCATGAGGGCGAACCCCGCACGGGGTTGACGGCACGAGGCTTCGCGCCCCGCAGACCGGCGACAAGGAGGGGTGATGTTCGATCAACCGCGAAAGACCCGTCACCCGGTGCACCCTGACCGGCAAGGCCGGCGCACGTGCGCGCCGGCGCGCTCGCCTGATCTTCACAGCCCAAGCCCCAGCCCGCGCCCGATATCGAGACCATGCTGGTGTGCGAGCTCGAGGCCGAGCGCGCGGCCGGTGGAGAAGTGGATGCCCAGCTCATGCTTGCGAATGGCGAGCAACGATTCGAGCTGGGGATCGCGCCCCAGGGTCTTGGCCATGTTGGCCATTGCCGCACGGGTCATATCGCGGCCGCTGAAGTCGCCGTCCCGATACTGGCGGTCGCCCAACGTCTCGAGCTGCTGCCAGCGCTGGACGAACCGGTCGGCGCGCGCCTGCGGGTTGAGGCGCACCTCGGTCTCCGCCTGCAGCGCCAGGATCGCGCGGTTGGCACGGCCGCGGCCGGCATCGGCCGCAAGGCTGGCGTCGTTGGCGTAGGCGGCTTCGGCATCGCGCCAGCCATGGGGGCGCACCGCCTCAAACGCGTCGCGCGCGTCGGTAAGCTCGCGGCGCTGTTCGGAGCTCGCTTGCCCACCGTGATGCTGCGCGGCGACCACCGCATCGTACGCGCGAGCGTGGCGCTTCAGCGCATCGGTACGCGCGCGCCGGGCCACCGCTTCGGGATCGGGCGGCGTCATCGGCAGACTGAGGTCGAGCTCGCCCTGGCGTGGTCGCTTGGCTGGTGCCGCTACCCCGCGCGCTGCGCCACCCGGCAGCGGCAGCACGTCGATGATGCTCTGCATCCGTTCCGGCAGCTTGCGCACTGCCTCGACGATCCGCTCGCGCAGCGTAATCCCACGCCGCTCGGCGAACGCGTGTTCGGCCGATGGCGGCTGGTAATCGCTCGCCATGTCCTTGCCGCGCTCGCGCGATAGCGCGCGAGCCAATCGGGTATGATCGGCGAAGTCGTCATGGCCATAATGCAGGTCGACCCGATCGCGGTGTCGCGACAGCGCGACGTAAGCCGCGTGCCGATCCATGCCTGGAGTGGCGAGCACATGGACGCGGTCGACCGTCATGCCCTGCGCCTTGTGGATGGTAGCGGCATAGCCATGGTCGATGTCGTTATAGTCCTTGAGGTCGAACCTGACCTCACGTCCGCTGTCGGTGGCGACCGTCATGCTGATATCGCTGACCTGTTCGATCATCCCGAGCGTGCCGTTCTTCACGTCGAGGCTGCGCTCGTTGCGCAGGAACATCACGCGATCGCCCCGTGCGAAGCTGCGCTCGCCGCGTGTAACGCTGAGCTCGACCTCGTCGCCAAGCTCCCCGCTCTGCCGCAGGCGTTTGCGCGCGCTGTCGTTGAGCGCGCGCACCTCGTCATTGGTGTGGGTGAGGATGATCCGGCTGTCGCCGGGGCGTGCCTGGCGATCGCGGTCCCAGCGATCGATCAGGTCGCGGCGCGCGTCTTCGCGCGTCGCGGCTTCGTGCACCATGTCCTGCTCACGAAAGGCATCGAGTGCTTCCCTGCTGCGGCCGGTCGCCAGATGCCGTGTGGCATCGCGCTGCCAGTCGACCCGCTGTCGGCGTACTTCGGTGATCTCGACACCGCCGTGGCGCTCGTGCAGCGCGCGGAACGCTGCACCGGCTTCGATCGACTGCAGTTGTTCCGGGTCGCCAACCAGCACCACCTTGGCGCCAGCTTTGGCCGCATGTGTGAGCACGCGCTCCATCTGTCTTGTGCCGACCATGCCGGCTTCGTCGATCACCAGCACGTCACGGTTGCTCAGCATCTCGCGACCCTGATCCCAGCGATGCTCCAGGCTGGCGATGGTCCGCGAGAGGATGCCCGCTCCTTCTGCCAGACCCTCAGCGGCAATGCCGGAGAGCGCCGCACCACGGACGCTGTAGCCGGCCTCTTCCCATGCCTCACGCGCCACGCCGAGCATCGCGCTCTTGCCGGTGCCGGCATAGCCGACGACGATGCCAAGATCGCGACCGGCGGTGATGTGCTGGAGAGCGTCTGCCTGCTCGCCCGACAGCAGCAGACCCCGACGTGCGGCACGGTCGAGGGCACCCTGACGCTCGCGCCCGGCGACACGATGCCGCTCGTGCTCCGCCATCATCTGCGCGGCGCGCTCGAGCCGCTGTTCGGTCAGAAGCATTTCGCGCGTGGTGAACCGCTCGTCGCCGCGCCCATCCGTGCCGAGCGCGACCAGCTCGCGCGATGACGACATCGCTGCGAGCACGCCGTTGAACTGGTCGATCCCGAGCGAATGGCGATGCGCCATCATCGCCATGTCGCGCCTCGTGAACGTCGCCTGGTTGTGGGTGATCGCATCGAGCGCGACGCGGGGGTCGCGCAGGATGCGATGCGCATTGGCGCGGGCAATGCGGCGGTGTTCGGCGGCGCGATCGGCGTCGAGCCCCTGCGCCTCCATCCGCCGCGCGGCTGCACCAATCTTGTGCTGCGGTTGGAGCTCGGTCTCCTGCGCGTCGAGACTGCGATGATCGATGCGCGCGTCGATATCGAGTTCGGCCAAGCGCTGGTTGACGTGATTGGCCCAGGCTTCGCGCCAATGGGTGAGCAGCTCGGTGCGGTTCCACTCGCGCACCTTCTGGCCGAACCCGTCTTCCGACACCGCGCGCATGCCGAGCATGACATGCGCATGCGGCTTGGCTTCGCCATCCGCGCCGATGTCCCAATGCACATTGAGATCGGCGACCATGCCGCGGTCGACGAACTCGGCAGCGACAAAGTCGCGGGCGAGCTCGACACCCTGATCCTGGGTCATCTCTCGCGGGATCGCGAACTCGACCTCGCGAGCGAGCTGCGCATCCTTGCGCAGCTCGGCGGCCTCGACATCATTCCACAGCCGCTCCCGGTCGTGCCAGTCGTCGGGTGCCCCATCGGGCAACATCACCTCGGAATGAACGACGCCGGCCTTGTTGGAGAAGTCGTGGTGGCGGTCGAGCCGGTCATCGCGCAGCCGCGAGGCAGAGCGGTAGGCGGCGGCCGCCAGCGCCGACGAGCCCGAAGCGCGCGAGATGACTTTGGCCGAGAAATGGTAGATCGCCATGGCGACATACCAGTTACGCCAAACAAGCTACGTCGGCACGACGTATAAGCGCGCCCTCAAAAGATTTCATCATTCTCGGGACGGCGAAGTCCCATGACATTTCAGGGCATTGAGCCTGATCGAGCGCAACGATAACTGAACTGTCCTCGATCATGAAGAGGGCAGGACATGCGCAAGCCGCGCGACTTCGAAACAGAACTCAAAGCTCTCGCCGACAAGACAAGGCTGCTCAAGGAACGACAGGTACGGCAACTGGGTGAACTGGTGATCGCCTGCCACGCCGACGCGCTCGACATCGACGTGCTCGCCGGTGCGCTGCTCGATGCCGCCAGCTCATCCGATGCGGCAGTGAAGGAGGGGTGGCGCAAGGCAGGGGCTGCGTTCTTTCGCACACCGGCGCGAAGCGGTGCGCGCGGCACTCAAGGCCGGGCGCGCAGCGCTTCGCCGGACGGCGGTGGCGCGCCATCGTCTGCTGGCGACACAGGCGCGACATGAACCCCGAGCCTGGCAGGTGAAGCGGCGCGAACGCACGCGTCATCTGATCGAATTGGGCGGCCTGGTCGCCAAGGCCGGTCTCGTCGATCTCACCGATGACGACCGTGCGGTGATCCTTGGGCTGCTTGTGGAGGCTGCGGCAAAACTGCGCGGCGAGGATCGCGAACGCCATCTGTTGTTATGGGGCCGACGCGGCCGGCATGCGTTCGCGACCGCGCACCAGGATCGGGTATCCTACTGAATTGACCGAAAGGCCCGGAACGGATGTAAGGTACATGGGTCAAAGAGCCGCATAGCCAGGAGCCCGTTCATGATCCGATCGGAACTGATCAACGCCATCGCCGCCGATGAGCCGTGGCTGACCAGGTCCGAGATTGGCGACGTGCTCACGGTGTTCTTTGATACGATCTGTGAGCGCCTCGAGGCAGGTGGACGGGTTGAGCTACGCGGGTTCGGCGCTTTCTCGACGCGCGGCCGCGACCCCCGCGCCGGCCGTAATCCGCGCACCGGCGAAGCGGTCGATGTGTCAGCCAAACGCGTGCCCTTTTTCAAGGCCGGCAAGGAACTGAGGGAGCGGGTCGATCAGCGATGACGGCGCCGGCGCTGCTCGCGGCAAAGCGGTGAATTGCGAGGTCGGAATAATACCGGCTCATCTCGCGATGTGCCTCACTGCCGGCCTTACCGTCGACCACGATTGCGGTGATCGCCTCCTGCTCCGCGCGGCGCAGCCAATAGCTCAGATCATCGTCGGATCCCGTCGTTGTTATCACCATTGATCGTGTCGCCGGGAGATTGGTTGCGTCACGTTGCTGGCCAATGACTGCGAGCCTCGATGACGGCGAAGCGCGTGCCCGGCGAGCCAGGCTGAGCACGCCACCAGGGGCGATTGCCGAGCGGCCATCAACCGCGCATAGCGCTGCCAATGAATGATGATCTTCAAGCAGTCGTGACCGAGATAATCGCCAGGGCGCCGGAGTGGATTCGCGCCGATCTCGCCTCGAAGGATCCTGCCGCTCGTCAGCGCGCCGAAGAGGCGTTCGCGGCGAAAATCGCCGACGCGCTCGGCCTCACTTCAAGTGCGGCTCAATCGTTGTAAGCAGGTCGGGCGGTAGCGTTACGCCGCTGCGCCCGCGAGCCGCTCAAGTTCAACAATCCGGTCCGAGCAGATCGCGTGCACCACCTGGCCAAGTTCCTCGACACGTTCGCCCAGCCAGCTGAGCTCTTCCTCGGAGATGCGGTAATGCTTCGAGTAGCGCGCCTTCACATACGCTTCTTTGAGTTTCTCGAACCGCGCCCGGTCCGACCGAAATTCATGCGGCCAGACATGGACCAGCCGGCGATCGAGCCGCTCGGCCTGCGTGCGCAAGAAGCCGATGTTGTGGACGTGCGGCGTGTAGAAAGTCTTCACCAGCAGCACGCAGTGGTAGAGCCGCTCGGTGGCTTGGTGGAGTGAAAATGCTGCCTCTTTGGGGCGTGCTTTGCCGACGTAGAATTGCGCGCCTTCGAGGAGGGCGGCCGCACCAGGAAACCACTCCTCGAAATACTCGCGCGCCATCTTCAATGCCTGCTCGGGCGTCTTCGGCTTGGGCTCGTGAAGCTCGGCGTCGTCCGCCTGATACAGCGCAATGCCGTCGTCGCGGATGTCCATGAAGAAATAACGGCCGTGTGCCAAGCCATCGTTCACCTCCTGCAGCGTGTGGACGATGAAATTGACCGGCGTCCTCAGCGTTTTCGTGATCGCCAGTTCGCGGTTAAGGCGCTCTTCGAGCTTGAGCCAGTAATCGACCCGGTCGGTCAGCCGCTTGTCGTTGACGATGATCAGGATGTCGAAGTCTGACTGATAGCCCTTGGCGGTATGGGGTTCGTCGACCCAGCCGCCGCGCGCGTAGCTGCCATAGAGCATGATCCTATCGATCCGCCCGCGCTTCTTCCACTGGTGCCGCGCCAGCGCCAGCGCGTCGTCGAATTCCTCGAAGATGATCTGCACCACGCGTTCGAGCTCGCGCTGCTTCGCCGCCGGCAGATGATCGAGGTCGTTACGCATCAGCTATTCCTAACAACATGCTCAAGCGATTGCACTCCGCGCGACGATGCCCCGCTGTGTCTCCGACTGCCACCTACGCTAGCGCCTGTATTTGCGCGCTACCGTTCACCGGAGGCTAGGGCGCCATTGCATCCTAAAGCTGCGTCCTGATCCTGATGTTGGCACGATACTCTGTTCCAACGAGGGATGTGATGACCGAGGCTTCGGGCCGCATATTGAGACTTGCCGCCGTGCTCGACCGCACCGGCCTGAGCCGCTCGACGCTCTATCGAAAGGTGGACGCGGGCACTTTTCCGAAGCAGGTGCGGATTGCTGAGCGCTGCGTCGGATGGCGCGAGTCTGCCGTCGCCGCCTGGCTGAACAATCCGATGTTTTATTCGACGACAGATGATCGCTGATCGCGGTCGTCTCGAGCGATCGATTGCCCCGTCGCTGTACCATTAGGCAGCCGCCACTTTGCTTCGGCCTCCACCGGGCTTTGACGCCCGCAACTCGTCCAGGTGATCGCTCCACCATTGGTGCATTGCGACCCGCTCTTCCCAATAGAAGCCGCGGTTATAAGTCCCGCGGACTGAATCGGTATCGGCATGGGCAAGTGACCGCTCGATCGCGTCGGGACTCCACCGGCCGCTTTCATTCAGCAAAGTGGAGGCTGTTGTGCGCAGGCCATGGGCGGTTACCTCGCCAACGGCGTATCCCATCCGCCGAAATGCTTGGTTGACGGTATTCTCACTGAGCGGCCGCCGCGATGTGTGGAATGCAGGAAACACGAAACCGCTCGGACCGGTCAGCGGCTTCAGCTCGATGAGGTAAGTCAGAACCTGTCGTGAAAGAGGCACTGCATGCTGGCGACGCATCTTCATGCGGTCGGCAGGAATCTTCCAGACAGCCTTCCCAAGATCGAATTCCGACCATTCCGCCTGTCGCAATTCGCCGGGTCGGGTCATGACGTGGGGCGTAATCTGCATCGCGATGCGAGTGATCGTATTACCTGAGTAGCCATCGATCGCACGCAATAGCTCGCCAAGCATCTCCGGATCGAGGATCGCGCTGTGGTGCTTCACTTTTGGTGTAATTAGCGCTCCGCGCAGGACCGCTGTTGGATCGGCTTCGCCGCGGCCAGTCGCTACTGCATAGCGAAAGACACGACTGGCGAATGAACGGCAGCGGCGAGCAGTTTCGTGTTTGCCCCTCGCCTCAATACGCTTGAGCGCCGCTAGCACTTCGACGGGTTTCAATTCCGACACTGGTTCAGCCGCAAGCGGCGCCAGCTGCTCCAGCAGCCAGTTCGCCTTGGTCGTTGTTGTATCGGCGCGCCCCTCCGCCACCATCTTATCGATATATTCCTTGGCGACATCGCCGAAGGTGTTCGCCGCTGCGTAGCGGGCGAGCAATTTCTCCTGCCGGCGCTCCTTAACGGGATCGATCCCGTCGCGGACCTGTTGGCGAGCTTCGTCACGTTTCTGACGCGCTTCGGCCAGACTGACCTCCGGGTAGCTTCCAAAGGCTATTCGCTTGTCCTTGCCCAAGTAGCTATATTTGAAGCGCCAGAGCTTTGAACCGTTGGGCCTCACCTCAATATAGAGACCCCGTTCATCAGTGAGTTTGTAAATCCGCTCTCTCGGCCTGAGGGCACGGATTTCCAAATCTTTCAGGGCCATGACAACCATCCTCGAATCGCCTTGGCTTTGCGATCGATCGACGCCCGTCCGACCCCTGGATGGTGACCCGCGGGCCACCATTTCCGATCGGGCCACCGTGACCCATTTGGTGGCCCGACGGTGGCCCGGATCTCATAAAATCCGGCGGGACGCCTTCAAACAAAGCCAAAGGGAAAATGGCAGATTTCTGCCATTTTGTCGATGATCCTGGGATGTTTTGGGAAGGGTAAATGGTGCCCAGAAGAGGACTCGAACCTCCACGGGGTAACCCCCGCCAGCACCTGAAGCTGGTGCGTCTACCAATTCCGCCATCTGGGCACGGGGTAGGCGGCGGCCTCTAAGGGAGCAGGGGCGGGGTTGTCAACGCTAGATCAACGCCAATTCGGCAAGTTTTCCCATCAAGGCCGGCGGCAGGGCGGATATGCCGCTGTCGCCGCCCACGAGATCCGCCGGTGCGTCGGCCGCTTCCAGGTAGCGCCAGCCCTGGTGCGCGCGCTTGGGACGCGCCTCGACCAGCACCAGCAGGGGATCGATGTGGATCGCCACGCGGCCGCCCTCGGCATCGCCGAACGCCAGGATCGGCGAACGGGCGACCAGCTGGTG
>JBQCHA010000241.1:0-8552 GCA_051955175.1 Sphingomonas sp.
CCCGCCGAAGCCGAAGCTGTTGTTGAGCACCGCCCGCACCTGACGCTTCTTCGCCACGTGCGGCACCAGGTCGACACCCGCGCAGCCTTCGCTCGGATTGTCGAGGTTGAGCGTCGGCGGCACGATCTGGTCGCGCATCGCCAGAATGCAGAAGATCGATTCGACCGCGCCGGCGCCGCCGAGCAGGTGCCCGATCGCCGACTTGGTCGAGCTCATCGACAGCTCGCCGATGGCGTCGCCGAACAGCCGCCGCACCGCGCCAAGCTCCAGCTCGTCGCCGAGCGGCGTCGAGGTGCCGTGCGCGTTGATGTAGTCGATGTCGGAGAGGTCGAGGCCGGATTTGCGCACCGCCATCTGCATCGATCGGAACGCGCCCGAGCCTTCGGGATGCGGCGCCGTGACGTGATAGGCGTCGCCCGACAGGCCATAGCCGATCACCTCGGCATAGATCTTGGCGCCACGCGCCTTGGCCCGCTCATATTCTTCGAGCACGACGACACCCGCGCCCTCGCCCATCACGAAGCCGTCGCGGTCCTTGTCATAGGGACGGCTGGCCTTCTCGGGACAGTCGTTGAAGTTGGTCGACAGTGCGCGCGCCTGGGCGAAACCGGCGATGCCCAGCGGGCAGATCGCGCCCTCGGCACCACCCGCCAGCATCACGTCGGCATCGTCCATCGCGATCATCCGCGCGGCATCGCCGATCGAATGCGCGCCGGTCGAACACGCCGTGACGACCGCATGGTTGGGCCCCATCAGCCCGTATTTGATCGACACCTGGCCGGAGATGAGGTTGATCAGCCGCCCGTGGACGAAGTGCGGCGAGACGCGGCTAGGGCCCTTCTCATACAGCACGATCGATTCGCTCTCGATGCCCGGCAGGCCGCCGATCCCGGCGCCGATCGAGCAACCGGCGCGCAGGCGCTCTTCCTCGGACATGTCGGCCAGGCCGGCGTCCTCGATCGCCTGGCCGGCCGCGTCGATGCCGTAGACGATGAACGGATCGACCTGGCGCTGGATCTTGTGGTCGACACGTTTCGAGGCGTCGAAGCCATATTCATGATCCGCCGGCTTTACCTCGCAGGCGATTCGGCACTTCTGGTCAGAGGCGTCGAACCGCGTGATCGGGCCAGCGCCCGACTTCGCCGCGATGATGTTGCTCCAGGACGTCTCGACGTCGCCGCCGAGCGGCGTCACGAGGCCCAGACCGGTTACGACTACGCGCCGCATCTCACTCTCCGTTTGTCATCCACAATGCGAAACGGCCCCCCGCCCATGATCTTCGCCGTGGGACGGGGAGCCGTTCGCTATCCGGCCCCTGAAGGGCGGCAGGCAATGTCGCGCGTGGCGATCAGCCCTTGTGCTCGTCGATATAGGTGATCGCGTCCTTGACGGTCGTGATCTTCTCGGCGGCATCGTCCGGGATTTCGACGCCGAACTCTTCCTCGAAAGCCATCACCAGCTCGACGATGTCGAGGCTGTCGGCGCCCAGATCATCGATGAAGCTCGCGTCCTCGGTGACCTTGTCAGCCTCGACGCCGAGATGCTCGACGACGATCTTCTTCACGCGATCGGCAGTCTCGCTCATGTCATTCCCTCTCTAGTTTGGGGGTTGGGTGTACCCGAAGGCACCTAGAACGCACATCGCGCGCTGGCAAGGGGTGCGGGGTGCTCAGATCATCGCCATGCCGCCGTTGACGTGCAGCGTCTGCCCGGTGACGTACTTCGCCTCGCGGCTCGCCAGATAGACGACCGCGGCGCCGATGTCCTCGCCTTCACCGAGGTCGCCCGTCGGGATGCGGGAGAGCAGCGCGGTCTTCTGCGCCTCGGGCAGCACGTCGGTCATCGCCGAGCGGATGAAGCCGGGCGCCACGCAATTGACGGTGATGCCGCGGCTCGCCAGTTCCTGCGCCAGTGCTTTCGACATGCCGATCAACCCCGCCTTCGATGCGGCGTAATTCGCCTGCCCCGGGTTGCCGGTGACGCCGACGACCGAGGTGATCGAGACGATCCGGCCGAATCGCGCCTTCATCATCGGCTTGGCCGCGGCGCGGGCGAGGCGGAACGCCGCTTCCAGGTTGACGCGGATCACCTGATCCCATTCGTCGTCCTTCATCCGCATCGCGAGATTGTCGCGCGTGACGCCGGCATTGTTGACCAGGATGTCGAGCTTGCCGCCCAGCGCCTCGACCGCGCGCGGCACGAGCTGGTCGACCGCGGCGCCATCGCCGAGGTCGCAGGCGAGCGCGACATGATCCCCGCCCAACTGGGCGCGGAACGCCTCCAGCTTATCGGCATTGGAGCCCGACAGCGCCAGCCGCGCACCCTGCGCTGCCAGCGACCGGGCGATCGCCGAACCGATCCCGCCGGACGCGCCGGTCACCAGCGCGGTCATCCCTGTAAGGTCGAACATTATCTTACTCCGTAATTTGGTTCACGCAGAGGCGTGGAGACGCAGAGGGGGTGTAGTCATTAACGAGCCGCCGGATCCCTTCCCTGAGCGTCGCGCCACCGAAATTGATCAGCAGCCCGACGGGCTGCTTTGGCAGGCGAAGGTAGGCGAGCAATTGCTTGGCGTGGGCCGGTTGAGCCTTTCGACGGACTTGATCTCCACCAACAATCGCTCGTCCACCAACAAGTCGATCCGAAAAGCAGCCTCAAAGCGCATCCCGTCATAGTCAATATCGCCCGGTCGCTGACGGGAGATTTGATAACCGCGTCGTTCAAGCTGAGCGGCGAGAACCATCTCGTAGACGCTTTCGAGCAGGCCCGGTCCCAATTCTCGATGCATCCCGATCGCCAGATCGAAGACCTTGCCAGAGATCGCATCGATGTCCCGCAAAACTGTCCTCTCTGCGTCTCCGCGCCTCTGCGCGAACTTAAAGCACCTTCAGCAGCGCTTCGATATCGTCCATCGAGATGACGCTGATCGTTTCGACGTCCGACGCGGTGCGTTTGACCATCGGACCGAGCACCTTGCCGCCGAACTCGACGAATTGCGCGACGCCGGCTGCGTGCATCGCCAGCACCGATTCGCGCCACCGCACGCGCCCGGTGACCTGCTCGACCAGGCGGGCGCGGATCGTGTCGGGGGCGCTGATCGGCGCCGCGGTCACGTTGGCGTAGACCGGCACCAGGGGCGCGGCGATCGCGGCATCAGCCAGCGCCTGCTCCATCGCCTCGGCGGCCGGCTGCATCAACGGGCAGTGGAACGGCGCCGACACCGGCAGCATCACCGCACGCTTGACGCCCTTCTCCTTCGCCAGCGCCGCGGCGCGCTCGACTGCCCTGCGATGGCCGGAGATCACCACCTGGCCGGGGTCATTGTCATTGGCGACGGTGCACACCTGCCCCTCGGCCGCCTCGTCGACGATCGCCTGCGCCTTCTCGCAGTCGGCGCCGAGCAGCGCGGCCATCGCGCCCTCGCCGACCGGCACTGCCGCCTGCATCGCCTGCCCGCGCAGCTTCAGCAGCTTCGCCGTGGTGGCGAGGTCGATCGCGCCTGCCGCGCACAAGGCGCTATATTCGCCCAGGCTGTGCCCGGCGACGAAATCTGCCTTGTCGGCAAGGCTGATCCCGCCTTCCTTCTCCAGCACCCGCAGCGTTGCCAGGGCATTCGCCATGATCGCCGGCTGCGCGTTTTCGGTCAGCGTCAGTTCGTCCGCCGGGCCTTCGCGCATCAGGCGGAATAGATGCTGGCCGAGCGCATCGTCGACCTCCTGGAACGTCTCCAGCGCCACGGGGCTCGCATCGGCCAATGCGGCGCCCATGCCGACCGCCTGACTGCCCTGCCCCGGAAAGATGAACGCGCGCATAGTGCCTCCCTTGAACTGGCCGCCCGGTTAGAAAGCGCAGGCCGACAAGGCAAGTCGCGTTACCAGGGCCAGGCGGTTCGCCGAACAGCACACTGCGACACTCTGCGACCATTTGGCCGGCTTGCCGACAAACCTGCAGGACATCGCCTTCCTAATTTCTCCCTGACGCCGAAAGGGCGCCGACAAAAAGTGGAGTGAAGACGATGAAAAAGTTCATCCTGGGTGCCGTCGCCGCCACGCTGGTCGCCTCGCCGATCCTCGCCGCGGCTCCCGCCGATGCGGCGCAGCGCCGCGAAACGACCGTGGTACGGCATCAGCCCGGCCGGACCGTAGTGACGCACCGCACCGTTTCTCGGGCCCCGGAAAATCGCAACTGGCGGCGCGGCGAGCGGTTCGATCATCGCTACGCCCGCAGCTATCGCGTGGTGACCAACTATCGCAGCTACCACCGCCTGTACACGCCGCCGCGCGGCTATCACTGGGTGCGGTCGGGCAATGATGCGGTGCTGGTCGCGGTGACCGGCGGTCTGATCGGCGCGGTTGTCGCGGGTGCCTTCAACTAAGCTGCCCAAAAGCAGCTGGGATCGGGCGGGGAGCAACGCTTCCCGCCCTTTTTCGTGCCCGTGGCAGCCGTGCCGCCGGGACAGTTTGTTACACTTTTCCGCATCTCTGACAAAGGCTTGAGACAGCTCATCCCTAGATTGTCCAAGACGCCAGAGAAGGCGCCCGTAAATGGAGTGAAAGACATGAAAAAGTTTCTGCTTGGCGCCGCCGCCGCGACCATGATCGCCAGCCCGATCCTCGCCGCCGCGCCGGCCAGCGCTGCCGATTGGCACGGCCGCGCAGGCCACGACAGCCGCACCGATCGTTACAACGGGCATCAGCAGTATCGCCCGCAGGCACAGCGTCATGACTACCGCCGCGACTATCGTGCGCCGGCCCGCGTGGCTTACCGCCAGACCTATCGGCCCACCTACCGTCAATGGAACAGGGGCGAACGGTTCGACTATCGGTATGCGCCGAACTATCGCGTGATCACCGACTATCGGGATTACGGCCTGCAGGCGCCGGCTTATGGCTACCGCTGGGAACGGTCGGGCAATGACGCGGTGCTCGTCGCGCTCGCCAGCGGCCTGATCGGCGCCGTCGTCGGCGGCGCGATCAACTAAGGCCGAGAGGCCCGGCGAGACTTGCGTTTTGCCGGAAAACCGCTAAGGCGGCACGCAACCGGGGTGGGAAGCACGTGCTTTCCGCCTCGGCTTGCATTTTGAGACGACAGCCGGAGGGGCGTCGCATAGGGCGGCGTCAGCGATCGGCCAACATGAAGGAAGCAGCATGGCTCTTTACGAGCACGTGTTCCTTGCGCGCCAGGATCTGGCACAGGCGCAAGTCGACGCGCTGGCGGAAACCGCCACCAAGATCGTCGAAGACAATCAGGGCAAGGTGGTCAAGACGGAGACCTGGGGTCTGCGCAGCCTCGCCTACAAGATCGCCAAGAATCGCAAGGCGCATTACGTGATGATCGAGATCGACGGCCCCGGCGCCATCGTCGCCGAGCTGGAGCGCCAGGAATCGATCAACGAAGACATCATCCGCTACATGACCGTCCGCGTCGACGAGCTTGAGCAGGGTCCGTCCGTCATGATGCGCAAGGGCGACCGCGACGGCCGCCGTAGCCGCGACCGTAACGCGTAATAGGAGGCAGACCACATGGCACGCCCGTTTTTCCGCCGCCGCAAGAGCTGCCCCTTCTCCGCGAAGGACGCCCCCAAGATCGATTACAAGGACGTCCGCCTGCTGCAGGGCTTCGTCTCCGAACGCGGCAAGATCGTCCCCTCGCGCATCACCTCGGTGAGCGCGAAGAAGCAGCGCGAGCTCGCCCAGGCGATCAAGCGCGCCCGTCACCTGGGCCTGCTGCCCTACATCGTGAAGTAAGGAGCTGAACCCATGGACGTGATTCTGCTCGAACGAGTCGAGAAGCTCGGCGGCATCGGCGATGTGGTGAAGGTCAAGGACGGCTTCGCCCGTAACTTCCTGCTGCCGCGCAAGAAGGCGCTGCGCGCCAACGAGGCCAACCGCAAGGTCTTCGAAGCCAATCGCGAGCGTCTGGAGGCGGAGAACGCCGCCCGTCGCGGCGAGGCCGAGAAGGAAGGCAAGAGCCTCGAGGGCACCCAGCTGACGCTGATCCGCCAGTCGTCGAACACCGGCCAGCTCTACGGCTCGGTCGCGGTGCGCGATATCGTCGAGGCGCTGGAGGCCGACGGCCACAAGATCGCCAAGTCGCAGGTCGTGCTTGATCGCCCGATCAAGTCGATCGGCGTGCACGAGGTGAAGGTAGCGCTGCACCCCGAGGTGAGCGTGACGGTGACCGTCAACGTCGCCCGCTCGCCCGTAGAGGCCGAGATGCAGGCCGAGGGCGTCGACGTCATGGCGCAGATGTTCGAGGAAGGCCGTGACACCGGCGGCTTCACCGAAGACTATAGCGTCACCGAGGATGCCGCTGCGGTGCTGGGCGAAGCCCCGGCTCGTGAGCACGCCGAGGAAGCGGACGAAGAAGCCGAGGACGACGACACCAACGGCTGAGCGTCGCGCTCGACCAATACGAAAGGGGCCGCCCGGCATCGCTCGGGCGGCCCTTTTTCATGTCTGCGGGGGAATGTTTGCGGGATTGGGGCGTCAGGGGCAGCTGACGCACGCGCCGACGACGAAGGCGAGCGGCACCAGCGCCAGCAGTACCGCCAGAAAATGCCTCAGGTGAAAGCTGCTATTGTTCATGCCGACGATAATGTTCGGCAGCCGGTAAAGTTGCCGTTGCGTACCGCCAGATTATTTCTTGCTCTCGCTGGAACCAATTCGGCCGGCGACTAGCGCGAATTGATAGACGGCCGAAGAATTAAGGCGGAAGAAAGGCGGATCACGACGCTGCCTGGCGGTCGTCCAGTGAAGGAGACGTGCGGCCCGCTGGCGCTCCCGGGCGCCCGCACGATCAGCCGCCGACAGATCGGCGCCCCGACCGGTCGCATCTCAGTTCGCATCACCTCCGGCGACTCACCCCATCCCGAATCGGCATCGGTGAGAAGGGTTTATTTAGATGCCGGTGCTATTCGCCGGCGCCTCTTCCACAGTTGAAACGACCAATGGCGATCGACGGCCCGACCCTGTTGCTTCTTTCGCTCGGCATCGCCGCGATCGGCGCCGGCTTCCTGGCGATCGAATGGCGTGCGCTGAGGGAGCACGCGCTCGGCTATTGGAGCGCCGGGTTCGCCACGATCGTCTGTGGCTGCGCGCTGTCGACGCTGCGGATGGACGACGCGTTCATGATCGGCGTGTGGGGCGCCGACGGGTTGCTGATCGTCGCGCACCTGTTCTTTCTCACCGGCTTCGCGCGATTTGCGGGGCGGCGCGTTACGCCCTTGTGGTGGATGATCATGCTGCCGTGGGTGCTGCCGCTGCTGCCGCCGTTCGATGTTGATCGCCTTCAGGTGCTCGGCGTCTTCAACGCGGCGCTGGTGGCGGTCGTCGCGCTGCGCATCGGCGTGTTGGCCTCAGTGCCGGCCGCCGACGGGCGGCCGACGGTGTCATGGCTCGGCATGGTCTTTCTCCTCCACGGCGCCTTCTATTGCCTGAAGACGGCGCTGATCTTCCAACCCGGCACCTATGTGCGGGTGGAGGGATTCGGCGGTCCGCTCATCCCGCTCTCGCTGTTCGAGGGCGTCATCGTCGAGGTCCTGCTGACGCTGCTGATGGCGGTGACGGTCCGCGGCCGGCGCGAGGGGCGGATCACCGCGCTCGCCGAGCGCGACCCGCTGACCAATGTGCTCAACCGTCGCGGGTTCGATGATCGGGCCCGGCGCCTGTTGCTGCGCACGTCGGCAAGCGCGCCTCTCGGCGCGCTGATGCTGCTCGACCTCGACCATTTCAAATCGGTCAATGACAGTTTCGGCCATGCGCAGGGCGACAACACGCTGATCGCGCTGACCTCGGTGCTGGAGTCGATCCTGCCGGCCGATGCGCTGATCGGCCGCCTCGGCGGGGACGAGTTCGTCGTCCTGCTGCCGACCGCCCGCCGCGCCATGGTGCGCGCGCTGGGCGAGGCGATCTGCAGCGAGTTCGCCCAGCTCAACCGCTGCCACAATGCCGTGCCGATCGCCGCCACGGTGAGCATCGGCGCCGCCATGGTGTAGGACGTCGGCGGCGACCTCGGCCGGTTGTTCGCCAAAGCCGATGCCGCGGCTTATGACGCGAAGCGCCTGGGCGGCGACCAGATCCGGTTCAGCACCGCCGCAGCGCCGGCGCCGCTGGCGATTCCCCTCGCCGCCTCCACGTTCGCCGCGGGCATGGGCAACATCTCCGCGGCCTGATCAGCGGCGCCCGAACAGCTTCTCGATATCGCCATGGGCGAGCTTCACCCACGTGGGACGGCCGTGGTTGCACTGGCCGGAGTGCGGCGTCGCCTCCATCTCGCGCAGCAGCGCGTTCATCTCGGCAACCGACAGGATGCGCCCGGCACGCACCGAGCCGTGGCAGGCCATGGTCGCGGCGACGTGATCCAGCCGTTCCTTCAGGCTTAGCGCCTCGTCGTAGGCGGCCAGTTCGTCGGCAAGATCGGTGATCAGCCCGGTGACGTCGCTCTGCCCCAGCGGCCCCGGCACGGCGCGGACCAGCATCGCCTTCGGTCCGAACCGTTCCAGTTCGAGCCCCAGTTCGGCGAGCTCTGCAAGCCGCGCCTCCAGTCGGTCG
>JBQCHA010000242.1:0-9313 GCA_051955175.1 Sphingomonas sp.
TGACGGCGTGGACCTTGTTCTCGAAGGTTTCGATCGTGCTCGCGATCGTTTGCCCCATCGCCTGCACCGTGAAGTGTATGGTATCGCCGTCCCAGCGATGATCGACCACCGCGCCGCCGGGAATGACGGTGGCGATCTTGCCGATCCCGTTGTCGAGCCGCGCGTGTACGCCGGCCTTGCCCAGCTTGTGGGGGATGTCCATTTCGATCGGCTCGGCCATTACGCCTTTTCCTCCTTGGCGAAGATCATCGCGTCGTCGGCGAACGCCTTGAACTCCAGCGCGTTGCCACTGGGATCGTGAAAGAACATCGTCGCCTGCTCGCCGACTTCGCCCTTGAAACGAATGTGCGGCTCGATCACGAAATCGGTGCCGGCGGCCGTCAGGCGGTCAGCCAGGGCTTGCCAGTCGTCCATCGTCAGCACGACGCCGAAATGCGGCACCGGCACCTGCTTGCCGTCCACCGGATTGGCGTGCGCTGCCCGCGCGACGCCGGGATCGAGATGCGCGACGACCTGATGCCCGAACAGGTCGAAATCGATCCAATGGTCCGAATGCCGTCCCTCGGGACACCCCAGCACGCCGCCGTAGAACGAGCGGGCGGCGGCGAGATCGTGGACCGGAAAGGCGAGATGAAACGGGCGGATGGCGTCGGTCATGGCAGCGATATAGGCGTTCTATTCGACAAACACACCTGCAAAGCTCCTCAACCGGCCTTGCCCAGCCATGCATCGCGGAACGCCTGCTCTGCCGGAGTGAGCGTACCGCCGGCGCTCTCCGTCCGGACGATCTCCAGCGACGGATCGGCGGCGGCGGTCAGAGTCGCCCGATGCTCGCCGGCACGGTTGCGATAAACCAGCGCAACCTGCTGCCCCGGTTTGAGCGCCACGAGCGCCGCGTTCCACTGGTCGGCCGTCGTCACGGCCGAGCCGCCCCACGACACGAGCGTATCGCCGCGGTCGACGCCGGCACGATACAGCGGACTGCCGGGCACCGGAATCTGCTCCAGCGTCAGTGCGTCGTCGGCCATCGTGACGCGCGTGGCGCCCAGCCAGCCACGATCAGGATGCGCCGGGCGCAGCACCAATCCCGCGGGCGCCAACAGCGGCGCGAAATCGGGAAGCGCGCTGCCGCGGATCGATGCGTCGAAGAACGCCTTGGCGAAGGCGGGATCGTGCGTCACCTCGGCGAGCCCGGCCTGCAGGTCTTCGGGCGTGTAGGGCTTGGCTGGCGCATAATCCTGCTGCGCCATGCCGTTGCGCCGCCACATGTGCTGCATATAGGCGTCGAGGCTGAGGTGATACCGCTCGCGCAGCTCGAGATCGAGCGCCAGCGCAATCACCGCGCCATAGGGATAGTAAGAGGTGAAGATGTTGCCGTTGACCGGGTCGATCGACTTGGCGGCATCGACGAACGGCGCGCGCAGGCTCATCTCCTGCGGTGAGCCATAATGACGGCCCGGCCCGGTGACCACGTAGCTGAGCGTCGCGCCCATCTGCCCCAACCAGTCGTCGACGCTGCTCTCACCGGCGCGGCGGATCATCAGCGGGCCGATATATTGGGTGAAGCCCTCGGCAAACCATAGCGAGCGTGTGCTGTTGGCGCGGGTGAAGTCGAACGGCTCGATGCCCTTCGGCCGCAGGCGCTCGACGTTCCAGGCGTGGGTGAACTCATGCGCGAGCGTGTCGATCTGCTCGAAATCGCCGTCGTGGAGCGACTTGGGCACGCTGATCATCGTCGAATTGCGATGCTCCATGCCGTCGCCGTCGATCTGCGGCATGTAATCGGCGATGAAGGTATAGGTGCCGAAATCATAATCGGGCGGGCTGCCGAAGAAGCGGAAATGCTGCTGGATCAGCTTCTCGGCCATCGCCGCGAAATGGTCGACGTCGGCGGTTGTGTCCTGACTGTGGACCGCCAGGCGGAAGGTGTACGTCTTGCCGTTGCCCTGCACCTTCCATGTCCGCATCTGGAAGTCGGACAGCTCGGTGGGGCTGTCCATGAAATATTGCAGGTTGGGCGCCCAGAAGGTGTCGGCCGGGCCGCTCGCCGGCGGCAGCTGCGTCGCGACCTTCCAGCTCGGATCGAGCGGGTGAAAGGTGACGCGGATCGGGCGTTCGTCATAGCCGGTCGCCCACATGAAGGTCGCCGGCATGTTGAGATGCGCATGCGTCGGATCGATCTGGGCATAGGTGCCGTCGCCATGATCGCCGTAGAGCGTGTAGCGCAGCGTCACGGTGCCGCCGGCGGTCGGCACCCGCCAGCTGTAGGGGTCGCGCCGGTCGATCGCCAGCGGCTTGCCGGCGCCATCGACCGCCGACACCGAATAGACGTTCTTGGCGAATTCGTGGAGCGCGTAGCGGCCCGGCGAGGAGCGCGCCATGCGGAACACGATCGTGCCCGGCTTGACGTTGCGATAGGTGACGCTGATCCGCGCCTCGTGATGCACGGCGTTGGGGAAGCTGACGTCGTAGCTGACGGGCGCCTGCGGGCCGGGGTCGTGCGCCTGGCCGAACGCCGGCGCGGCGATCGTCAGCGCGACCAGACTTGCGGCGCCCAGATAACGGCTCATGCGACTTCCCCCGACGGTGACCTGACGGCCGTCGGCATAAGCGAGCGCGTCCGCAGCGTCCAGCGACGGCGAGGCTTGCCGAGGCCGGCAATTCACGCAATAGCGCCGGCGATGCCGCGTTACGCCACTCCCCTGTCGTTGCTGGCGCTTGGCGCCGCGGCCGCGCTGGGCTTCGCCCCGCTTGAATGGTGGTGGCTGATGCTGCTCGCCTTCGCCCCCTTCCTGTGGCTGGTATATGACGCGCGGTCGCTGAAATCGGCGCTGTGGCGCGGCTGGCTGTTCGGCGTCGGGCATTTCACGATCAATGACAATTGGATCCAGCACGCCTTCGATTTCCAGGACAACATGCCGCACGCGCTGGGCTATCTCGCGGTGGTCCTGCTGGCGCTTTATCTCGCGGTCTATCCGGCGATCGCCGCGGGGCTGGCGTGGCGGCTCGCCAGCCCCCGCGCGGTCGGTGACGAGCGGACGCCGCCGGGCGCCGCCTTCGTGCTGGTGTCCGGCGCGGCCTGGATCATCGCCGAATGGATGCGCGCGGTAATGTTCACCGGCTATGCCTGGGATCCGGTCGCCGTGGTGTGGGTCGCGGTGCTGCCGGTCGCGCGCGCAGCGACCTGGATCGGCACCTATGCCCTGTCGGGGCTGACGGTCGTGCTCGCGGGATCGCTGATGCTGCTCGTCTGGCGGCGCTGGCGGCTTGCCGTGGTGATGGTGGTGCTGTCGCTCGCGACCGCCGCGGCCCAGTGGGACGTGACGCCGCCTGCTCCGGCGACGGGGCCGCAGGCGCCTCATGTGCGGGTGGTGCAGCCCAACCTGGGGCTGAAGGACCAGGACGCGCCCGATTATACCGAGACCAGCTTCCGCAAGCTGCTCGCGCTCAGCGGCCGCCCCGACAGCCATCCGCGGCTGATCGTCTGGCCCGAAGGCGCGGTGCGCTACATGCTCGAATACGGCTATCCGATCGATTATTATTACGAGGGCTGGCCGACCGTCACCCGCGCGCGCATCGCCGCCGAGCTGGGGCCGAACGACATCTTGCTGACCGGCGGCGACGGCCTGCTGTTCGATGCCAAGGGCAAGCTGACGTACGGCACGAACTCGATCTTCGCGGTGAACGCTCGGGGGCAGTTGCTCGGCCGCTACGACAAGGCGCACCTGGTTCCCTATGGCGAGTATCTGCCGATGCGCTGGCTGCTGCAGCCGCTGGGCCTGTCGCGGCTGGTGCCCGGTGACGTCGACTTCCTGCCGGGCCCCGGCCCGCGCGACCTTCCCCTGCCCGGTTTCGGCAATATCGGCGGGCAGGTTTGCTACGAGATCGTCTTCTCCGGCCACGTCGTCGACGAGTCGCATCGCCCCGCCCTCATCTTCAACCCGTCCAACGATGCATGGTTCGGCCGCTGGGGCCCGCCGCAGCACCTGGCGCAGGCACGGATGCGTGCGATCGAGGAAGGATTACCCATCCTGCGCTCGACGCCGACCGGCATCTCCGCGGTGATCGCCGCCAATGGCGTGCTGCTCGGTCACCTGCCGCTCGGCCACGCCGGCGCCATCGACCTGCCGATGCCGAAGCCGCTGCCGCCCACGCTATTCTCCCATCTCGGCAACTGGGCGGCGGGGATCGTCGTGCTGATCCTTCTGCTGGCAGCCGTTGCCATTCGCCGCCGCGCTCGCTAAATGCACATATAACAAAAGCTTTATATGCGGCCCGAAACCGCGAAACCCTCGTTGTTCAAGGGAATTTCATGCGCGCATCGTACATCTTCACTTCCGAATCGGTTTCCGAAGGGCATCCCGACAAGGTCGCCGATCAGATTTCGGACGCCGTCGTCGACCTGCTGCTCTCGACCGACCCCGAGGCGCGCGTCGCCTGTGAGACGATGGTGACCACCCAGAAGATCATCCTGTCGGGTGAAATCCGCTCATCCGACCGCGCGATGATCGACGAGCACGGCGTGCTGACCGACGAGGGCAAGGCCAGGATCGAGCAGACCGCGCGCGACGTGGTGAAGAAGATCGGCTACGAACAGGACGGCTTCCACTGGGAAACCGCCGAGTTCCAGAACAACCTGCACGCCCAGTCGAAGCATATCGCGCAGGGCGTCGATGCCAGCGGCAACAAGGACGAGGGCGCCGGCGACCAGGGCATCATGTTCGGCTATGCCACCGACGAAACGCCCGACCTGCTGCCCGCCACGCTTTATTATTCGCACCGCATCCTGGAGCGGATGTCGAAGGACCGGCACGCCGGCACCGTCGACTTCCTGGAACCGGACGCCAAGAGCCAGGTCACGCTTCATTACGAGAATGGCGTGCCGAAGCGGGCGACCGCATTGGTCGTCTCGACCCAGCATTCGCCCAATCTGTCCAACGACGCCGGCCAGCAGAAGCTGCGCGATTACGTGAAGCAGGTGATGGCCGAGACGCTGCCCGAAGGCTGGATGCCCGAGGATGAGGCGATCTACGTCAATCCGACCGGCCTGTTCGAAATCGGCGGCCCCGACGGCGACGCCGGCATCACGGGCCGCAAGATCATCGTCGACACTTATGGCGGCGCCGCACCGCACGGCGGCGGCGCCTTCTCGGGCAAGGATCCGACCAAGGTCGACCGCTCGGCCGCGTACATCGCGCGCTACCTCGCCAAGAACGTGGTCGCCGCCGGTCTGGCCAAGAAGTGCACGATCCAGCTGAGCTATGCCATCGGCGTCTCGGAGCCGCTGTCGGTCTATGTCGACACCCACGGCACCGGCACGGTCGACGAGGCCCGCCTGGAGGAAGTGCTGCCGAAGCTCGTCCGCCTCACGCCGCGCGGCATCCGCGAGCACCTCAAGCTCAACGCGCCGATCTACGGCCCGACCGCGGCTTATGGACATTTCGGCCGTTCGCCCGAGGGTGATCTGTTCACCTGGGAACGAACCGATCTGGTCGACCAGCTGAAGGCCGCGATCGCCTGACGATCGTGACGAGAGGACCGGTGCCGGCGAATTGCGCCGCGCCGGTCGTATCCGTGCCTTGCGGCGGTTTCCGAGCTGCCGCCGATTAAGCTTTAAATCACGCTTTTGTGGTCTCTTCCGCTGCGTAGTGGGAGAATCACATGGTTGAGTTGCGCGCGGCCCTTTCCGCCGCTGCGTCGTCGATCGGCGCACGCGTTCACGCTCAGGCGCTTGCGACGCCCAACGCGCCGGCAATCGAGCAGGGCGCGGTTCGGCTTTCCTATCGCGAGCTAGACGAGCGCGCGCGGTCGCTGGCGGGCGCGCTGGCCGCTACCGGCGTCGGCAGCGGGTCGGTCGTCGCGGTATGCCTGCCGCGCTCCACGGCGCAGATCACCGCGTTGCTCGCCGTGCTATACGCCGGCGCCGCCTATCTGCCGCTCGATCCCGCCTGGCCCAACGCCCGCGCTGCCTCCTTCATCGAGCGCGCCGGGTGCGCCGCGGTGGTGGTCGAGGCGGATCGCGCGGTCATCGCGGGCGCGACGCCGATCGTCGCTCCAGGTGCCGCCGGACAGCCTATCGAGCCCGCCGCCGAGGCGCCGCTCGCCTATGTCATCTACACGTCGGGATCGACCGGCGAGCCCAAGGCGGTGGAGATCGGCCACGACAATCTCGCGGCGCTGGTCGCCTGGCATCGCGATGCGTTCGTGCTCGACGCGGGCACGCGGACCAGCCATCTCGCCGGCCTCGGCTTCGACGCGGCGGCGTGGGAGATCTGGCCGACGCTGACCGCCGGCGGGACATTGTGCCTGGTCGACGAGGCGACGCGGCTCGACCCGGCGGCGCTGCACGACTGGCTGATCGGCGAGCGGATCGAGATCGCCTTCGCCCCGACCGCGCTCGCCCAGCCGCTGGCGGCGATGAGCTGGCCCGCCGATACCGCGCTGCGCGTACTGCTGACCGGTGCCGAGAAGCTGACCGTCCGCCCCAAGCCCGGCCAGCCCTTCGCCTTCGTCAACAATTACGGGCCGACCGAATGCACCGTGGTCGCCACCTCGGGCGTGGTCAGCGCCACGGACGCCGGTCTGCCGCCGATCGGGCGTCCGATCGCCGGCACGACGGTGCACCTACTCGGCGAAGCCGGCGAGGTGGTGCCGCACGGCGAGGCGGGCGAAATCCACATCGGCGGCGCGCAGGTCGCCCGCGGCTATCGCGGCGATCCCGAGATGACGGCGCAGCGCTTCATCGAGCACCCCGCCCACGGCCGGCTCTACCGCACCGGCGACCTCGCCCGCTGGCTGCCGAGCGGCGAGCTGGCGTTCCTCGGTCGCGTCGACGGCCAGGTGAAGGTTCGTGGCCACCGCATCGAGCCGTCCGAGATCGCCGCTGCGCTCAACCGCTTCCCCGCCGTGACTCAAAGCGCCGTCGTGCTGCGCGGCGACGAGCTGGTCGCCTATATCGTGCCGGCGCAGGACGGCCTTGCCGCCGCGACCTTGCGCGAGGCACTGGCGGAAACGCTGCCGGACTACATGGTCCCGGCGCGGTTCGTCGCGCTCGACGCGTTACCGCTGACGCCCAACGGCAAGGTCGACGCGGCCGCCCTGCCCGACCCCATTGCCCACGCTTTGCCTGAAACGCCCGCCGGCCGGGGGCCGGAGAGCCCGACCGAGCGGCGGCTGTTCGCGATCATCAGCGAGGTGATCGGCCGCAGCGACTTCGGCGCCGAGGATGATTTCTTCCTGATCGGCGGCCACTCGCTGCTCGGCACGCAGGTCGTGGTGCGCTCGCGCGATGCGTTCGGCGTCGAACTCACGCTGTTCCACCTGTTCGAGGCGCGCAGCGTCGCCGCGCTCGCCCAGGTCATCGAAGCGCTCATCATCGAGAAACTCGACAGCATGTCCGACGAGGACATCGCCAGAATGTCGGTCGCATGATGGCGTCCCAGATCAAGCTCGATCCGCAGCTGAGCCTGTACCGCCTGCTCGATCCGGCGGTGCTCGCCGACCCGTACCCGCTCTACGCCGGATTGCGCGAGCAGGCGCCGGTGGTGTGGGACCCGTATCTGCATTGCTGGGTGGTCACCCGCTACGACGACGTGCTGACGGTGCTGAAGGAATTTTCCGCCGACCGCACGCCTTCGCCCGATTTCATGCGTCAGCTCGGCCTCGGCGAGATCGAGCCGCTGGCCGCGGTGATGGTGCGGCAGATGCTGTTCCTCGACGCGCCGGCACACACGCACCTGCGCAAGCTCTGCTCCTCCGCCTTCACGCCGCGCCGCGTCGAGCGGCTGGAGAACGAGGTCGCCGCGATCGCCGACGAACTGATCGACGCTGCGCGCCACAAAGGCGCGATGGACGTGGTGCGCGATTTCGCCGAGCCCTTCCCGGCGATCGTCACCGCACACCTGCTCGGCATGCCGCGTGCCGACCATCTGCAGCTCAAGGCCTGGTCCGCCCACTTCGCCGAGATGCTGGGCAATTTCCAGCACAACCCCGGCGGCGTGACGCGCGTGCTCAAGAGCCTCGAGGAGATGACCGCCTATTTCCGCAGCGCGATCCGCGAAGAACATCGCACCCTCCCCGACGGGCTGGTCAAGTCCCTGGTCGAGGCCGAGGTCGACGGCGAACGCCTGACCGAGGACGAGGTCATCGCCAACGTCATCGTCACCATGGTCGGCGGGCAGGAGACGACCACCAACCTGATCGGCAACGGCACGCTGACGCTGCTGCGCCACCCCGACAAGCTCGCCCAGCTGCGCGACCGCCCCGAGATCATCGATAGCGGCGTCGAGGAACTGCTGCGCTACGAATCGCCCTCTCAGCACACCGGCCGCATCTGCCGCGAGGATACGATGATGGGCGGGCAGCTGATCAAGAAAGGCGCTGCGGTGATGGCAGTGATGGCAGCGGCCAATCGCGATCCGCGACGATTCGGCGATCCCGACGCGCTCGATCTCGAACGGCAGGACAATCGTCATCTCGCGTTCGGCTGGGCGGCGCATTTCTGCTTCGGCGCGCCGCTCGCGCGAATGGAGGGGCGCATCGCCTTCACCAAGCTGCTCAACCGCCTGCCCGGCCTCGCGCCGGCGACCGACAAGCTCGAATGGCGCGAAAACCTCGGCCTGCGTGGCCTCAAATCGCTTCCGGTGACCTTCGCATGACCGATACCATGATCGACCCCGCCGAGGCGCGGCGCCAGCTCCTGCAGCGCATGCTGAGCGGCGAGGCCGGCTCCCCCGCGGCGCAGACCCAGCCCGACCCGATCCGCCCCCGCGATCCGGCGCAGCCGATCCCGCTGACCGCGGAGCAGAACCAGCTGTGGCTGCACGCGCAGATGGCGCCGGACATGCCGCTCTACAACGAATCGATCACCATCCACCGCTATGGCGCCTACGATCACCGCGCGCTGGAAATGGCGCTGACCGAGATCGTCCGCCGCCATGAAATCTGGCGCACCTCGTTCCACGAGGACGACGGCAACGTCACGCAGCGCGTCGCGCCGCCGTTCGAGGTCAAGCTGCCGCTGCTCGACATCACCGACATGCCCGCCGACGCGCGCGAGGCCGAGGCGCACCGCCTCGCCACCGCCGATGCCAGGGCGCCGATCGACTTCACCCGCGCGCCGATGTTCCGTGCCCGCGTCATCAAGGTCAGCGAGAACGAGCACCGGCTTTACCTGACGCTGCACCACATCATCTTCGACGGCGTCTCGATCTACCGGACCCTGGTGCCCGAGCTCGCCGCCTTGGTCGCCGCGTTCGAGGCCGGCCGGCCCTCGCCGCTGGCGGAGCCGGCGCTGCAATATGCCGATTACGCC
>JBQCHA010000243.1:0-7151 GCA_051955175.1 Sphingomonas sp.
TCTCGAATGCTCGGTGATGAGCGAGAAATATCTCGGCTCGCCGTTCGACATCCACACCGGCGGCATCGACCATCGCGAGATCCACCACCCCAACGAGATCGCCCAGAACCAGGCGCACTGCGACTGCGCGGACACCGGCGCCAACTGGTGGATGCACAACAATTTCCTGGTCGATCGAGCGGGCAAGATGTCGAAATCGGCCGGCGGCTTCACCACGCTCAAGAGCCTGGTCGACAAGGGCGTGCACCCGCTCGCCTATCGGCTGATGTGCCTGTCGGCGCATTATCGCAGCGAGCTCGAGTTCTCGAGCGAAGGGCTGGCGGCGGCGGTGACCCGGCTCAAGCGGCTGGTGATGACCATCGGCGCGCTGCGCGACCGCGCGGCGGCGAACCCGGACGCGCCCTCGGCGGGCAGTGCGCTGCCCTATCGCGAACGGCTAGACGAAGCGGTGTCGGACGATCTCAACACGCCCAGGGCGCTGCCGGTGCTCGACGAGCTGCTGGCGGACAAGAAGCTGTCCCCGGCGGCGCGCCTTGCCGCGCTCGATGATTTCGATGCGGTGCTGGGCCTCAAGCTGACCACGCTCGCCCGCGAGGACCTGCGGGTCGCCCCGGCCGATGCGCACATCACGGCGGAGGAAATCGCTGCCCGCCTCGCCGAGCGCCGCGACGCGCGCGCGGCCAAGGATTTCGCCCGATCGGACGCGATTCGCGACGCGCTCGCCGCCGCCGGTGTCGAGGTGATGGACGGCGACCCGCTCGGCTGGGACTGGAAGCTGGCGCTTTAGCCCTAACCATCACCCCAAGGCCGCCACCCCGGTCCGCGCCGGGGTGGTCACCGGAAGCCTCAGATGTCGCGCTCGTCCAGTGCCGCCCAGCGCGGAACGATCAGGTGGACGACGAGCAGCGCTGCCAGATAGGCGCCCGCAGCCCCGATGAAGATCGGCCGGAAGCTGCCGATCGCGTCGAGGATCCAGCCGGCGGACTTCGCCATCAGGAAGCCGCCGATCGCGCCCGACAGGCCGCCGATGCCGACCACCGATCCGACCATGCGCCGCGGGAACAGGTCGCCCGGCAAGGCGTAGAGGTTGGCCGAAAAGCCCTGGTGCCCGGCCAGCGCCATGCCGATGAACACCACCGCGATCCACATGCTCGGCGCCTCGGTGGCGAACGCGATTGGCACCACGCACAGCGCCGAAATGAACAGCGCCGTCTTGCGCGCGCGGTTGATGCCGGTGCCGCGCGCCAGCAACCGCGAGCTGATCCAGCCGCCGGCCACCGATCCTGCGTCGGCGAACAGATAGGCGACGACCAGCGGCGGCCCGAATTCCGACAGATTGAGATCGAATCGCCGCGCGAAGAAATCGGGCAGCCAGAACAGGAAGGTCCACCAGAACGGGTCGATCATGAACCGGCCGGCGATATAGGCCCAGGTCTGGCGATGGCGGAACATCGCCGCCCAGGGCACCGGGCGGCCGGTTTCGGCGGCGGGATCGGCCTCGATCCAGGCCAGTTCCTCCTCGCTGACCGACGCCTTGTCGCGCGGCCGGCGGTAGAAAGCGAGCCAGCCGACGATCCAGATCACCGAGAAGGCGCCGGTGACGAAGAACGCCGAGCGCCAGCCAAGCCCCAGCCCGACCACCAGCCACGGCACCAGCAGCGGGGTGACGATCGCGCCGACGTTGGAGCCGGCGTTGAAGATGCCGATCGCCAGCGCGCGCTCCCGGCGGGGGAACCACTCGGTCACCGCGGCCAGCGCCGCGGGGAAGGTTGCCGCCTCGCCCGCGGCGAGCGGAATGCGCGCCCAGATCAGCCCCGCGGTGGTGGTGAAGGCGACGTGCAGCACATGGCCGATCGTCCACAGCGCCATGGCCCCGGCATAGCCGAGCCGCGCGCCGATCCGGTCGACGATCCGCCCCGACACGACATAGGCGATGCCATAGACCAGCTGGAAATAGGCCGCGAGGTTGGCATAGCCCTCCTCGCTCCAATGATAGCGCTGGGCTAGCTCGGGCTTGAGCACCGGCAGCACCAGCCGGTCGACATAGCTCAGCACCACCGCGGCGAACAGGAAGGCGCAGACGACCCAGCGCACGCGACCACTGGGCTTGGCGAGCGGAGGGGCGGTGCCGCTCACCAGTGGAACATCGTGCCGTCTTCGAGCCGGTTCACCGGCAGGTAGGCGCGCTTGTATTCGTAGCCGGCGGCAAGCTCCTCATCGATGTCGACGCCCAGGCCCGGTGCGTCGCCCGGGTGCATCATCCCGTCCTCGAAACTGTATTCGTGCGGGAACACCGCGTCGGTCTCGGGCGTGTGGCGCATATATTCCTGCACCCCGAAGTTCGGGATCGCGAGGTCGAAGTGCAGGGCCGCCGCCATGCACACCGGCGACAGGTCGGTGGCGCCGTGGCAGCCGGTGCGGACATTGTAGAGCTCGGCAAAGGCGGCGAGCTTGCGCAAATGGCTGATGCCGCCAGCATGGACCACGGTGGCGCGGATATAGTCGATCAGCTGCTCCTCGATCAGCTGCTTGGCGTCCCAGATCGAGTTGAAGATCTCGCCCACCGCCAGCGGCGTGGTGGTGTGCTGGCGGATCAGCCGGAAATTGGCCTGGTTCTCCGCCGGCGTCGCATCCTCCAGCCAGAACGGGCGATAAGGCTCCAGGTCCTTGCCCAGCCGCCCCGCCTCGATCGGCGTCAGCCGGTGATGGATGTCGTGGAGCAGGTGGACGTCCCAGCCCAGCGCCTCGCGCGCCTTCTCGAACAGGGGCGGCACCGATCGCATGTATTTCTCGGTCGACCAGACGTTTTCGGTGGGGAGATCGGCATCGGCGGGCTCATAGAAATACCGGTCCTTCGACACGCCATAGGTGGACGCCAGCCCCGGCACGCCCGATTGCAGGCGGATCGCCTTGTAGCCGAGCTCCTTGTAATGCAGCGCATTGGCGATCGTCTCGTCCACGTCCTTGCCGTTGGCATGGCCATAGACCATCACGCCCTCGCGGCTCGCGCCGCCGAGCAGTTGATAGACCGGCAGACCGGCGAGCTTGCCCTTGATGTCCCATAGCGCGGTATCGACCGCGGCGATCGCCGCCATCGTGACGGGCCCGCGTCGCCAATAGGCGCCCTTGTAGAGGAACTGCCACGCGTCCTCGATGCGATGCGCATCGCGGCCGATCAGGCAGGGCACGACATGGTCGTTGAGATACGACGCCACCGCCAGCTCGCGCCCGTTCAGCGTCGCGTCGCCGACGCCGTGCACACCTTCGTCCGTCTCGATCTTCAGCGTGACGAAGTTGCGCCCCGGACAGGTGATGATGACCTTCGCGGCCGTGATTCGCGCCATGTGCTCCTCTCCTGTCGGACCAGTATTGCTTATTGGCCTGACCTCTACTTGATAGCGTTACCATGTGTCACTACCATTTTGGAGCCCGCCACCCCAATCGTTGCGTTTAACCGCCGCTGGCCGATATGGCCGCCGCATCAGCGTCAACAGGAGATCCGGATGTCCTACCCCCTGCCTTATACCGCCGACGCCGACCGCTATGACGGCCGCATGCCCTATCGCCGCTGCGGGCGTTCGGGGCTCGACCTGCCGGCGATCAGCCTGGGGCTGTGGCAGAATTTCGGCGGGGAAGACGTGTTCGAAACGGCGCGTGCGATGCTGCGCCGGGCGTTCGATCGCGGCGTCACGCATTTCGATCTCGCCAATAATTACGGCCCGCCCTACGGATCGGCCGAGGAGAATTTCGGCCGCGTCATGGCGACCGATTTCGCCACGCACCGCGACGAGCTGGTCATCTCGACCAAGGCCGGGTGGGACATGTGGCCGGGGCCCTATGGCGATATCGGCGGATCGAAGAAATATCTGATCGCCAGCTGCGACCAGAGCCTGAAGCGGATGGGGCTCGACTATGTCGACATTTTCTATTCGCACCGCGTCGACCCCAAGACGCCGCTGGAAGAGACGATGGGCGCGCTCGCGCAGATCCACCGCCAGGGCAAGGCGCTCTATGTCGGCATCTCCAGCTACTCGCCCGAGCTGACGCGCAAGGCGGCGGCGATCCTGGCCGACTACAAGGTGCCGCTGCTGATCCACCAGCCGAGCTATTCGATGCTCAACCGTTGGGTCGAGGACGCGCTGCTCGACACGCTCGCCGATCTCGGCACCGGCTGCATCGCCTTCTCCCCGCTGGCGCAGGGGATGCTGACCAACAAGTATCTGGGCGGCGTCCCGGCCGACGCACGCATGGCGAAGGAGGGATCGCTGTCGCCCGAACTGCTGAGCGACGAAAATATCGAACGCATCCGTCAGCTCAACGCCATCGCCGAACGCCGCGGGCAGAGCCTGGCGCAAATGGCGATCGCCTGGGTGCTGCGCGATCCCCGCGTCACCTCGGCGCTGATCGGTGCGCGTACCGTGGCGCAGCTCGACAATTCGCTGGACGCCGTCAACAACCTCGACTTCAGCGGTGACGAGCTGACCGAGATCGATCGCCATGCCACCGACGGCGGCATCGACCTGTGGCGGGTGTCGTCGACGCTGGACGCCGACTCGGTCGCCTGATCAGTCGAACAGGTAGCGGATCAGCTGAACGATCCCATCGGCGGTGACCGGCAGGATCAGCAGCACCAGCGACAGGCCGAGGAAGAATCGCCGGGCGACCACCTCGCCCGGCACCTCGCGTCGCGGGGCCGGGAACGGCCTCGGGCCATCATGGAAATGGCGGTCGTCGAGGAACATGGATGAAGGCTGCCACCGGGTCGGCGGGCGGTCAATAAACCAGGGTGGTATTGCGCCGAGCCGTGCTCACCGGAACGCCCACCGGAGCGTTTGGGCGACGCCGAACGTCCCGGCGCGCACCAGCGGCCGGGTGAGCGGCGGATCGGCCAGGCCATGCATCCGCCGCGCCCAGGCGGGCAGCAGGTCGACCGCGGCTTGGAACGTCACCGCCTGCAGCGGCACCATCGCGAGCTTCGCCGGCTGCTGCCCCAACACCAGCCGCGCCACCTGTCGCGTCCGTTCCGAGGCGGCGAGCGCTGGCCGCATCGCGGTCATCAGCCGCGCGGCCGAGGCCCGGCTGGTCGGCACCGGATCGGTGCCGAGCGCCCCGGCGACGCGCGCTACTTCCCGAAAATAGCGGTCCTGGTCGGCGCCGCTCATCAGTGGCTCGCCATAGCGCCGCCATGCGGCGAGGAAGCTCACCGCCTCGCACACATGCACCCAGGCAAGCAGCGCCGGATCGTCGGCGGCATAGTCGGTGCCGTCGGGCAGCGTTCCGCGCACCCGCGTGTGGATGTCGCGCACGTGCGCGATCGCCGCTTCGGCTTCCTCGCGTCCGCCATAGGTGGTGACGGCGATGAACCGGGCGGTGCGCCGCAGCCGGCCGATCATGTCGTTGCGGAAGCTGCTGTGATCCCACACCCCGGCAAGCACCGCCGGATGCAGCATCTGCAGCAGCAGCGCGGCGACGCCGCCGACCATCATCGTCGTCACGTCGCCATGAACGCGCCAGGCGACCGATTGCGGGCCGAACAAGCCGTCCGGCTGCCGCTTGACCGGCGCCTCGCCCTTCGCCTCGTCATTGAAGATCGCCCGCACGTCGCCGACGATCCGTCTTCTGATCTGTTCCAGCACGTCTCGCTCCGCCGGCCCAACGCGCGAGCCGGCGCGAGGATGCTATTCGACCGTCACCGATTTCGCGAGGTTGCGCGGCTGGTCGACGTCGGTGCCCTTGGCGACGGCGACGTGATAGGCGAGCAACTGCACCGGGACGGCATAGACCAGAGGCGCGATCAGCGGGTGGACCTTGGGCATGGTGATGGTCGCCAGGCACCCCTCGCCCGCCGCCTGGATGCCGTCGTAATCGCTGATCAGCACCACCTTGCCGCCGCGCGCCTGCACCTCCTGCATGTTGCTGACGGTCTTGTCGAACAAGGGCCCGGTCGGCGCGATGACGATCACCGGCACGTTTTCGTCGATCAGCGCGATCGGCCCGTGTTTCATCTCGCCGGCGGCATAGCCCTCGGCATGGATGTAGCTGATTTCCTTGAGCTTCAGCGCGCCTTCCAGCGCCAGCGGATAATCGGTGCCGCGGCCCAGGTAGAGCACGTCGCGCGCGCCGGCGATGGTACCGGCCATCGCCTCGATCGATTCGTCATAGGCGAGCGCGGCGTTCAGCGCGGCCGGTGCCTCGGCAAGATGCTTGACCAGCGTCTTCTCGTCGGCCGCGCTCAACCGCCCCTTGGCGCGGGCGAGGTTGGCGGCGAGCGCCGCCAGCACCGCCAGCTGACAGGTAAATGCCTTGGTCGACGCGACGCCGATCTCCGGCCCCGCGTGGGTGGGGAGCAGCAGATCGGCCTCGCGGGCCATGCTGCTGGTCGGCACGTTGACGACGGCGGCGATCTTCTGCCCCTCGCTCTTGGCATGGCGCAGCGCAGCCAGCGTATCGGCGGTCTCGCCCGACTGGCTGATGACGATCATCAGGCCGCCCGGCTCCATCACCGGCGCGCGGTAGCGGAACTCGCTCGCGACATCGAGGTCGACCGGCACGCGGGCGAACTGCTCGAACCTATCTTTGGCGACCATGCCGGCGTAGAAGCTGGTGCCGCAGGCGACGATCGTCACGCGCTTGATCGCGCCCAGATCGAAATCGGGGATCGGCAGCGTCACGCGATCCTCCATGCGCTGCAGGTACGACCGCAGCGTCTGCGCGACGACGATCGGCTGCTCGTAAATCTCCTTCTGCATGAAGTGGCGGTGATTGCCCTTGTCGATCAGCGCCCCGGTCACGCCCGAGATCGTCACCGGCCGTTCGACGGGGTTGTTGGCCTGGTCGAAAATCTTCGCGCCGTCGCGGTCGATGATGACCCAGTCACCTTCCTCGAGATAGGCGATCCGCTGGGTCAGCGGCGCCAGCGCCAGCGCATCGGAGCCGAGATAGGTCTCGCCATCGCCATAGCCGACCACCAGCGGCGACCCGAGCCGCGCGCCGATCAGGATATCGGGATGCTCGCGAAACAGGATGGCGAGCGCAAACGCGCCGTGCAGACGCGGCAGCACCTCCGCGACGGCGTCGGCGGGCGCCATGCCGGCCTCCACCTTCTCACTGACCAGATGCGCGACGACCTCGGTATCGGTCTCGCTCTCGAA
>JBQCHA010000244.1:0-8438 GCA_051955175.1 Sphingomonas sp.
AGATGCATGCCGTTCCGCGACCAAGGGGGAGTTGTAATCGGGATCGTGCGCGAATGGCAGCGGCGTGCCGTCGCGTAATGCCTGCAAGACTGACGCGAAGTCGGTTCGGCAGCGAAAGCCGAGTTGCTCCTCCGCACGCGAGGCATCGTAGACGCGGTCGATGCTGCGCGGCAGCGTCCATCCCCGCGCGGCGTAGAGCGCCGGCGCATCGGGAAAGTGACGCGCAACAACGGCGGCGGCATCGCGCTTCAGCTCATGCGCCTCAGCGCCAACGAACGGCGTCGGCGCCGACACGATGCAAGTATCGAAGCCGAGCGCCGGCGCCTGCTCCAGCGCCGCAAGATGTGCGGCAGCGGCGTCCTCGACCGTCAGGCGCCGGTGCAGCAGTTCGTTCGCCTTCATGTTCTCGCCCGACAGCTCCCGATGGGTGTCGTCGTCCTCGGGAAAGAAGCGGCCAGTGCGGAGGATCACCATGGGCAGCCCGTGGCGCCGGTGGTGAAGCCGGCAGAGATGCTCCGCCGCGAGCTTGGTGACACCATAGATGTTGCGCGGCTCAAGCGGCGCCAGCGTCTCGTCGATCCACGACGCAGCTTCCCCGTCCCCGGCGCGGATCGCCTCGGAGATCATCAGCGAGGTGGTGGAGGTGAAGACGAAGCGGCTGGCGCCTGTCGCGCGCGCCGCCTCCAGCAGGTTGAGCGTGCCCGTGACGTTGACGTCCACGAACGCCTGCTCAGGGTAGCGGACGATGTCCGGCTTGTGCAGCGCGGCCGCGTGGATCACCGCATCCGGCCGATGATCCGCGACCACGCGGTCGATCAGCGCCCGGTCTGCAATGGAGCCGACGACGTTCGTTTCACGACCCGGTGCGAGGTCGAGGCCGATGACCGCGTGCCCGGCCTGCCGCAGCATCGGCGCGAGGAAGCGGCCGAGCCATCCGGTGCTACCGGTCAGCAGGACCTTCATGCCGTTACGCGGCCGCCATCGCCTCGTATGTCGCCGTCGTCTTCGCCGCGACCTCGTCGGCCGTGACGCCCGGTGCCAGTTCGACCAGGCGGAACGGGCTTTGATGATCCGGTCGCTGAAATACGCACAGGTCGGTGATGATCATGTCGACGACGTTGGTGCCGGTCAGCGGCAGCGTGCAGGACGGGATGAACTTGGGGTCGCCGTTCTTCGACGTATGCTCCATCACCACGATGATCTTCTTCACGCCGGCGACCAGGTCCATCGCGCCGCCCATGCCCTTGATCATCTTGCCCGGGATCATCCAGTTGGCGATGTCGCCATTCTCCGCGACCTCCATCGCGCCCAGCACGGCGAGATCGATATGCCCGCCGCGGATCATCGCGAAACTGGTCGCCGAATCGAAGAACGCGCTCTGCGGCAGCTCGCTCACCGTCTGCTTGCCGGCGTTGATCAGGTCGGGATCGACCGCATCATCGTACGGGAACGGGCCGATGCCGAGCATTCCGTTCTCCGATTGCAGCGTCACCTCGACGCCGTCGGGGATGTGGTTCGCCACCAGCGTCGGAATGCCGATGCCGAGGTTGACGTAGAAACCGTCCTCCAGTTCCTTGGCAGCACGCGCGGCCATCTCGTCACGGGTCCAGGGCATCAGTTCGAACTCCCAGTTGCTGGTGCTGGTTGGGGCGCGGGCGCGTTGCCGGCGTCGGCGGGGTCGGTCCACCTTTTGTCGAGCGGGAACACCTCGCCGAAGACACCCTTCAGCGCCGTTCCGTAAACCGGGTTGGGCAGCATGAACCACCCCTCCCCCCACAGAACGGCGATGTGCGGGTTCGCGACCATGGCGCGGCGCGCGGCGAAGGCGGTGCCATCGGCATTGAACAAGTCGCTGAAGTCGCCGAGCTGGTCGCCAGCCATCGCGATCACGCAATATCTGGCGGAAATCGCCCAGCGCCTCTGGTCCTTGCCGTTGCCGCCGGGCGTATCGCCGGCCAGCCACAGCGTGTCGCCATGAACGGCGGGGCCCAGCCCGGCCTGGTCGATCGCGGCAGCCGTTCCGGCGGCGTTGGCGGTTGAGCGGTTGCTGTTGAACACCACCGTGACGTGCGCGATGCGCGCGGCGCGCAGCGCGTCGACCACGCCCGGCACCGGCGCGACGCCCGATTGCCCGGTACGCTCCCAATCGGCCCAGCGCTTGGCATCATAGGCGCCGCCATGGCTCGTCTGGTCGGCTTCGAACCCATAGTTGAGCAGCGTCGTCTCATCGACGTCGAGCACGATCGCGAGCGGCTTGTCGCCGCACGGCATGAACTTCGGATCATCGAGCGTCGCACCGGGCGCCAGCACGACCGATGAGACGGGATGCCCGACCGCGCGATCGGAGGCCTTGGCGACCGCGAAATTCGCCAGCTGGTAATAGGATTGGATGCTGAGCGCCGCCGCCTCGCCCGATCCGTAGAGATATTGCATCGACGGCGGCACCGCCGGCTGACCGGCGGCGGCCACGTCGGTCGGCCCCGCCTCGAAGGCGGCACGCTGCGATGGTGTCGCCAGGATCACCGCGTGCTGATCGGCGGGCGCAGCGGCAGCAACAGGCGCGGCTTCCTTCTGTTGATGCCGCTGATGGTGCTGCGACGACATGCCGATCGCGCTGCCCGCAGCGATCGGCAGGGCAATCGCCGCCGCGCAGCTCGACAGCAGTCCCCCCGCCGCTACGCCTGCCCCCACGCGCCACAGCATCACGCCGCCGCCCGCTCGCGCACGGTGCGGAACTCGATCTTCTTGTCGTAGGGCGAGCCGTCGATCAGGCGGTTCACATAGATGCCCGGCAGGTGGATCTGGTCGGGATCGATGCTGCCGACCGGCACGATCTCCTCCACTTCGGCGACGCACATCTTGCCGGCGGTGGCCATCGGCAGGTTGAAGTTGCGCGCCGTCTTGCGGAACATCAGGTTGCCCGCCTCGTCCGCCTTCCACCCCTTGATGATGGCGAGGTCGGCGCGGATGCCGCGCTCCAGGATATACTCCTGGCCGTCGAACACCTTCACTTCCTTGCCCTCGGCGACCTGGGTGCCGACACCGGTCTTGGTGTAGAAGCCGGGAATACCGGCCCCGCCGGCGCGGCAGCGTTCCGCGAGCGTGCCCTGCGGACAGAATTCCACCTCCAGCTCGCCGGACAGGAACTGCCGCTCGAACTCCTTGTTCTCGCCGACATAGGAGGAGATCATCTTCGTCACCTGGCGCGAGCGGAGCAGCTTGCCCAGACCTTCGTTGTCGATCCCGGCGTTATTGGAGGCGATCGTCAGCTCCTTGACGCCAGCGGCCTGGATCGCGTCGATCAGCCGCTCGGGAATGCCGCACAGGCCGAAACCGCCGGCACAGATCAGCATGCCATCGAATAGCAGCCCGTCGAGCGCGGCCTCGGCGCTGGCGTAAACCTTCTTCATGTCGGGACTCGCTCCTGCTGTTCGCTCGGGGACGCTCCGCGCAATAGCCAGCGCGGGGCGGAACGGTCAATCAGCCGACGGCGCCAAACGCCAGCCCGACGCCCGCCGTGATCGCCATGGCCAGCGCGCCCCAGAACGTAACGCGGACGGTAGGCTTCACCATGTCGGCGCCGCCGGTGCGCGCGCCCATCGCGCCGAGCGTGGCAAGGCACAGCAGCGAGCCCAGGCCGACGCCCCAGCCGATCCAGGCGGCTGGCAGCAACACTACCAGCAGCAACGGCGCGATCGCGCCGGTGGCGAAGCTCGCGGCCGACGCCGCTGCCGCCTGCACCGGGCGGGCGGCCAGCTGCTCGGTGATGCCCAGCTCGTCGCGCAGATGGGCGCCGAGCGCATCGTGCTCCATCAGCTCGGTGGCGACCTGATCGGCGAGCTCGCGGCTCAATCCGCGCCGACGATAAATTTGCGCCAGCTCGCGATGCTCGGCGTGCCAGTCGGTGGCAAGTTCCTGTTCCTCGCGTGCACGGTCCGCGCCCTCGGTATCGGCCTGCGAGCTGACCGAGACGAACTCGCCCGCCGCCATGGACAGCGCGCCGGCGACGAGCCCTGCCGCGCCGGTCAGCAGGATCGCCGCGCGCGGCTGCCCCGCGGCGGCGACGCCGATGATCAGGCTGGCGGTCGAGACGATGCCGTCGTTCGCGCCCAGCACGGCGGCGCGCAGCCAACCGGTCCGCTGGATCAGATGGGCTTCGCGATGCCTGGCCAAGTGCGTTGTCTCCCCTTGATGCGGTGCCGACACAAACACGCTTGTTCGTCCAAGACAAGCGGGGTTCACGCCGCTGCGCGAATGACGGTAGAGGGGGCCGGGGAGAATGAGATGACGCAACGCACCGGCGGCCGTATCCTGGTCGACAATCTCGTGGCGCAAGGCTGCGATCGCATCTTCGCCGTGCCGGGGGAGAGCTTCCTCGCCGTGCTTGACGCGCTGTACGACACGCCGGCGATCGACCTGGTCGTGTGCCGACAGGAAGGGGGCGCCGCGTTCATGGCCTGTGCCGACGGCACGATGACGCAGCGCCCGGGCATCGCCTTCGTGACGCGCGGGCCGGGTGCGACCAACGCCTCGATCGGCGTGCACGTCGCGCGGCAGGATTCGCAACCGATGATCCTGTTCGTCGGTGACGTCGCGCGTGAGACCCGCGACCGCGAGGCGTTCCAGGAGATCGACTTCGCCGCAATGTTCGCGCCGATCGCCAAATGGGCGGCGCGAATCGACGACGCACGGCGCATCCCGGAATATGTCGAGCGCGCCTATCGCGTGGCGATGTCAGGGCGGCCGGGACCGGTGGTGCTGGCGCTGCCCGAGGACATGCTGCTCGATGCGGTCGACGCCGCCGACCGGCCGCGCGTCGCGCCGCCCGCCCAGCCGTGCGACCCGATCGCGATGGGCGAACTCTCCGCGCTGCTCGACCGGGCGGAGCGGCCGCTGGCGATCATCGGCGGCGCCGGCTGGACACCGGATGCCGCACGCGACTTTGCCGCCTGGGCGGAACGCACCGGCCTGCCCGTCGCCGCCGCCTTCCGCCGTCAGGACGCGGTGGCCAACGACTGCACCGTCTATGCCGGCAACCTCGGCTACGGCCCCAATCCGAAGCTGGTGGAGCGGGTCAAGGCAGCCGACCTGCTGCTCGTCGTCGGCCCGCGGCTCGGCGAGGCGACCACCGACGGCTATACGCTGATCACGCCCGAGCATCCGGGGCAGATCTTGGTCCACGTCCATCCCGATCCGGCCGAGATCGGGATGACCTACCGCACCGATCTCGCGATCTGCGCCGACATGACCGAATTCGCCGCCGATGTGCATGCTATCGAGCGCGAACAGCTCGCCGCCGGCGCCGAGGCCCATGCCGAGTGGCGCGCCTGGTCGACGCCCGCCGCACGCGACGTGGCGATGGATCTCGGTCCGTGCGTCGCCGCGATGGGCGAGCGGCTGCCAGCGGACACGATCATCTGCAACGGTGCGGGCAATTATTCGGGCTGGTGGCACCGCTATTGGCGTTACGCCGGCCCGGTCTCCCAGCTGGCGCCGACCGCCGGCGCGATGGGCTATGGCCTGCCCGCCGCCATCGCTGCGGCGCTGCGCCACCGCGATCGCCAGGTCGTGGCGCTGGCCGGCGATGGCTGTTTCCTGATGAACGGGCAGGAGCTGGCGACCGCTGTCGCGCATGGCGCCGATCTGCTGGTGCTGGTGATCGACAACGGCGGCTACGGCACCATCCGCATGCACCAGGAGCGTGAGTTTCCCGACCGCGTTTCCGGCACCGAGCTCAGGAACCCTGATTTTGCGGCGCTCGCGCGCGCCTACGGCTGCTGGGCCGAAGCAGTGGCGCGAACCGAAGACTTCGCTCCGGCGCTGGACCGCGCACTTGCGCAGCCCGGCGTCAAGCTGCTCCACCTCAAGACCGACATCGAAGTCATCACCGCCGCGACGACGATCACCCGGCTGCGCAATCGCTGATCGCGGCAGCGCCGCATACCAAAAGGGCCGCCCGGCGATTCGGACGGCCCTTTTCTTCAGGTCTGTCTAGGCCGGCGTCAGATGTCGTCGCCGAGTGCGCCCTTCACCTTGCCGGCGAACTGCTGCACCTTGCCCTTGCCTTCCTGCGCGGCACCTTCGTCGCGGGTGGCGGGGTCGTTGGACTGCTGTTTGGCCTTGCCAACCGCCTCGTTGACGTTGCCTTTGATCTTGTCGGTGAGTTCACCCATAACGCGTCTCCTTACGCTCACGCCTGAAGGCCGAGGATCGGTCACTTCCGCGTGCTCATCCTAACAACGGTTAAGTCCCACCCCAGTTCCTTGGCGGCACTCAGCCGCTCACGGCCTGCAGGAATCGCTGCACGGCCTGCCAATTCTGCGCGGCGCCCTGGGGATCGCGACCGGCGATCAGCGTCGAGGAGCCGTGGACGCCATGTTGCGGCAGATAGAGCGTGCTGGGTGGCGGCCTATGCCCCAGCGCGTCGTAGATTTGCCGAGCCGCCTTGGTCTCGCCCGTGTCGGGCTGCGCGGCGATGAACACCGGCAGGTCGAGGCTCGCCGCCGCGTTTTCCACGGCATGTTTGTCAGGCAGATATTCTCCCGGAGAGAAGGCCAGCAGTGCCTTGATCTTGCCGGGATTGTCCGCTGCGAGCAGGAATATCAATGCGGCCGAATAGCTGCTGCCCCAGACCATCACCGGCTGCCGCTTGGCAACCGCCCAGTCGAGCGCCGCGCGAAGGTCCTGCTCGGCCGCCATGTAGTCCTGCGACGTGCCGAGCGCCCGCACGGTGCGGTTCGGCCCGAACATGTCGCCGCCCGAACGCTGATCGATCGCTAGCGCGCTGTAGCCCATCGCATTGAGACGCGGCGCGATGGTGGCATATTCGGCCGCGCTGGAGCGTGCCTGGTGGAACAGCAGGATCAGCGCCTTCGGATGCGGCACTTCGTAATAGTCGCCATAGACCTTCACGCCGTCCGCGGCGGTGAGGGTGACGTGGGTCGCACTGCTCCTCGCACCGCCCCCCTTGCCGTTGCCGGTGGAGGACGCAGAACAGGCGGCGGCAAGTCCAAGAGCGGCGATAGCAAGCACGATACGCATCATGGCGGTTCTCCCGCAAAGCCGCTCAGATCAATCCGGCTGGCGCTCCCCGGTTCCCGGCAACATCGGATCGTCCGGCAGCGCCCAGTCGACCGGCGGTAGCCCTTTCGATTCGAGGAACGCGTTCGCCTGCGAGAAATGCCGGCAGCCGAAGAAGCCGCTGTGCGCCGACAGCGGCGACGGATGCGGCGCCTTCAGCACCAGGTGGCGCGAGGTGTCGACGAACCCCGCCTTGCGCTGGGCATAGGCGCCCCACAGCATGAACACGACCGGGTCGGGCTTCTCGTTGACCAGCCGCACCACGGCGTCGGTGAACGTCTCCCATCCGCGGCCGCGATGCGACGCGGCCTGCCCCATTTCCACGGTCAGCACGCTGTTGAGCAGCAGCACCCCCTGCTCGGCCCAATGCTCCAGGAAGCCATGGCGCGCCGGCCCAATGCCGAGATCGGCTTCGATCTCCTTGTAGATATTGACCAGCGACGGCGGCGTGCGCACCCCCGGCTTGACGCTGAAGCACAGGCCGTGCGCCTGCCCCTCGCCATGGTAGGGGTCCTGCCCCAGGATCACCACGCGCACCGTGTCGAGCGGCGTCAGGTCGAGCGCGCGGAAATAGTCGCTGCCGCGCGGGAAGATGCGCCGCCCCTGCCCCTTCTGGTCGAGCAGGAACTGGCGCAGCTGCTGCATGTATTGGCTGGCGAATTCGGGCGCGAGCGGCGTCTTCCAGCTGTCGTGGAGCCTGACGTCGCTCATCTCTCCCCCCTCCCCGCCGATCAGATCAGGCCGGCGAGCGGGCTCGACGGATCGGCATAGCGACGCACGCCCATCCGCCCGGCGCGATAAGCGAGCCGTCCCGATTCGATCGCCGCCTTCATCGCCGCGGCCATCATCACCGGGTCCTTTGCCTCTGCGATCGCGGTGTTCATCAGCACGCCGTCGCAGCCCAGTTCCATCGCGCGCGCCGCATCCGACGCGGTGCCGACGCCGGCATCGACCAGCACCGGCACGTTCGCGCCCTCGACGATCAGCCGGATCGTCACCTCGTTCTGGATGCCGAGGCCGGAGCCGATCGGCGCGCCCAGCGGCATGATCGCCACCGCGCCGGCATCCTCCAGCCGCTTCGCCGCGATCGGATCGTCGACGCAATAGACCATCGGCTTGAAACCCTCCTTCGCGAGGATTTCGGTCGCGCGCAGCGTTTCGACCATGTCGGGATAGAGCGTCTTCGCCTCACCCAGGACCTCGAGCTTCACCAGGTCCCAGCCGCCCGCCTCCCGCGCGAGCCTGAGCGTGCGGATCGCGTCCTCGGCGGTGAAGCAGCCGGCGGTGTTCGGCAGATAGGTGAAGCGCTTCGGATCGATGAAGTCGGTCAGCATCGGCTGCTTCGGATCGGCGATGTT